>NZ_JBMPOQ010000002.1:0-397246 GCF_049340505.1 Undibacterium sp. Dicai25W | reverse complement strand
CCATCCCGAACAGGACCGTGAAACGACTCTGCGCCAATGATAGTGCTGCAACCAGTGTGAAAGTAGGTTATCGTCAGGCTCCCCAATGCTACCCCTCTCTGTGAAAACAGTGAGGGGTTTTGCTTTTATAAAAGTATAGATACGTCTCTTATAGATACCTATCTTCATGAAGATGTGAATTAGAAATGTAAATACATGAATTCAGCAGCGCGGTTCTAACACGCGAGGACGTATTTACAGGATAGTACTAGGCGGGTCACACCCGCCCTACAAAATTCGATTTTGTGTATTTCGCAGAACAGCGAAAATACAAGGAATCCCCCAGTTATGCCTGATGACCATAGCGAGTTGGTACCACCCCTTCCCATCCCGAACAGGACTGTGAAACGACTCTGCGCCAATGATAGTGCTGCAACCAGTGTGAAAGTAGGTTATCGTCAGGCTCCATACACCAACCCTCGTTACTTAGGTAGCGAGGGTTTTGTTTTTATAGCTTTTGAGTGCTTCGTGGAAAATTGATCGAGTATGATGATCAATTCAGCATGACCTTGATCTGGATCACAATTGACTTTGCGGATGCGAATATCATAGATACAGCAGGAATTTTCCTCATCTATTCAGGAGTTATTATGCAAGTTGAACATCACCAATTGGCTGTTGATTTTCCAGAGTTCAAAGAACAAATTCATGACCTGAAATCGAGCGACGCGCATTTTGCAAAATTGTTTGATGAGTATGAAGCAACGGATAAGGCGGTTAACCGCGCTGAGAACGGTGTTGAGCACTTAGGCGACGTCGCTCTTGAAGCACTCAAGAAAGTGCGTATTCACTTGAAAGACCAGTTATTTCAAAAGTTGCAGGCAACGGCGAAGGCTTAACACTTTAAAGTAAACCAGTTGCGAAATCTTGCAGTGAAAAATAAGCGGTCAAAAATTGGCCGCTTATTTTCTTTGGCGTGGTGGTCGGAAAACGCTCTGATCCGCGTAAAACCCGGGATTTTGCTCTTCCCACCAACCAGGAATACCTAACACTGGTAGCGGCGTGTAATCAGCGGTGGTCAATCTATGGGTCAACAATTGTTGAGATACGAGTTGGTCGATCTGCATCAAACTATTATCACGCGATAAAGCAAAGTGTTGTGGTTCAACTCTGAGTACCCAACTATGCGCAGTGATCGCCTTATATGGATTGACTAATTTTTCCATTAAGGCGTGACCAAAACTCCATATCTTGGCGCAACGATCAAATTTTGATCGTTGTTGTACAAAAGCGGAATCCCATTGATGCAGACGTAACGCCTCGATTAACTCGTCTCCGGCTGCAGAATGCTCGACAACCAAAAGTGCTGCATTTTCATCAAAGATGGTCGCAGCGTCACGCGCAGGGCCGCGCGATTTTCCTATCCCTAGTGCGGCAATTTGTGCGGCTTGCAAGGCATTGAGCTGACGCTTAATTTCTGGAAAACTCAGCCATACTAAGGCATTAAAAAAGTCATGCAGATTTTCCCGCGTGGGCACTTTCCCCGTCGCGCTGATATGCGCCTCATATGCTGTGCCTTCCGGTAATTCTTCTTGCGGCATAAACTGAACTGCTAGCCCAAGATGATTTTGCAATTGCATTTCACCTGCGAGCCGGTTCAGGCATGCACGCCAATCTTGCGCAGCGATCAATTGCTGCGCATAGGGGCGTACGGTATCAAACCAACGGGCAGACCAGTCTATCTGGTCAAAAAAACGTTCAGACATCCGGCTTAGGCGCTGACTGCCTGCAATTTCCAATGTAAGGTTTCACCGCTATTGAGCGGCACGATGCTGGCATCGGCGAACGGCAACTCATCAGGCATTCTCCATTCCTGGCGCAGTAACTGAACTTTGTCAGTATTGCGTGGCAGATTGTAAAAATCGGGGCCATTGAAGCTGGAAAATGCTTCCAGTTTATCGAGTGCACCAGCTTGATCAAATGCTTGTGCATATAGCTCCATTGCATGCAGAGCGGTGTAGCATCCGGCACAGCCGCAAGCGTGCTCTTTTGCACCTTTTGCGTGTGGTGCTGAGTCAGTACCAAGGAAGAAGCGCGCGCTGCCTGATGTTGCTGCTTTTAACAAAGCCTGGCGGTGTGTCTCACGTTTTAAGACTGGTAGGCAATAGTAATGCGGGCGGATGCCGCCTTTAAAGATCTCATTGCGGTTGTACAGCAAATGATGTGCAGTGATCGTCGCTGCAATCGTACCAGACGCCTCGGAAACGTAAGAGGCAGCATCGCTGGTAGTGATGTGCTCAAAAACGACCTTAAGCTCTGGCATGTCTTTGCGTAAAGGCTGCATTACGCGATCAATAAACACAGCTTCACGATCGAATAAATCGATGTCTGAATCAGTGACTTCGCCATGAACCAGAAAAGGCATCCCCACTTCTTGCATGACTTCCAGTGTTTTGTAGCATTTTTTCAGATCGGTCACACCGGCGTCTGAATTGGTCGTTGCACCAGCCGGGTAGAGTTTTACTGCGTGGACAAAACCGCTATCCTTGGCGCGGCGGATTTCGTCTGGCGGTGTGTTATTAGTCAGGTATAAAGTCATCAATGGTTCGAACTTCATCCCTGCTGGCAATGCTGCCAGAATGCGTTCGCGATAGGCTGCTGCTTGTTCCGTGGTCGTGACTGGTGGCTTCAGGTTAGGCATGACGATTGCACGCGCAAATTGGGCTGCGGTGTGCGGTAAGACGCTCGCGAGTGCGGCGCCATCGCGCAAATGTAGATGCCAGTCGTCTGGTCGGGTGATGGTCAGAGATTGTGAGGATGGTGTGGACATGATCGCTTTCGGTGTCAAATTCTCGATAGCCATCATTTTACCTTTCTGCACGACAGGCTGAAAGGATAAAAATATACTCCACCATAGTATGTAATTTCCTCCCATATTTGATAATGACAAATAGGATAAAAATTAAAAATATTGGGGGAGTATATTTAAAGACGGTGTGAAACCGCATCCACTTTTGTCATCCGTGATGCACAAACGCAGAAACAGGTTTCACATCCGCGGATCCTTGCTTAATGCGCGATGATCTTTGCCAAGAAGTCGCGGGCGCGATCTGAGCGGGCATTGGTAAAGAAATCATCTTTGGGACAATCTTCGACAATGACACCTTTGTCCATGAAAACGATACGGTTTGCTACTTTTTTGGCAAAACCCATTTCATGCGTCACCACCATCATGGTCATACCTTCTTGTGCCAGACCTACCATCACGTCCAGGACTTCATTGATCATTTCAGGGTCAAGTGCTGATGTCGGCTCGTCAAATAACATGGCGATAGGATCCATCGATAAGGCACGGGCGATCGCCACACGTTGTTGCTGACCACCGGACAATTGACCTGGAAATTTATCTTTCTGATTCAACAGCCCGACGCGGTCCAGATATTTCAAACCACGTTCTGTTGCTTCATCTTCAGAGCGTCCCAATACTTTGACCTGACCCAGCGTCAGATTTTGCCGGATAGTTAAATGCGGGAACAGTTCAAAGTTTTGAAACACCATACCGATACGAGCGCGCAGTTTGGATAAATTCGTTTTGGGGTCGCCCACAGAAATGCCATCAACAATAATCTCACCTTTTTGGAAAGGTTCTAAACCATTGACAGTCTTGATCAGTGTTGATTTGCCAGAACCAGAAGGACCGCATACCACCACCACTTCACCTTTGGCGACTTGGGTGCTGCAATCAGTCAATACCTGAAACTGACCATACCATTTGCTAACGTTGTTTAATGTAATCATGTTATCTCCAAAATCTTTCAGGGGAATGGAATCTGACCCACTCCTAGCGAATAATCGCCACTTTTTGCTGTAATTTTTTAACCAGGCTAGACAAGCTAAAACATAAAATGAAATAGATTACAGCCACAAACGTGTACATTTCTACCAATCGTCCATCACGATGCGCAACGGCATTGGCGGAGCCGACAAAGTCCGGAATCCCAAGCACAGACACCAGGGACACGTCTTGAAATAACACGATCGTTTGCGTCAACAAGATAGGAATCATGTTGCGAAACGCTTGTGGCAAAACGATATACGCCATCGTTTGCCAGTAGTTCATTCCTATCGCATACCCGGCGGAAATCTGACCACGCGGAATCGATTGAATACCGGAGCGCATAATCTCGCAATAGTAAGCAGCCTCAAACAAGATGAAGGTGATCAGGCAAGATGAGAAAGCGCCAACTTGCACTGGTTCATGCGCCCCGATAATCCATGCGCCGATATACGGGGCGAGGAAATAGAACCAGAAGATCACCAATAACAGTGGCACCGAACGTATCAGGTTGACGTAAGTAGTCGCAACAAAAGAAATCAGACGATTGCTCGATAAGCGCATCATTGCCAGCACGGTACCGAGGATGATACCTCCCAGCATGGCGACCAACGTTAATTTAACCGTGAACAGCAGACCTTCAAAAATCAAATGCTGCCAGGTGCGTTGAATCACATCAAAGTCGAAAGAGCCTAACATGATTAATTCCCTTTCACTTTAGCGGAGCCTGAGGTAATGAACCCTGGGACTGCGGTGACGCGTTCAAGCAGATTCGACAACAAAATCGCGATGACGGAGATACCAAGATAGATCAACGTCACAGCCGTAAATGCTTCAAATACTTGTGCTGAAAATTCTTGCATGGAACGGGCACTTTGCATCAGTTCCACCACAAAAATACTCGATGCTACCGAGCTGTTTTTGATGATCGCCGCGACTTCATTCGTTAGTGACGGAATGATGATGCGAAACGCCATCGGCAGCAGCACGTAACGATAGGTTTGCGGCAAGGTTAAGCCAAGCGCAGTCCCCGCCATGAGTTGACCGCGTGGCAGCGCATTGATACCTGCTGAGACCTGAACTGCAACGCGGGCTGAGGTAAAGAAACCCAGACTCAACGCGGCAGTAATGAACGCCATATTGGGTAACGATTTGAGCCAGTCACCAAGTGCGCTTGGCACAACTTCAGGCATGACAAAATACCAGAGGAACATCTGTACCAATAAAGGAATATTCCTAAATAACTCGACGTAAGCATTGGCCGATTTTGCCATCCATTTATTCGGTGCCGTGCGCATGGTACCGATGATTGCTCCCAATACCAGCGCAATCACCCAACCCGCTCCCGCGGTGGCTAATGTCCATTGCATGCCAGAAATCAGGGAGTCAAGGTAAGTGCCAGTGCCATCTGGCGCATCCTCCCAGAAAATCTGCCAGTTCCAGTTGTAATTCATGTGTATCTCCTCACTACCATCTCTCGATTTGTATTTCTGATTCGCACTTCTGATTGTTTATTACTAAAAGATAGCACGCATGTGATCTTTTATATTCTGGTGAAAGTAATATTTCAACTATTCCAAATAAAAGGGGAGGTGAACTCACCCCCCGCTCTTTGATCATCCTTGAACCAATCAACAGCAAATGATGTGGCTCAATTCAGAAAAGATTATTTTTTCTTTTTCAGTACGGCTTTTTGCGCTTCTGGTACAGCTGCATACGCTGATGGCTCACCGGAATCAGTTGGTTTTGCAATGACTGCTTTAAATTGGTCAGAGATAGGCCAGTTCAACGTAATACTTTTTGGTGGAATTGGTTGCATGAACCATTTATCGTAGATGCGATTGATGTCACCCGAAGTCAAGATGTTACTGATCGCCGTATCGACTGCTTTTTTGAATGCAGGATCATCTTTACGCAGCATGATGCCATATGGTTCTACCGATAAGGCTTCTTTACTGATTTCGTAATCGGATGGGGATTTAGAATTTGCCGCCAGTGATGCGAGCAAAATATCATCCATCACAAACGCAGCAGCGCGGCCAGTTTCTACCATCAGGAAAGCCTCAGCATGATCTTTCGCAGGCAGAATATTGATGCCCAGGTTTTGATCTGCATTTAAGGTCGTTAATTGTTTCAAGTTCGAAGTTCCCGATGTTGAAACGACGACTTTACCGCGTAAATCGGCAAGCGACTTAATGTGAGCCGATTTTTTAGACAGGATACGGTTAGCGGTGACAAATGTTGTTGGCGCAAACGATACTTGTTTTTGACGTTCTAGATTATTGGTGGTAGAGCCGCATTCCAGATCGATAGTGCCGTTGGCCATCAAGGGAATACGTGTTGCTGAGGTTACCGGGTTCAACTTTACATTTAATGTGCTTAAACCTAATTGTCGCTGCACTGAAGTCACAATCTTCATACACAGGTCAACCGAGTAACCTTGATACGATTGCTTATCATCAAGGTAAGAAAACGGAATAGATGAATCGCGTACACCTAGAATGATGGTGCCGCTGTCTTTGATTTTTTTTAATGTTCCGCTCTCTTGCGCCTGTGCTGCGTTACACGTCATACCAACGCTGATCATCAAAACTAATGTTTTCAATAATTTCATACTGTCTCCAAAATTAAACGACGAAATTCGTATAACAGAGTGTATCAAAACATGCGATCTATGCATTCATATTTTAAAATTAAGTTGTAAGTAATTTTTAAGGCTTTCACACCCTTTTTATAACCCTAAAAATCGCACAAACCAAAAAAAAATAGCAATATGTGGCGTTACCTCATGGGGCGTACCATGCGATAACGCTGTGAGCGGCTTTATTGTTGCCAGGATGTTAATCAGCAACTTTATCGCTAGGAAAGCGAATGTTATCGCGCAATAAAAAGCCCATCGGCATATTCAAATTGATACCTTTAGGTGCAATCGGTTTTTTAAACCATTTGTCGTAGAGTTTTGTGACGTCCCCATCGTTCATCATTTTTGCCATTTCTCGATCCAACAAATCTTTGAATGCTGGATCATCTTTGCGTAACATAATGGCGTAGGGTTCCGTGGATAGAGCATCGCCAACAATGGTGAATTTATCTGGATTAGCATTATTTGCGCGTAAGCCATACAACAATACATCATCGATCACAAAAGCATCGGCTTGAAATTTTTCTACCATCGAAAATGATTCTGCGTGTTCACTGCCTTCAAGAAAACGCACATTCAGTCCGCGCACTTTATCGCGATCATTGAGTAGTTTGACCGTTGTTGTTCCTTTGGTTGTGACAACTTTTTTATCTTTCAAATCGGGCCAATTTTTAATGCCGGCATCACTACGCACCACCATGCGAGCCGCGGCAAAAAAATGAGGAATAGTAAAACTGACTTGTTTGCGGCGTTCAGCATTATTAGTTGTCGAACCGCACTCCATGTCCGCTTTGCCATCGATAATCGAAGCAATACGATTACTCGATGTCACCGGCAAGTAGTTGACCTTTAATTGGGGGAGCTTGAGTTCTTTTTTGATAGCGTCCACAAATTTAAGGCAAATATCCATTGAATAGCCGACAGGCTTACCATCGACCAAATAGGAAAAAGGCACAGAAGATTCACGATGTGCGATTGTGATAGTTTGGGTTGCTTTGATATTGCTGAGAGTATCGGCTGCGCATGTAAGCGGAATTCCGAAAGCCAGCACGCAAGGTAAACTTGCTTTCAACCATTTTTGCACTACTTTCATAAGACCTCCGAGTTAAGTAGCTCAGGATGGTAATGACAAACCACTTAGTTGTTCAAGGGAAATTGCAATTTATCTCAAAACTTTGTAAGGTAAATGTCGTATTTTTCTTCTTAATATAAAGACAAATAATGTTTTAAATGAATTATTTATTAATAATTAGTTTTTTAAAAGTTAATTATTTTGTGTCGCATTTGCATCAATCCTCGCTATCAGAAATTGATTTTTTTGAAGCTTCAACGCGTTAAAAAAGCACCATTGTGTATTTACGACAAAGAAAAACGCCCATTAACCTAAGGTACTGGATTCGATTGAGTTCTAACTCAGTTCCAGCTTAGGCGATGGGCGTTGCAGTTACCACATTACATGCAAAAAAATTTGCTCGTGTGACTATGCTTTACAGATTATGGATACAGACCACGCACTTCACGGGCTTGCAAGACGCGTGAGCAACCGATGATAAACGCTGCAGTACGCAGGGATACCTTCTTGTCTTCAGTTACTTGCCATACCGATGTAAATGCTTCTTTCATGATACGGGTCAGACGTTGATTGATTTCATCTTCAGACCAGAAGTAGCTGGAGAAATCTTGTACCCATTCAAAGTAAGAAACAGTCACGCCACCAGCATTAGCGATCACGTCTGGCACTACCAACACACCTTTGTCGCGCAGAATGTCATCCGCTTCTGGTGTCGTTGGGCCGTTTGCGCCTTCCAGAATGATTTTGGCTTTGATCTGATCCGCGTTTTTGGTGGTGATTTGCTGTTCCAGTGCTGCTGGAATCATAATGTCGCAATTGACTGACCAGAATTCGTGATCTGGCAATACCGCTTCAATACCCTCGAAACCAGCAACGCTACCTTTAGCTGCAACGTGTTCTAACAGTTTATTCACATCCAGGCCGTTGGAATGGAAAATCGTGCCACCGTGATCTTGAACAGCAACGATTTTCGCCCCAGCTTCGGCAAACAAACGTGCTGCGATGCCGCCGACGTTACCAAAACCTTGCACAGCGATTTTTGCGCCTGAGATGTTCAAGCCACGTTTAGCTGCGGCTTCAGAGCCTACTACAAATACACCGCGCCCAGTTGCTTCACGACGACCTAAACTACCACCGAGAGAAATTGGCTTACCAGTCACAACGCCAGTTGCGGTGCGGCCTTCATTCATGGAATAGGTATCCATCATCCATGCCATGGTTTGCTCGTTGGTATTGACGTCCGGTGCCGGAATATCTTTGTCTGGTCCGATGATGATGCCGATTTCAGACGTATAACGACGTGTCATACGCATCAATTCGCCCTTGGACAGGGTTTTAGGATCAACACGGATACCGCCTTTGGCGCCACCGTATGGAACGTTAACCGCGGAGTTCTTGATCGTCATCCAGGCTGATAATGCCATCACTTCAGACAAAGTCACGTCTTGGTGGAAACGCACGCCGCCTTTACCTGGACCACGGGAAGTGTTGTGCTGTACACGATAGCCTTCAAAATGGGCAATCGTGCCGTCATCACGTTCGATAGGCACATCCACTACCAGAATACGTTTTGGGCGTTTCAGCGTTTCTACCCAACGCGACAAGTTGCCGAGATATGGGGTAACACGATCAATTTGCTCGAGGTAAACAGACCAAGGACCGGTCTCTGTCGGGGTAAGATAGGACGGGATCTGATGTTGGCTGGACATGGTATCTCCTGATGATATAAACAGAAAAGACAAAAAATGGCTTCTTTTGGTGCGTTATTTTTAAATTCGCACTAAAAAGGTGAGGCATAGTAGTCGTTCTGGTCGTTGTTCAGCCAATGCTTTGTTTGCATTAATCTATGCAGGAATTGCATAACTGTAAAAGTGGACTTGGAGTGTGAAGAATTGTTGTACAGGCCTAAGCCGCGAATTTCGCTGGATTGCGAAATTAGGGCGGTTCGTACTCGCCCTAAGGGAGTACTGAGAGTCGATGCCTTTTTTTTGTGAGCTTAACGTCACTTTTTCCTGATAATTCAACGAGCCGCTTGAATTTGGGACACTCCATATGCGATGGGGCAGGGCATTCAGCAACGTGACGTAGTGTGTCGCGTAGCGCCGTCAATTTCTGGATTTGGCGGTCAATCTCATCGACTTTCTGATGCAGGGTAACACGAGAGATATGTGGTATTCCATTCTGGGCGAACATCCCGGCAATCTCTTTAAGTGAGAAACCTGCTGATTTGCCCATGGAAATCAGCTTAAGTTGCAGTAGTACTTCACGCGGAAACTGTCTGCGTAATCCTTGCCGCGAAATCGAGGAAATTAGCCCAGACTCTTCATAATAGCGTAGTGCCGAAGGCTTGATTCCACTCCTTGCCGAGACTTCTCCAATATCTAGCAATTCCATGCTTGACCTCAAGTTGACTTGAAGTTGTATCATGCCCTCGAACTCAACTTTAGGCAAGAGGATAAGATGATGGAACAGGTGAAATCACTGGCACCGGTACAGGTGCACTCAGGAATTACGGTCACGTTGGCTTTGTCGATGTTGCTGGCATCGCTCGGCACCAGCATTGCCAACATTGCGCTACCAACGCTGGCCAAGGCGTTCTCTGCACCGTTTGTGCAGGTGCAAGCAGTCGTCATTGCTTATCTCGCGGCTCTGACGATCTCGGTTGTTATCGCTGGTCGGCTCGGTGATAGTCGCGGGTTGAAGCCTATGCTCTTGGTCGGTCTTGCCGTGTTCGCTATTGCCTCGCTGCTGTGCGCTGCTGCGCCAAACCTATGGTGCTTAGTCGGCGCCCGGGCGCTTCAGGGCATAGGTGCAGCCTTTTTGATGACGCTTGCCATGGCCCTTACTCGTCAAACGGCAAGTAAGGCTCGTATGGGGCGTGCCATGGGTCTGCTTGGTACCGTTTCTGCGCTGGGAACGGCGCTTGGCCCCTCGCTCGGTGGACTGCTCATCGCGGTATCTGGATGGCGTGGTGTTTTCTGGGTGCAGTTCCCGCTGGCAGGTATAGCCTTTATCCTGGCTTTCATCAAGCTGCCGGACAATTATGATAAAAAAACTACTAGTGCGCTGAGCATATGGTCGGTACTGAACCGGAGTCTGGCACTCAACCTTTTGCTTAATTTATTGGTTGCCGCGGTCATGATGACGACGCTGGTGGTCGGTCCTTTTTACCTTGGGTTAGGGCTTGGATTGAAGACGACTGAGGTTGGATTCATCATGGCGATTGGGCCATTGATTTCCATTTTCAGCGGAGTTCCTTCAGGTAGAGTCGTTGATATTTTTGGGAGTTCTCGTGTACTCGCTTTGGGGCTAACGTTGTTGGCTGTGGGAGCCTACCTGCTTGCATTCCTGCCGAACATGATCGGCATTGCTGGTTATGTGCTGTCCATTGTGGTCTTGACGCCGGGTTACCAGCTTTTTCAGGCGGCCAACAACACTGCTGCGCTAGCGGACGTCCAAGAAAATAGCCGAGGCACGGTGTCGGGGCTGCTCAGCTTGTCGCGCAATGTTGGCCTTGTTATTGGTGCGTCGGCCATGGGTTCAGTTTTTTCGTTCGGTGTGGGAGCCGAAGAGCTTGCTCATGCAAGCGATTCGGCTATCGCTTCAGGAATGCACCTAACCTTCCTGCTTGCTGGCGGAATGATGCTCTCTGCAATCTTGATCGCTCGCCTTCCTGTTGGCGGACGAGTTAGTCGTTAGATATCCCCACGCGAGTATACTAAACTCGCTTCGCCGCCTTTTGTCCTTTTTTATTTTCCGCTGCTTGAATCTGCTCCAGATAATCCCATAATCGTGAGACGATCATTTTGCCGGGTCTTTGTAATGATGGGCGTTCGCGATAGAGGCGAATTTCCATGTTGACTTCCCAAGCGCCGGTGCCGTCGTCGGCACGTGCGAGTTGTTTTTGTTTGATCTCACGAGTAACTGCTGATTCTGGCAAAAAGGCGATACCGCGACCTTCGAGTGCCATCATTTTTAAGCCTTCTGCCATATCGGTTTCGTAACATTTTTCCAGATGCAAAGGCGTGCGGGTGTCGTTCAGAATCAGATCCACCATGCGTCCCAGATAGGCATTGTTTGCATAGGCTAAAAACGGTATCGGTTCGTTTTCATTACCGGGCAAAAGTAACTCTGGATTGCCTTGTTTGTCGCAGCGGGTGTAGGCGCGTAATGCTTCATGACCCATGCTGATCATGTCGTACTGACTTGCGTCGAGCAGTAAAGGCTGGCGCGGGTGGTGGTAGCACAATAAGAGATCGCAACCACCTTCGACCAAGGTCATGACCGCATCATGTACATTCAAAGCCAGCAAGCGGCTATGGATTTCTCCAAACGCTGTTTCAAGACCCGTCAGCCAGCGCGGTACATAGGTGAGAGATAGCGTATGCGGAACTGCAAAATCGATCGTGGTCTGGGTGGTGGTGCGCTTACCACGCAACAAAGCGCGGGCGTTATTGATTTGCCCCAACATCGCAATCGCTTGTTCGTAAAACACTTCACCTGCATGGGTTAAGCGTGTCGGATATGATGTGCGGTCAATCAGATCACTGCCTAACCACGCTTCTAAAGATTGGATACGACGAGAAAAAGCCGGCTGCGTTACGTGCCGTAATTCTGCCGAACGGCTAAAGCTATTGGTTTCTGCGAGTGAGACAAAATCTTCTAACCACTTGGTTTCCATTTACACCCCTGCTACTTGTAATTGCTCGTCTTCGGTATTGCCGTCATTGTCAGTAATACCGGTTTGTTGACGTTCCCACATTTGTGCGTAAGCGCCCTGTAAATTTATCAATTCCTGATGTGTGCCGCGTTCAATAATCCTGCCATTGTCCATGACCAAAATTTGATGTGCATCGACGATGGTCGACAAGCGATGCGCAATTACCAGGCTGGTGCGGCTGCGAGCAATTTCTTTCAACTGCGTTTGTATCATTTGTTCAGAACGCGAATCGAGTGCCGAGGTCGCTTCATCAAAAATGAGGATAGCTGGATTCTTCAGTAACGTACGCGCAATAGCCACACGTTGCTTTTCACCGCCAGATAATTTTAAGCCGCGCTCACCCACCATCGATTGATAACCGTCGGGTAGTGATTCGATAAATTCATGAATAAACGCCGCCTTGGCAACGGCGACGATTTCTTCTTTCGTTGCGCCAGGTTTGCCGTAGCCGATATTGTATTCAATCGTGTCGTTAAACAGCACTGTATCTTGCGGTACGATACCGATCGCAGCGCGCACTGAGGCTTGTGTTACCTGACGTAAATCCTGTCCATCGATGCTGATGGTACCAGCCTGAATATCGTAAAAACGGAACAGCAAACGCGACAAGGTTGATTTGCCAGAACCACTATGTCCAACCACCGCCGTGGTGGTGCCGGCGGCAATTTTAAAGTCGACATCAAACAAAATCTGACGCTTGCTTTCGTAGCTGAAATCGACGTGGTTGAAGACAATTTCGCCACCCTGTTGATGTTTGATCATCAATGGTTTGGCACTAACTGGATCTGCGATTTCCTGATTCTGATCAAGTAAGGAAAACAGTTTTTCCATGTCCGCCAGACTTTGTTTGATTTCGCGATAGAGCACGCCGAGAAAATTCAAAGGCATATACAATTGCAGCATGAAAGAATTGACCAGCACCAGATCACCGATGCTCATATTTCCGTCTATGACACCTTGTGTTGCACGCCATAAAATCAAGGTCACGGCGGTGGCAATGATCATCGATTGGCCGGTATTTAATAAAGACAAACTGCTCTGTGATTTGACTGCCGCTGTTTCGTAATTTTTTAAACCCTGATCATAGCGTTGTGCTTCGTATTCTTCGTTACCGAAATACTTTACTGTCTCATAGTTCAATAAAGAATCGATGGCTTTGGTACTGGCTTTAGAGTCGAGGTCATTCATGGTGCGACGGAAATGCGTACGCCATTCTGTGACGGAAATCGTAAACACGATATAGGTCGTGAGCGCGACAAACGTGATGATACTGAACCACTTATCGTAATGGGTACTCAGATAAATTAATACCAGCGTGATTTCTAACAAGGTCGGAAAAATACTGAACAGTGCATAAGCAACCAATGAAGAAACGGCACGTGTTCCGCGTTCGATATCCCGCGTCACACCACCAGTTTGGCGGTTCAGATGAAAACGCAAAGACAACGCATGGAGATGGCGGAATACTTTGAGTGCAATATTGCGCACCGCTCTTTGCGTCACTTTTGCAAATACAAACTCGCGTAGCTCGGTAAAGACGGTCGTCGATAAGCGTAAAGCGCCGTAAGCAATGATTAAGCTAATCGGTAACACGACCATCGCGGCCGGATGCGTCGGTGTAATGGTCATACTGTCCACTAAGCGCTTTAACACCAAAGGCACGCCCACCGTAGCTAATTTTGCGCCGACAAGCATAGACAAGGCCAGCAATACGCGTAGCTTATACGCCCACAAATACGGTAACAGCGTCTTGATGGTTGCCCAATCACTACGTTGATGATTTACAGGTGCAGCGGGTGGCACGCTGTTGCTGGTGTTTTCTCTGCGATTGCGCATCGTAAGAGTCTTTTCTAGAAGTAGTTTATGATGTCAGCCCTGCTGGCAATAGCTGGCGTACGTGTTCCGGGTAATTTCAGGTCAAAAGCAATGCGGTGAAAGCCTTGCCATAGGACGATCTTTACTTTGTTGATTTGCGAGCTAAGCTTGAATTTAAGCTTGGACTTACGCTTCAGATTGTAACCGTTAGCAGCGTCTGCTGTGTACTGTCTGCGCGGTCAGCCTCTCAGGAATAGTTTTTGCATTGATGTTGCACCCAATTCAAATGATTTAGTTTTAGAAAGATAACGATGACAAACCATACCCAAACCACGCTTCCTCCACACATGCCTACTTTGCGTGTGATGCCTATGCCTTCCGATGCCAATGTGCATGGTGACGTGTTCGGTGGCTGGATTATGGCGCAGGTGGATATTGCGGGCGCGATTCCGGCTGCCCGACGCGCCAATGGCCGTGTGGCGACCATTGCGGTGAATTCATTTTTGTTTAAACAGCCGGTATTTGTTGGTGATTTGTTATCGTTTTACGCAGACGTGGTCAAAGTCGGCAATACCTCGATTACGATTGCAGTCGAAGTTTATGCTGAGAGAAACCGTCTACAAGCTGACACGGTGAAGGTGACCGAAGCAACCTTGACCTATGTAGCAACCGGTGAAGATCGCAAACCACGCCAGATTCCGCCTTTAGAAGCAATTGAGGCATTTTCCGCTGGCAAATAAAATGTGGTCGCGGCGTCAATTTTTGCAGCGGTCTTTACAACTTGCTTCGCTAGCAGCACTGGCACAGGCGTTTCCAGGCTATGCCGCTGAGAAAATATCCGGTGGTACGCCATCCTACCCATTTACTTTGGGTGTGGCATCAGGTTCGCCGCGACATGACAGTGTGGTGTTGTGGACCCGGCTGTTGCCTGGACCTTTGAATTCATTACTGTTGCCACCAGTGGCGTATAAAGTGCGTTGGGAAATCGCAGAGGACGAAGCATTTAAGCGCATTGTCGATAAAGGCGAAGCGTTTGCTTTGCCCGAGTTGGCGCATAGTGTGCATGTGGATGTGACAGCGTTGCGTCCGGATCGCTGGTATTGGTATCGATTTATGGTGGGTGATGCAGTTAGCCCCTATGGTCGTACCCGCACCGCACCGGCAGTTGATGCCCAAGGGAGCAGCTTAAAACTGGCTGTTGCATCGTGTCAGCATTGGGAGTTTGGCGAATATGCAGCACACCATCATATAGCGCGGTCAGCACCGGATTTGGTGGCTTTTCTCGGCGACTACATTTATGAATGGGGACCTTACGATACCAAGCACCCCCTAAAACCGCGACGCCGCGATATAGAGAGTTTCAGCTTAGCAGAATACCGTTCCCGTTATGCTCAATATAAAACCGACCCCTTACTACAAGAGGCACATCATGCCGCGCCGTGGATTGTGACGTGGGATGATCATGAAGTCAGTAATGATTACGGTAATGACCGCGACGAGCGCTTAGACCTGAATTTCTTGCAACGACGCGCTGCCGCTTATCAGGCATTTTATGAACACATGCCTGTGCGCCTGCAACAGCCGACCACCACTTCTGAACAATTTTCCCATATGCGGATTTATGATCGCTATGACTGGGGACGGTTAGCTCGTTTTCATGTGGTCGATGACAGGCAGTACCGGTCTTATCAACCGTGCGTCAAAGCGGGGCAGGGTGGCTCCAGCATCGTTAGCAGTGCTGAATGCAGTGATTTGCGTGACACTACCCGCACATTGCTTGGCACTGAACAAGAGCAATGGCTGGCGCGGGGTTTTGTCAGTTCACAGGCGAAATGGAATATTCTGACGCAACAAACCTTGATGGCGCAATGTGATGTTGGCGCGGATTTTCACACGCCTGAAGCAAAATTCTGGACTGACGGTTGGGATGGTTGCCCTGCCGGACGTCAACGATTATTGGAAGATATTCAAAAGCATCAGCCCGCCAATCCTGTCGTCATTTCAGGTGATGTACATACGTTTTATGCGGCAAATCTGAAGCACGATTTTGATGCAAAAGCATCGGCGAGTAATCCGGTTATTGCTACTGAATTTTGTGGCACGTCGATTACGTCCAATTCACGCCCGCAAGAAAGTACCGAGCAAATTCTGGCTCGTAACCGTCACATCAAATATGGTCGTAGTGATAAACGCGGTTATATGTTGATGGAAATTACAGAGAAAAAAATGCTGACCCAGTTTGTGGCGCTGGACGATGTTTTGAGGGCAGATTCGGGGATTAGTACGTTGCAGACTTTTGTGGTGGAAGATGGAAAAACTGGTGTAGTGACGGCCTGATATTTTACTGAATAGTTTTTTATTATAAACGTTACTTTCATTGCTTATTGTGCTGGTGCAACCCCTCATATCGATGCAATAACCTATCAGCGCAGCTAGCACCCGCACAAAATAAAATGGAAGGCGCGTTGCCTTCCATTTTATTTTTTAAGCTGCTTTTTTCTCGTCGCGTAATTCACGGCGCAAAATTTTACCGACGTTGGTTTTCGGTAACTCCATGCGGAATTCAATGTACTTCGGTTTTTTGTAGGCGGTGAATTGTTCTTTGCAATAATCCATGAGTTGGTCAACGGTCAGATTAGGATCTTTGCGCACCACAAACAATTTCACGGCTTCACCAGAATTAGCATCTGGCACACCGATACAGGCGCATTCGAGTACGCCTGGATGCAGCGCGACTACGCCTTCGATCTCATTTGGATAGACGTTAAAACCAGACACTAGAATCATGTCTTTTTTGCGATCAACAATCGTCGTATAACCGCGGAAATCCATAATCCCGACGTCACCAGTTTTGAAGAAGCCATCCGCTGTCATCACCTTGGTTGTTTCATCCGGACGGTTCCAGTAGCCAACCATGACTTGTGGACCACGAATTGCGATTTCACCTGGATGACCCAGTGGAACTGGGTTGCCATCATCATCAAGGATCAGAATTTCTGTCGAAGGAATAGGCATGCCTATGGTGCCGGAAAACTCTTTGGTGTTCGCCAGATTTGCCGTTGCTACTGGTGAAGTTTCAGACAAACCATAACCCTCTGCAATCGCACAACCGGTGACATGGAGCCACTTGTCGGCTACTGCTTTTTGTACTGCCATACCACCGCCACTACAAATTTCCAAGCCAGAAAAATCGAGCTTAGCAAAGTCAGGATTGTTCAACAGACCGTTATATAAAGTATTTACAGCAGGGAAAATATTGATTTTATAATTCTGCAATTCTTTAACAAAACCCGGAATGTCACGAGGATTTGGAATCAACAAATTCATCGCACCAATGCGGGTTCCAAGCAAGCTGCATACTGTCAACGCAAAAATATGGTAAAGCGGCAACGCGCAAACGATCACTTTGGATTCGTGTTCATGCCCCGCCATACCAGGTGACAACCATGCGTCGTTTTGCAAAACGTTAGCAACAACATTGCGATGTGTCAGTGTCGCCCCTTTTGAAACACCAGTCGTGCCACCGGTGTATTGCAGAAAAGCTACATCCGTGTGCAAAATCTCTACAGGTTTAAAACTCAATTGACGGGCATCCGACAACATTTTGTTGAAGCGAATCGCGGTCGGCAGCTTAAATGCCGGCACCATTTTTTTAACATTGCGAACAACAAAATTAACTAAGGTGCCTTTGAAACCGCCTAACATATCGCCCATACTCGCTAGGACAACATGCTTGACGTCGGTTTTGGCAATCACATGTTCCAGTGTGGTCGCAAAATTTTCGAGGATAAAAATCGCTTCGGCGCCGGAATCTTTTAGCTGATGCTCTAATTCGCGCGGAGTGTACAGTGGGTTCACGTTCACTACAGCATAGCCAGCACGTAAAATCGCCGCCATCACTACTGGATACTGCAGCACGTTAGGCATCATGATGGCAACGCGGGCACCTTTTTTGAGGCCGCGCT
Organism: Undibacterium sp. Dicai25W; assembly: GCF_049340505.1. Classification (NCBI taxonomy): domain Bacteria; kingdom Pseudomonadati; phylum Pseudomonadota; class Betaproteobacteria; order Burkholderiales; family Oxalobacteraceae; genus Undibacterium; species Undibacterium sp. Dicai25W. Next base: position 379,219 of record NZ_JBMPOQ010000002.1, on the reverse strand, counting down.
GTTGCAACCAGGCTGCTACCTGACGCGACATCGTATCGAGTTCGCCATACGTCAATAATTTTCCCATACAAGCATAGGCATTACGTGCGGCAAATTTTTTAAATGCTTCTTCTAACAACTGCACCAATGATTGATACTGCGTGACATCAATTTCTGCAGGCATCCCTTGCGGGTAGGATTTAAGCCAAAACTTATCCATAAATTTCCTCGTCTCTGTTCGTTATTGTGTTTGTAATGTTCGCTATTTTTACCTGATTTGAAAAATCAAAAAAGCATGATCGTTCTTTTTAATGATGGCAGTATTCCAACGCTTGATGCTATCGCCTAAATCTCGTCAAGGCAAGCAATTTGAGCGCAAATCGAGGGTGTCTTCAGGGCGAAGGTGCAGTTTGTTAAATTAAAGAACCTGAAGTGCTATTTACAGGATGTTTCTGAGGCAAGATTTGCAGGGAATGCAGTTATACTACCCGTCGTATTCAAATTATGCTGTTCTTGATCCTTAAATTTCTTATCCAAATTATGGCCTTCATGGATCATCTGGGAATTGAGGGAAATGGTACAAGTATAGAAAGCAATTTGTAGAGATCAGCATTATCCGGATTGAGAAACCGACAATGAATGAAAATAGCACATAGATTGTCACTAGAAGCATTTACGCAAACTTATGAAACAACAAATCAATAAAATTATTGCGGTGATAGTCACATTTAATCCTGACATAGAACGGCTATACGAAAATTTTTTAGTCTTGCGCTCTCAGGTTGCTGGCGTTGTTATTGTTGATAATTCGGATAATTCGCCCCTTGCGAAACAAACTCAATCGCGTTTTGCCGAGGAGGACTTTTGCTATTACCTGAATAATTCCGGTAACCAGGGAATTGCTCATGCGTTGAACCGAGGACTCGAATACGCGTCAAAATTAGGTGCCGATTGGCTCTTGACGATGGATCAAGATAGTTGTTTGCCAAAAAATTACGTCGCTATTCTGTCCTCGGTGATTTCAGTCAGCGATGCAAGTGTCGCCTCTATTGGTACTCCGTTTTATAGTGGGGGCCGGGTATTTTCGGAGAAAAAATCTGGAGGCTCTGTCAAACTTTTAATTACCTCGGGAAATTTAGTTCAAATTAATGCAGTACAAAAGGTAGGAAATTTCCGCGAAGATTTTTTCATAGACTATGTGGATTTCGATTTGTCCGTCCGACTAAGAAAAGCGGGTTTTAAATTAATAGAAACCCATGAGACTAATTTTCAGCATCGACTCGGGCTGCCCGAGAAAAGAACTTTCTTAGGGACGACGTATTTTAGTTCCAATTACTCACCACTACGCCAGTATTACATGAGCAGAAATCGCATAGTCTTTTTTAGAGAAAATTTTCTTTATGACCCTCTCTTAGTACTGAAGTGTGTATACGACATGATGAAGGAATTGGTTAAAATTCTTTTAGGAGAGAAAGCCAGAGCAATAAAAACCAGAGCAATATTTGAAGGAATACGAGACGGGATATTTGGAAAGATGGGGAAGCATTCAGGTATATTTTAATCATGCAGTAAAAATCTATGAGGCATGATTTAAACCATTCCATCCATCTGAAAAAATGAGAATATGACGGGCCCCAAACAAAATATTCTGTACCTCATTGCTGCACAAGGTTTTATCTATCTGGCACCTTTGATCGTGCTTCCATATCTTACTCGCACTTTAGGTGCGGAAGGTTTTGGTCGCATTGCCTATATGCAATATATTGTCAATTACTTCATTCTGATTACTGATTATGGATTTTCGACTACAGCGACAAGATTAATTGCTATCGATAGCCATAGCAAAGCAAAGGTATCGTCGGTATTTGCGAATACGATCGCGGTAAAGCTGATGCTTGCCTGTTTGACCGGGCTAGTCTCGTTGTTTTTGATTGCGGCTATTCCTTCTATTCGCCAACACAGCGTACTAATGCTCGCATGCTTTTTGGGGGTCTTTGGCAATGCGCTGTTTCCCACTTGGATGTTTCAGGGGTTAGAGCGAATGCGTGTTCTGGCATTGATTACTTGCGCTTCTCGTGTGATTCCCTTGCCACTATTTTTTTTGTATGTAAAGAATTCAGACGACTTAGTTACCGCAGCTGCATTGCAAAATATTCCAGGTATTATCGCAGCGGTTTTTTCATTCTATTACGCCATCGATAAAAAGTTAATTGAACGTGCTGAAATTAGTATTACGAGTATTTGGGACATGATGAAAGAAGGATGGGCAATTTTTTTATCAAATATTTCCACCAGTTTTTACACGAATATAAACGGAATTCTGATCGGAAATTTTGCCGGCGTTGAACAAGCATCCTTTTTCTATGCAACCGATAAATTACGTATTGCGGCACAAGGATTTATTCAACCAATAGCTTCCGCTTTATTTCCTCGAATTATCGTTTTGAGTCAAGATCCGAAAGATCGTCAACGAGCGAAACGTTTGATACAACATGGATCATTAATGCTGGTAGGGATAGAATTAGTGTGCGGTTTGGTCATGTTTTTTGGCGCGGATTTCATCACAGTTCGTTATCTTGGTGCTGGGTTTATGCCAGCTGCCATCTACCTCAAATCGCTCGCATTTTTACCTCTGGTCATTGCAGTTGCTACCATTTTTTCTCAATGGCGATTTCAGGCTTTGGGTATGAGTGTCTCTTTAAGCCGGATATATCTCATAGCTGGCCCGCTACACGCCTTGTATGCCACTTTTCTGACGTATCGTTATCATGGGTATGGATTGATATCGAGTCTTTATATGACTGAAATCGGAATAACTCTGACGATGGCTTTCATACTCAAAAGAAAAAAAATTCCACTTTTTTGACATGTCAGATGTACGCTTTTTGGATACATTTGATTTAAATGATTTTATTTTATGCCTACGATAGATATCGCTCTTGCAGCCTACAACGGAGAAAAATATATCTCTGAACAAATTTTTTCTATACTCACCTGTAAAATCGATGTAGAAGGCTTTTCACTTGGTTCGATTATTGTTTCGGACAATATGTCGACCGATGGCACTGCAAAAATTGTGATGGAGCTTGCTAAGCAGCATCCTCAGGTTAAACTTGTTACGTGTACACAACCCGGTATTATCAGCAATTTTAATTGTGCCCTTCAGCACACGAATGCTGAATATATTATGCTAAGTGACCAGGATGATTTCTGGCTTGAAAATAAAATTCAGAGATCGATAGAAGAATTGATTAAATTAGAGTCTCAGGCTGGGAAAAACGTCCCGCTATTGGTATTCTCCGATTTGCACGTGACTGATCGCGATTTGAATATTACTGATCAGTCCTTTTTTAAAGCGCAAAAGCTCGTACCTGACAGTTATTTATATCCAAAGCATATTTTCTTAGCCAATGTTGCCCCCGGCTGTACGATGATATTTAATCGTAAATTGTTGGATTTAGCATTGCCTGTCCCAACAACAGCCGCCATGCATGATTGGTGGTTATTGCTCATCGCGAGTACTTTTGGCAAAGTTTCGCATATTGACGAGGCAACTATTTTGTATCGACAACATGGCAACAATCAGGTAGGTGCGCCAACTAAGCGCTACCGTGCGATGTTGTTGTCACCGCTAAAGCAATTTCAATTGGCTGGCGCTCGTTTAGGTCAGTCGGAGAAACAGGCCTATACTTTCCGCAAGAAATTCCCTGAATATCCTCTGCGATGCAATGATTCACTTAACTTCATGGCAGATTTCAGCAACCTGTCAAAACTGAAACGTGTGTTGGGATTGATCAATAAAAAAATAGAACATAGGACGAAAATAAAAAAAATAATTCTATTTTTACTTGCACTCACTTTACCAGAAAGAAGTATAGGCACATTCGAATCTGAAACGTGAGCAGCATTAAATGTATGCCGTCGTGTGATCGCTGATTAAATTGTTTTTCAGCGACATTCTGACCCGTAGTTCACCCTTGGTTCAGGAGAATTGATTTTCTTTCTTCCCTAACCTTATTCCCGGATTGCGGTTTTCCAATTCAAGCAACGCCGCAGAATGATCGGCGCCCGGATGACTGGTGAGCAAGCGTTCAAAAATAGCGGCAGCTTGATTCGTCAGTGGCAACTCGAGCTGAAAATTCTCCGCTGCATCCAGTATGTTGCGCATGTCCTTGGCTTGTGATTTTACTTGTCCGCCAGGGGTAAAATTGCGGTCGAGCATGCGTTGGCCGTGTACTTCCAATATCCGGCTTTCGGCAAAGCCACCACGCAAGGCTTGGCGTACAGCGGCAGGATCAGCGCCACCGGCTTGCGCTAGTAACAGCGCCTCGGCCACGATGTTGATGGTGCCGCCGACGATAGTTTGATTGCACAACTTAGCCAGTTGACCACTTCCAGGTTCGCCAACGCGTGTGACCTGACCAAAAACTGATAAGACCTCTTTCACCCGAGAGAAACTGATTTCACTTGCGCCAGCCATAATAGCGAGCTTGCCGTTTTGTGCGCCGATCACGCCGCCGGAAACCGGTGCATCGATGAATGCAACTCTTTGGTTTTCAAGTAAAGCATGGAACTTAAGCGCTTCCGATTGTTTGGTTGAGCTCATGTCGATCACGATGCTACCTGCGTTTAATGCTGGCGCGATTTGTGTCAGTACTTCTTCAACTACCGGGCCAGAATCGAGCATCGTAATGATAATATCGGCATGCCATCCATCGCTATTGACGGCAGCGGCAGCGGAATCAGTGACTTTTGCACCAGCCAAGACAAGCGGCTGTGTTTTGGCTTTGGTGCGATTCCAGACGGTAAGTGGATAGCCCGCTTGCAATAAGCGCATAGCCATTGGCAATCCCATCAGCCCTGTGCCTAAAAAAGCGACATGTTCTTTATTATGTTGCATCATCATTTGTTGTTGGAAGTTCGCGTTATTATCTCGTTCTTATGATAACGCTTTTCAAATGAAGTGATGTTGCTTGTGAAAATCGAATTTATGCTATTCTGTATCGCTGCTGTCTTGACAACTTGTAGACCCAATATATGAAAATCTTGAATCGAAAAATAATATTAGCTGGATTGGGATTGGCGCTGTTGCATTTGAATGCATCCGCAATCGATTCAGTATCAGGTGAATTTGCTTCCGGTAACCGTTCTCAGTTTGTGCGTGCAGGTGCGCAATGGAACTGGGACAACCAATGGTATAAATCGAATGGTAACTTCATCGGTGGCTATTGGGATGCAACATTGACCCAATGGCGTAACAATGCCTATAAAGGTGTTGAGGGAGATACGCAGAATATTACCGATATCGGCATCACGCCCGTATTCCGCTGGCAAAACGACAACCGAAAAGGTTTGTACGGTGAAGCGGCGATTGGTTTTCATCTGTTTTCACATATTTACAGTAATAATAATCGTCAGTTTTCTACCGCATTTCAGTTCGGTGATCATTTGGGCGTAGGTTATGTATTTGACAGTGGCTGGGATGTAGCGTTGAAGGTACAGCATTTTTCAAATGGCGCGATCAAACATCCTAACCCGGGCGCTAACCTGGCTGTGATCAAAGTGGGTCATAGTTTCTGATTCAGCAGTCTATTGATCGATCGCGGATTTTGTAAGGCGGGGTGCCCGCCAGTTTGCACGACGAAGTTCCGCGCGGGGTGCATGCGTTCTGTGAGGTGCGGTTTTGCTGCAATAAAAAAGGAGCCGAGGCTCCTTTTTTATTGCAATACTATTTATTGTCCTGAGCGCTGAGCATTATTGTTCTCGCACCCAAATTTGGGAACGACCCAAAAATGGTGTGCCTATATAACCGCGCACATTGAGTTTTTTGTAGTTTTCTACCGGCGTAATTTTGCTGCTATACAGTTTGCCATTGCCCGGGTCGAGAATTTTTCCACCAGTGTATTCATCGCCGTCTTTCTTTAATCCGAACAAAATCGTCATACCAATAATCGGTTGATCCTTATTGACGCCTTCACATTTATCGCATTTAGGATTTTTGTCTGCATCTGGCTCAAGAAACAAGCGCTCGATTTTCCCTTGCAATTCACCGCTGTTGTCGATGATACGAATTAAGGCTTTCGGCTTACCTGTTTTGTCGTCGATATTTTTCCAAAGACCAACTGGAGAATCTTCGGCATGCGCGAATGGCGCGAGGGCGATAGAGAAGAGGATGACGATCAGTCCGAGTTTTTTCATGTTGTCTCCATTGTCGATATAGTTTTTGTTTCTGGTCGGGATCTTTGATCCAGCCAGAATATCAGCTCAATTAATTGTACGTGGTGAAGCTGATCACCACGTACAAAATTTTAGAGCAAGTACTTTAACAACGGATGCAGTGCTGACTTAGGCTACCGGCAGTTTTGCCAATTGCTCGCGCAGTTTGACCAATGTTGCGGAGAAATTCGCCATTCTTTCTTTCTCTTGTGCCACTACCGCTGCTGGTGCACGCGCAACAAAACTTTCATTGCTGAGTTTGACTTCCGCTTTAGCAATTTCCGTTTCCAGACGCGTAATTTCTTTGGATAAACGTTCACGTTCTGCTGCAACGTCAATCTCAACTTTTAGCATCAGTTTGGATTCGCCAACAATAGAAACCGGTGCCGGAGATTCTGGCAGACTGTCGACCACGTCCACTTCAGACAATTTTGCTAATGCTTGCAAATACGGCGCAAAAGATTGCAGGCGTGCTTTGTCATCAGCGTTTGCAGCTTGCAACAACAGTGGAACGCGCAAGGCTGGCGATAATTGCATTTCACCACGCAGATTGCGACATGCATCCGTCATGGCTTTCAGAGCATGCATCCAGGCTTCGGCAGATTCATCAATATTAGCTGCTACTGCGATTGGATACGGCTGCATCATAATCGAGTCACCCGCTGGATTGAGTTGCTTGCCAGCCAGTGGTGCGACGGTTTGCCACAACGCTTCTGTCACAAACGGAATGACAGGATGAGCAAGACGCAGAATCACTTCCAATACGCGCAATAAAGTGCGGCGCGTTGCACGTTGCTGCGCTTCGGTGCCATGTTGAACTTGTACCTTGGATACTTCCAGATACCAGTCGCAGTATTCATCCCACACAAATTTATAAATCGCTGAAGCAATATTGTCGAAGCGGTATTCAGCAAAGCCTTTTTCGATTTCTGCTTCGGTGCGTTGCATCGCAGAGATAATCCATTTGTCTGCTTTTGAATAATCGAGATCCGCATCAGTAATATCAGCGCTAAAACCACAATCTTTGCCTTCGGTATTCATCAGAACAAAGCGGGTTGCATTCCACAATTTATTACAGAAATTACGGTAGCCTTCGCAGCGTGCCAGATCGAAGTTAATGTTGCGGCCTAAAGATGCATAACTCGCCATGGTGAAACGAATCGCATCGGTACCATATGCCTGAATGCCATCAGAAAATTCTTTGCGTGTGGCTTTTTCAATCGATGCTGCTTGCTTAGGATTCATCAAGCCCGCAGTACGTTTAGCAACCAGATCATCAACCTTGATGCCGTCAATCAGATCGATAGGGTCGAGGGTATTGCCTTTGGATTTAGACATTTTCTGGCCGCTGGAATCGCGTACCAGACCATGGACATAGACCGTGTTAAATGGGATTCTGCCTGTGAAGTGCGTGGTCATCATAACCATACGCGCGACCCAGAAGAAAATGATATCAAAACCTGTTACCAGCACGGAGGATGGCAAGAAGTGTTTCATATCTGGCGTTTCTTCTGGCCAGCCCATCGTGGAGAACGGCACCAGTGCTGACGAGAACCAGGTATCAAGCACGTCATCATCACGTTTCAATGCGCCCGTGTAGCCAGCCGCTGCTGCTTTGGCCTTAGCGTCTGCTTCATTACGAGCAACGAATACTTCACCGTTGTCGCCATACCATGCCGGAATTTGATGGCCCCACCACAATTGGCGTGAGATACACCAGTCTTGGATATTGTTCAGCCATTGGTTGTAGGTATTAGTCCAATTTTCCGGTACGAATTTGATTTCACCGGAAGCGACTTTTTCAAGTGCTACTTCAGCGATAGATTTGCCAGGGAAGTGTGTCCCTTCTGGCGCTGGCTTACTCATCGCCATAAACCATTGATCAGTCAGCATCGGTTCGATGATCACGTTAGTACGGTCGCCACGTGGAACCATCAATTTGTGTGGCTTGACTTCTGCCAGCAAGCCTTGTGCATCGAGGTCGGCAACGATTTGTTTGCGCGCGACGAAACGATCCATGCCTTGATAAGCGGCTGGTGCATTTTCATTGATCTTTGCATCGAGTGTCATGATGCAAATCAGTTCTAATTGGTGGCGCTGACCTACTGCGTAATCGTTCAAATCATGCGCAGGCGTAATCTTGACACAACCAGTGCCAAATTCTTTATCGACATAGCTGTCAGCGATGATAGGAATTTCACGATCGGTCAGCGGCAATTTCAGCATTTTTCCAACCAGATGTATGTAACGTTCATCAGTAGGATCAACTGCCACAGCAACGTCGCCCAGCAGAGTTTCTGGACGGGTGGTGGCTACGGTCAGATGTCCGCTGCCATCGGCGTAGGGGTAGCGGATATGCCACATAAAGCCATCTTCTTCTTCCGATACCACTTCCAGATCAGAAACTGCTGTGCCGAGGACTGGATCCCAGTTGACCAGACGCTTACCGCGGTAGATCAAGCCTTGTTCGACTAAGCGAACAAAAACTTCAGTCACTGCGGTAGAGCGTTCAGCATCCATCGTGAAATATTCACGATCCCAGTCGGCTGACGCACCCATGCGGCGCATCTGGCTGGTAATCGTGGAGCCGGATTTTTCTTTCCATTCCCAGACTTTTTCTAAGAATTTTTCACGACCAAGGTCGTGGCGCGAAATTTTCTGTGCATCGAGCTGACGTTCAACGACGATTTGGGTGGCAATACCAGCATGATCAGTGCCCGGTACCCACGCCGTGTTGTAACCACGCATACGGTAGTAGCGAGTCAAACCATCCATAATCGTCTGGTTGAACGCGTGCCCCATGTGCAGCGTGCCAGTCACGTTTGGTGGCGGTAGCAGGATAGAGAAAGATGGTTTGCCATCGTCCATGCTGGCTGCGAAATAGCCGCGTTGCTCCCATTCAGAGCGCCAATATTGTTCGATTTCTGCTGGTTCGAAAGACTTCGCTAGTTCCATGATGATCTGTGATGAGTGTGCTAAACCATTGATTATAAATGACTGAGCAGTTGTTGACGCCGCTATCGCCGGGGATTTCTGGTAAAAAATATTTCAGATCTGTGGGACTTTAGCTACTTTTTTTCAATCACATAAATGAAAATCTTGTATTTGCTGTCATTTTTTTCAACTTTCCTTATATAGTGTTAGGATGAGCAACAAATTCATTGTCACTACTTTGTTGTTAAAATTATTATTGAATCTATCGCCAAATTTACTGCCAAATTGATACCTATGCTGAATAAAAAGTTGCTGGCTATCGTACGTTTCAGCGTGTGCACATTGGTGGGAGTGATGCTGCTTGGACATCGTGCCTACGCGAACGAGGCATTTGAAAAGGAGCAAATAGCCAGCATTCTGACCTTAGGCGATAGTGATAACACCGAGGCTTTAAAGCGCCTTTTGGTGGTCAAAGAGCAGCAAAGCGCTGCAACCCCGGTGCAGATCCGACTGCAAACTCTCGAGGTATTGGTCAGTCTTTATTATGACGCTGGAAAAATTAAGTCCAGCGAAGCGACAATTAACGAGCTCCTTGCTCTTGCAACAGCAGAAAAAGATGTTGAAGGTATCGGTATCGCCAATATTATGGCGGCATATAAGTTGATCGAAGATGGCAAACCGCAAGAAGCTCTCAATAAACTCAACCTGATCGACAGTTCTTTGCAACCGGATGCATCCGCCGAGCTGAAAATGCGTTTGGATAGTGCATTAGGAACTGCCAGTTATGTCCTCGGAAATTTTGATTCGTCATTGAGATATTTCTTGGAGGCGCTGAAGCTCACGGATGAATTGCCTGAGCGTAAAGTGGAAAACCGCATTCGCCGGCTTGATTCCATCGCAAAATTGTACATCAACATGAAAGATCCAGAGAAGGCGCTGGCAACTGTTGATGAGGCATTAGAAATTTCTCCACTAGCGCGCGCTCCCAAGATTTTGGCATCATTGAGTCTGAGTCAAGGGATTGCCTATGCGAACTTGAATCAAGATGCTAAAGCTGTTGAGGCATATAAACGGGCATTAAAGATAGCTCGCGAAGCGGGCATGGCTACCTTTGAAGTGATTTGCCTGATTGATATCAGTGATCATTATTTGACGACGAATGAATATAAGAAAGCCGAAGAGTTCGCTAGGCTCAGCCTTAAGCGTGCTGAGGCTCTTGGTGATAAGGGCTCAATCGACATCGCTAAAATTAATTTGGGTTTTTCACTGGCAGGGCAAGGACGGATCGCAAGTGGGGTTGAATTGGTCAATGGTGTGATACATGATTTCCTGCAATCCGGACGCAAGACAGATGCAGAAAGCGTTATCGGCGAACTAGCCAATATGTACGAAAAAGCCGGTATGTATAAAGAGGCATTGGCAACGCTGCGTCAACAGCAGAGCTTAAGTAACGAGTTATTCAGCGCCGATCGCTCAAAAGCAGTTGCAGGCTTGCAAGAGCAATTCAATGCCAAACAGCGACAAAAACAAATTGAATTGTTGGGTAAAGAAAATGCCTTAAAAGATGCCGATATCCGCAACCATAGCCTGCAACAAGTCATCACTATGCTGGGCGCCATGGTAACGATCATGGTTGGTATCTTCATTTACTTGCTTTATCGACGTGTCCAGCGTATCAATCAACAATTGCGGGAAGCGAATAGCCAATTAGAATTCCATGCGATACGTGATCCTCTGACTGGTTTGTATAACCGTCGTTCTTTTGTTGAATTGATGAAAACCAGGAGCGTACAACTTGAAGCAGACAGACGAGAAGAGAGAGAAGGCAATCCTGACTGTCTGATTTTGCTTGATATCGATCACTTCAAGCACATTAATGACACCTTAGGTCACGCAGCAGGGGATGCAGTGCTGATTCAGGTGGCACAACGATTGCGTAAGGTCGTACGTGACACAGATATGGTCTTACGCTGGGGCGGTGAGGAATTTTTAGTCTATTCCCCAAAATCCAATCCTTCACAAATCGCGGGTTTAGTTGAACGGGTTTTACAATCTGTCGGTGGAACCAGTATCGCCGCTGGGGAACATGAAGTGCAGGTGACGATGACAGCGGGATTTATTTCACTGCCATTTTCAGATATTTCTGAATTGAAATTAGATTGGGAGAAAGCCTTGCAAATTGCCGATATGGCTCTGTATCTCGGCAAGGCAAATGGCCGTAATCGTGCCTATGGTATTGCAAAAATCATGGTTGATTCAGAATCGGCACTGCCGTTTTTAGAGGAAGATCTGGCGGCTGCCGTGAGTTCTGGCATGGTGGATCTGATTGAAGTTCTTGGTCCTGCTAAATTAGATTTGCCCGTTTCAAAATAAATGTTCTTGCATAATCTTTTTCTCAGAATCCTGAGATGGCGCTATAATGCCGCCACAAACGCAGAGTTACCAATCATCGTAGCGCTGCCAAGTTAAACAATGCTAGGGGTCCTGATATCAATGTTGATATCGGGTGAGAAATACCCTCGAACCTGATCTGGATAATGCCAGCGAAGGGAAGCCGCTAAAAATCGTGCCAGTGTCATGTTTTGTGTTTGCTTTATCCGACATCTCGCGCATCGTGTTTTTAGAAACTCCTTTGCTGGCTCCATGCCAACAAGCAAAGGAGCCAAAATTAATGAATGCCAATCCTAAATTTCTGTCCGCGACAGCGACAGTTGACGAAGCCGCCATTGCGCCGCTGCCAAATTCGCGCAAAGTGTATGTACAAGGTAGTCGTCCCGACATCCGCGTTCCCATGCGTGAAATCAGCCAATCTGATACCCCCGCTTCTTTTGGCGCAGAAAAAAATCCACCGATTTATGTCTATGACACCTCAGGCCCTTACATGGACCCGAACGTCAGCATTGATATCCGTTCCGGTTTAGCGTCTGTACGCGGCGCCTGGATTGCTGAACGCGATGATACTGAGGAGTTGTCTGGCCCTAGTTCAAAATACGGTCAGGAACGCCTGAACGATCCACAATTAGCAGAGTTACGTTTCAATTTAAAACGTTTGCCACGTCGTGCTAAAGCTGGTAAAAATGTCTCGCAAATGCACTATGCACGTCAAGGCATCATCACGCCGGAGATGGAGTACATCGCGATCCGTGAAAACCTGCAACGCAAAGAATATTTAGAAAATTTAAAAGCCTCTGGGCCTATGGGGAATAAGTTAGCTGACATGATGGGACGTCAGCATCCAGGGCAATCTTTTGGCGCATCGATTCCGGCAGAAATTACACCAGAATTTGTCCGCTCTGAAGTCGCTCGTGGTCGCGCGATTATCCCGGCCAACATCAATCATCCGGAAGTCGAACCGATGATTATCGGTCGTAACTTTTTAGTCAAAATCAACGCTAATATCGGCAACTCCGCGGTCACATCGTCAATCGGTGAAGAGGTCGAAAAAATGACCTGGGCAATCCGTTGGGGTGGTGACAATGTGATGGATTTATCGACGGGCAAACATATCCACGAAACGCGCGAATGGATCATCCGCAATTCACCAGTACCGATCGGCACTGTGCCTATTTATCAGGCCTTGGAAAAGGTGAATGGCAAAGCAGAGGATCTGACTTGGGAAATTTTCCGCGACACGTTGATTGAACAAGCTGAACAGGGTGTCGATTATTTCACGATCCACGCGGGTGTGCGTTTGCAATACGTACCGCTGACGGCAAAGCGTATGACGGGGATCGTTTCTCGCGGTGGCTCTATCATGGCAAAGTGGTGTTTAGCGCATCACAAAGAAAGCTTCTTGTACGAGCATTTTGAAGACATTTGCGAGATCATGAAAGCCTACGACGTGTCATTTAGTTTAGGCGATGGCTTGCGTCCGGGATCTATTTATGATGCCAATGACGAAGCACAATTGGGTGAACTGAAAACCTTGGGTGAGCTGACACAAATCGCCTGGAAGCACGATGTCCAGGTCATGATCGAAGGGCCTGGTCACGTACCGATGCATCTGATCAAAGAGAACATGGATCTGCAATTAGAACAATGTCACGAAGCACCGTTCTATACTTTGGGACCATTGACGACCGATATTGCACCAGGTTACGACCACATTACGTCTGGCATTGGCGCTGCCCAAATCGGCTGGTATGGCACGGCGATGCTGTGCTACGTGACGCCAAAAGAACATCTGGGCTTACCAAATAAAGTCGACGTTAAAGACGGCATCATTACCTACAAAATTGCAGCGCATGCCGCTGATCTGGCGAAAGGTCATCCGGGCGCGCAGATTCGCGACAACGCCTTGTCGAAAGCACGTTTTGAATTCCGTTGGGAAGACCAATTCAATATCGGTCTTGACCCGGATAAGGCACGTGAATTCCATGATGAAACTTTGCCTAAAGATTCCGCCAAAGTTGCGCATTTCTGCTCTATGTGTGGCCCGCATTTCTGCTCCATGAAAATCACCCAGGAAGTGCGTGACTACGCGGCAAAGCAAGGCATTTCAGAGGTCGCTGCATTGAAGCAAGGGATGGAAGTCAAGGCGGTTGAATTTGTAAAAAACGGTGCAGAAATTTACCGCAAACAGTGAACCTTTTATGGATATTGAATTAAACGGAAGCCCCTATCTGCTCACTGAAGGAAACACAGTCAACGATTTAATTGCCATTCTCGATCTCAGTCAAAAAAATATTGCTGTGGCAGTGAATCGGCAGATTATTCCTCGTCATGAGTGGATTAGTCAGTCATTACGGATCAACGACAAAGTCGACATCGTCCGCGCAATTGGCGGTGGATGAGACAGGACACGAAGAGCATGCTCTTCGTGCCTGACGAATCTGAGTCGCTTGCAAGCGACGAAGTGGACGAGACAGGAAATTAGAAGGTGCTCTTCGTGCCTGACGAATCTGAGTCGCTTGCAAGCGACGAAGTGGACGAGACAGGAAATCAGAAGGTGCTCTTCGTGCCTGACGAAGTGGACGAGACAGGAAATCAGAAGATGCTCTTCGTGCCTGACGAATCTGAGTCGCTTGCGCTGTTGGTAAAATTGAAAAGGAATTTGAAATGCAAACCGAAAATGGTTTAACGATTGCCGGAAAGACCTACCGCTCACGCCTGTTGGTCGGTAGTGGCAAATACAAAGATTTGGAACAAACACGCTTAGCAACAGAAGCTGCTGGCGCAGAAATTATCACGGTGGCGATACGTCGTGTGAATATTGGTCAAGACCCTAATGCGCCAAGTTTGCTTGATGCGGTGCCGCCCTCGAAGTACACCATACTGCCTAATTCTGCTGGCTGTTATAACGCCGAAGACGCGGTCTACACCTTGCAATTGGGGCGTGAATTATTAGGTGGACATAAGTTATGCAAACTCGAAGTATTGGGTGACGAAAAGACCTTATTCCCGAATATGCCAGAAACCTTAAAAGCCGCTAAAACCCTGGTCAATGAAGGTTTTGATGTAATGGTGTATTGCAGCGACGATCCGATCCAGGCAAGAATGTTGGAAGATATCGGGTGTGTTGCCATCATGCCTTTAGCTTCGTTGATTGGTTCGGGGATGGGTATTTTAAATCCTTGGAATTTATCGCTGATCATCGAGCAATCTAAAGTACCAGTACTGGTCGATGCCGGTGTCGGCACAGCGTCTGATGCGGCGATTGCGATGGAGCTTGGTTGTGATGGGGTGTTGATGAACACGGCAATTGCGGGTGCGCGCGATCCTATACGTATGGCACGCGCGATGGGGTTGGCGGTGGAAGCTGGACGCGAAGCATTTTTAGCGGGACGTATGCCACGCAAATTTGCAGCCTCGCCTTCATCACCGATGGCTGGACGTATAGTTTGATGCAAGCTGAAAAACGTCCTTGCGTGTTGGTGTTCGCTGGTCACGATCCCAGCGGTGGTGCCGGGATTCAGGCTGATATCGAAGCGATCGCAGCGCAAGGTGCACATGCCTTGCCTGTGATTACCGCTTTGACGGTACAAGATAATGACCATGCTTATGCAGTGCATGCCGTTGATGCGCAAATTATCTTACAGCAAGCGATGACGCTGGTTGCTAAAATACCAGTCAAGGTCGTCAAGATTGGTATCGTCGCCCATAAAAAAAATGGAGCAGCTATTGCTAACTTTATTTTGAAACTGAAACAACAGCAGCCAGATTTGCAGGTGGTACTTGATCCTGTATTGGGCAGTGGCCATGGGGATAGTTTGTCGCTCGATGATGCGGTGGCGGCGATACAGCCTTTGCTTGGCGTTGCGAGCTTGATTACGCCTAATCTTCCGGAATTGTCTCGCTTGTGTCCATCCATTGACGGTTATGTCGCACAGGCACAGTGCTTGCTGCAAGAGACGTCAGCTGATGTCTTAGTCAAAGGTGGTCATGGCGCTGAAGACCAGGTCAAAAACTGTTGGTATCAGGCACAATATTTACAGCCAAAACAAGAGTGGTTGTGGCCACGATTGCCGGGTGAATTTCACGGTAGCGGTTGTACTTTAGCATCGGCCATTGCTGGTCGTCTGGCTGTGGGGGAATCGCTGGGGCAGGCCTTGAATACAGCGCAAATCTATACACAACATTGTTTACAGCAAGCCTATGCAGTTGCTGCCGGGCAGCTAATTCCGCAGCGAAATTTCAAATAATATAATGATGAATAATTTACGTGGATTGTATATCGTCACGCCAGATTGGGATGACACCGAACAACTATTGAAAGCCACAGAACAAGCACTGCAAGGTGGTGCCAATATTGTTCAGTACCGTCATAAAACTGCCAGTGTGGGTTTGCGCAAAGAACAGGCGCTAGCAGTGCAGGTGTTGTGCCGTCAGTACCAAAAGCCATTTATCATTAATGATCATCTGGACTTGTTTTTAGAACTGGATGCAGACGGTTTGCATGTCGGTGGCATGGATATTTCTGTCGCACAAGCCCGAGCACAAATTGGCACTGATAAAATTTTAGGTGCTTCGTGTTATGGTGATCTGGAACTAGCACGAACTGCCGTAAGCAGCGGCGCAAGCTACGTCGCGTTTGGTGGCTTTTATCCTTCTCGTATCAAAAAATATGCGGTGACGACGGCTGCGACTATCGTTGCCGATGCCGGCAAGAAATTTCAATTACCAAAGGTGGTGATTGGTGGCATGACCTTAGAAAACTGTCAGCCGCTGGTACAGTACGGTGCTGAGATGGTGGCAGTGATTAGTGGTGTGTATATGGCAGATGATCCTAAGTTGGCAGCGCAACAATTCAGCGCCTTGTTCGCCTGAGATACTTTACGTTTATCCGACTGAATTTTAAGAAATAATGCTGTCCGATTAATTTTCTTAGCCTTGGATGTATTAGTGTGGTTCGTTGTATGCCAGACATTTTGTTATCTTTGGTAAAGAATGCCACAAGTTTTTTGCATTCTGTGCAGCATTGTTTTAGACTGAACCCTAGAACTTGCGCGATATATCGTCAACTGAGAGCAGGCTCCAGTTGGTAAAGTTTTGTACGATTTTTTCCCTTTGAATTGTGATCTCGTGGAGAGACAATGTTGACTTAGTTTTCAAGTTGATCAAGTAAGTATATGTAGAAAATCTGACTTCACCGCGCAAAAAGTAGTTTTACGAAGATAAACATTTTTTGCTTACAGCATATCGGGGATACATTGCTTTACCTACGTATGATCTCTGGCCAGGTAGTCATCTTTGTTGCCATATTGGTGTTGGCGGGCATTTTCATGCCACAAGCGTTTTCACAAGAACATCTGAAAATCACTCTCACCGAACAAGAATATCCCCCACTTATTTCTTACGATACGCAAGTCGGTGGTTTGCTAACGGATATGGTGCGAGAAGCGTTTAAGTTGCGTGGGGTTGAGGTTACCTTTGCAGCAGTGCCGAATAATCGTGCCATTAATGGCTTAATGCAGGGCTTGTATGATGGGAGTTATGGCTGGACGCATAGCCCGGAACGTGACGCCAAGTTATTGTATTCAGCAAAGCCAATCTATTTTTTAAAAATCGTTTTTTTTCAGCGTAGTAACGAAGAATATAAATGGGAGCATTTGATCGATTTGAGTCCTTATAATATCGGCATTACTCAAGGGAACTATTACTCAAGTGAATTTTCGGCTTTGACGACATCCGGAAAATTAAAGATAGACCCAGCCCCCAGTGATATATCAAATTTCAAAAAATTATTGCTTGGCCGCATCGATATTTTCCCTATCGATCACGATGTCGGACTATATTTTTTAAAAAATAATTTTTCAGCGGAAGAGCAGCGTAGAATTAAATTTCAGAATAAAGCCATTTCTATCGTTCCAGTTTATTTGGTCGTGCGTCGTACATTACCTAATGCCAAGGAATTTATTGCCCGTTTTGATCAGGGTTTTCAGCAACTCTCCGATTCGGGGCAGTTAGAAAAAATGATAGAGGTATATAAGTCTCAATTAGCCACATCAAGCGAAGTTCAAACGAGTAAACCATAAGCACTATACGGTCATCCCGTATCAACGATTCGAGCACAAAACACCCGCTTATCATCGATAGTAGGAGTTTGTCATGGTACCGATCAGTTTCTATCCTCTCCGTCTGCGTCGTATTTCTTACCTTTCTTGCTTAGCGACTGCACTACTGGCGCGTTTTCCTTTGGTATTGGCACAGGAGGTGCAACATTCTGCTGGTGCTACAAGCTTGGAAGAACCGGAAAAAGCGGAAAAAGCGGAAAAAAATACCCAGGAAGTCGTGATTACCGCTCAAAGGCGGACAGAACGATTGCAGAATGCACCGCTCAGTGTGACGGCATTGGATGCTGAAAAAATCGAAAAAATGGGCATAGAAAGTGTGGCGGATGTGGCGCGCATGACGCCAGGCTTAAATGTCGTCTCATCGGGTCCTGGACAAAACATTTTGGTCATGCGTGGTATTTCCTCGTCCGCCGGTACGGCCGGAACAGTGGGTTATTATCTGGATGATATTCCTATCGCCGCGTCGAGCAATGCTTCACTATTGTCTTTACGCGGCGTCATTGACCCCTCCGTATTTGATATCGATCAGGTTGAGGTATTGCGTGGTCCACAAGGAACTTTATACGGGTCGAGCTCCATGGGTGGCACAGTCAAGTATCTGACTAAGCAGCCTAATTTTAGTCAATTTCAATTTAATGGAAGCGCTACAGTTTCAGAGACTAAAGGTGGTGGCTTGAATTGGGGTAGTAATGCGATGCTGAACATCCCTTTGGTCGACAATAAAATCGCATTTCGGCTGGCTGCGTTTGAACGGCATCAGGATGGCTTTATTAATCGCTATCAGATTGATCCGAATAATTATCTTGGCGCGCTCACAAGTGGGTCTAAGCAAGAGAGCGCTAACTCAGAGAAGACCACCGGGGTAAGGGCGATTGTGTCATTCAAACTGGAAGATCAGCTCACCATTACCTCGTCGATATTTAATCAACGCACATTTTTAGGGGCACCATTTCAGATCGACGTACCGCCCGGCAGCATCAGCTCTTTGATGCAGGCGCGATTGGTGCCTGAGCCCAGTACGCAAGTCTCGACCTTAGCAAACGTTTCTATCCGCAAAGGCTTTGATCAATTTGAATTACTCTCATCGACGTCCTATTACGACAGGAATGTAGAAATCGATGAAGATTCATCGAAGGTGTTGTATTACTTTTATTCCCCTAAACCTCAAACTTACGTTTATCCGTCTGTCATGAAGGGCGACTATGTAAATCGTGAGTTTACCCAGGAATTCCGTTTCACCTCCGATTTCAAAGGACCGTGGCAAATTATTGGTGGCGCATATTATCATCATGTGAATGCGCCGTTGGCATCATCGATTCCTACCCCAGATGGTTACAATGCTGCGTTTGGAACGCATATAAATACTTTTTTTACCGGCTCACGAGAAGCAACGGTGAGTGAAACTGCCTTGTTTGAAGAAACCTCGTACCAAATGACACCTCAGCTCACTGCCAGAGTTGGATTGCGCAGTTTCAGAGTGAATCAAACCTTTATTCAACAGACTGACGGTGCTTTTGTAGGAAACGTACCTACGACTGTGCAAGGTAGCTCATCGGACTCTGGTCTGAATCCGAAATTCAATCTGGGCTGGCAAGTGAATAAGGATATGTTGTTATATGCAACGGCATCAAAAGGTTACCGTCCTGGTGGGCCAAATAATCCAGCACCAGCTGCGGTTTGTGGTTCCGAAGTGGCTAGTCTGAATCTGAGTCCTAGTTCTTTGGTGAAATTTGCGCCAGATACCGTTTGGAATTATGAATTGGGTACCAAGTCATCGTGGCTGGATGACAAATTATTTTTGAATGGCTCGTTGTACTACATTAAATGGAATCAGGTACAGCAGCAAATTGTGTTGCAATGTGGATTTAATATTACGGCCAATTTTGGCTCGGCGACCAGCAAAGGTCTTGAATTAGAAGTAGTTTATCATCCGGTGCGTGAATGGAATTTCCGTCTTGCCGGTAATTTTACACAAGCTGAATTAGGTAATGACGTGCCTGGCACTAATGCGAAAAAAGGCGATCAATTGGTTGACGTGCCGCGCTGGACGATGTCTGCATCCGCCGAGTATTCAGCGGTGATGCCAAACGGTGTTCCAGGCTACGCGCGGCTTGATTACAGCTATACCGGAACGACGAATTCTTTGTATGACCGAGCCAGTCCTTTTTATCAACGAGCAGCGTTTGGCATGTTTAATCTGCGCTTGGGTGAAAATCAATTGTCTGCCAATAGCCACTGGGGTTGGGCATTTTTTGTTGATAACCTGACCAACAAAATTGGCGAAACCGGTTTACCGGTGGCAATCTCCGCTGATTTGCCAACGACACGACGGCTTGGCATCGTGCGTCCGCGAACTATAGGATTGACGCTTAAATACACAATGTAAATTGGGATATTTTTTTCTGGTATTGTATTTTATTTATACTGGTATGGAGTATATAAAATTACCCTTTAATCTTCTATGGTAAATGGGGTTTTTTTAAGAAATTAAGGGGGAGTATATGATTTCACTTCTTGCTTAGTTGACCTATCGTACTTTGGTGAAGTGCAGAGAAGGGCGCAGCAAGCTTGCAGTCCCGTATAATCGGGGTATGCAAAATTTACTTCATAATCTCAATCCCGAACAGCTCGCTGCTGTTACTCTGCCGGCGCAGTCGGCTTTAATTTTGGCTGGTGCCGGTTCTGGCAAGACGCGCGTGTTAACGACCCGCATTGCCTGGCTGATTCAAACAGGACAGGTCTCGCCCGGTGGTATTCTGGCGGTGACATTTACCAATAAAGCGGCAAAAGAAATGATGTCGCGTTTGTCCGCCATGTTGCCCATCAATACGCGTGGCATGTGGATCGGCACTTTCCATGGTTTGTGTAATCGCTTATTGCGCGCCCATCATCGCGATGCAGGCTTGCCGCAGACATTTCAAATTTTGGATTCTGGCGATCAGTTATCGTTTATTAAACGCTTATTGAAAGCGAATAATATCGACGATGAAAAATTCCCACCTAAGACGCTGATGTATTTCATTAATAGCGCAAAGGATCAGGGCTTACGTGCAGCGCAGGTCGACGCTTACGACGATTTCAATCGCAAAATGGTTGGCTTATATGATTTGTATGATGCCCAATGCCAACGCGAAGGCGTGGTGGATTTTGCTGAATTATTGTTGCGGACCTATGAATTGTTGAGCCGCAATCAGCCATTGCGTGAACATTATCAGGAGCGCTTCCGCCACGTGTTGGTCGATGAGTTTCAGGATACCAATGACCTGCAATACAAATGGCTCAAACTCATGGCTGGTGCAGGTAATCGCCGTGCTGGCGCAGTATTTGCGGTGGGTGATGATGATCAAAGTATTTATGCGTTTCGTGGTGCCAATGTTGGCAATATGTCGGCATTTGAGCGCGAATTTGAAGTAAAAAATCTGATTAAGCTGGAACAAAACTACCGTTCCCATGGTCATATCTTAGATAGTGCCAATATCCTGATTGCGAATAACAGCAAGCGTCTCGGTAAAAATTTACGTACCGATGCCGGGCATGGTGAATTGGTCAGAGTCATGGAAGCTAGTAGCGATATTCAGGAAGCCAACTGGATCATTGATGAAGCAAAAAATCTGATTCGCGAAGGTTCTTTGCGTAGCGAAATTGCGATTTTGTATCGCTCCAATGCGCAGTCGCGCGTGATTGAACATGCCTTATTCACCGCCAATATTCCGTATCGTGTGTATGGCGGTCAACGCTTCTTTGAACGTGCTGAAATTAAGCATGCGATTGCGTACCTGCAATTGATGGACAATCCGCACAATGACTCGGCATTTTTGCGTGTGGTGAATTTCCCCACCCGCGGTATTGGTGCCCGTTCGATTGAACAATTGCAGGATGCTGCCAGAGCGCAAGGGAGCTCTTTGTATGCAGCAGTGCGACATGTCGGCGGTAAAGCTGGAACGTCGCTGGCGAATTTTGTGAAGCTTATTGAAGGTGCACGTTTCGAAACACAAAATTTACCTTTGCCTGAAATGGTCAAAATTGTGCTGGATCTGAGTACCCTGATCACGCATTATCAAACCGAAAAAGAAGGCGCAGACCGCATAGAAAACTTGGAACAGTTGGTCAATGCGGCAACGCTGTTTGTGTCGGAAGAAGGTTTTGGCAAAGAGGCGCCAGCTTTCAGCGGCCCCGCTAGCAGCGCGGCAGTTTTGCTGGAAAATGGTGACGGCACAACGATCATCGATGCGGATGCAGCCTTGCCGACTCTGATGTCACCGCTGTCGGCTTTCTTGTCACATGCCTCTTTGGAGGCAGGTGACAATCAGGCGCAGGCTGGGCAAGATGCGATGCAATTGATGACAGTGCACTCGGCTAAAGGTCTGGAGTTTGATGCGGTCTTTATTACGGGACTCGAAGAAGGTTTGTTCCCGCATGAAAATAGCGCACAAGAAGAATCCGGCGTTGAAGAGGAGCGGCGCCTGATGTACGTGGCAATCACGCGTGCGCGCAAGCGTTTGTATCTGAGCTTTTCGCAAACCCGCATGTTGCATGGTCAAACGCGCTACAACATGCGTTCACGATTCTTTGATGAATTGCCGGAAGAGTCCTTGAAATGGCTGTCCCCAAAAATTCAACCTAGCTGGTTTGGCAATAGCAAAAAGTCGGCCTGGGATGATGCGCCGATCGAAGAGTCAAACCGTATTGCGCAACATATGACCAAGCAAAGTCCGTCTATGACGTGGCGTATCGGGCAAGGGGTTACTCATCCTAAATTCGGTGAAGGCGTGATTGTCAATATCGAGGGCAGCGGCACGAATGCGCGGGCGCATATCAATTTCGGGCAATTTGGGATGAAGCTGCTCGATTTAAGCGTCGCCAAGCTGGAAAAAATTTAAGCTCTCGAATACCCGCCAGATAGTCTGCGCTGGTCTGTGTTGCTTTGAGTGCAGTCCGGAGGGTGTTGTAAAACCATGTCGTTGGTGTTCCGACACAGTTGAGCGCAGGAAAATTTTTAGGACTTACTTCAAGTCGCGCTGGTTGTTTTTAAGTAATTCGAGATAAGAGCAGGAAAGATTTATGGCAAAAGAACAGTTATTACAATACATTGGTGCCGGTTTGTTTTTAATGGCGGTACTGCACACATTCTCTACCAAATATTTTTTAAATCTCGCCCATCGCAGTCCGCGTCACGCAGGCTTGTGGCATTTATTGGGCGAGGTCGAAGTCGTGTTTGGTTTCTGGGCATTGTTGCTAGTTGGCGCTATCGGCTTGCTTGGTGATCAACACAAAGCGATCGACTACCTCGAAGCGCAAAACTTTACAGAGCCTTTATTTGTATTCGTGATTCTCGTCATGGCAGGAACGCGTCCTGTGTTGTGGACGGTACAGGAATTTGTCTCTCGCGTGGCAAACATATTGCCATTTTCGCGCCAATTATCTTTGTACTTGTTATGCCTGACCCTGGTACCTTTACTTGGATCTTTTATCACTGAACCTGCAGCGATGACGCTGGCGGCACTGATGCTGCGTGAACGCTTTTACAAAAAAGCGATTTCCACACGTATGAAATATCTGACTCTTGGTGTTTTGTTCGTCAATGTTTCTATTGGTGGTGTGCTGACACCGTTTGCTGCACCGCCAGTGTTGATGGTGGCAGAAAAATGGGGCTGGGATATTGCGTTTATGAGTAGCACATTCGGCTGGAAAGCCGCACTTGCCGTGCTCATGAATGGCTTACTCGCGACCTTGTGGTTCAAGCGTGAGCTGCTGCGTCTTCCTGCTGGGGAAGAGACAGAGACGAGCACGAAAATGCCTGTTCCCATCATCGCAATTCATATTCTATTTTTGGCATTGACCGTTTGGTATGCGCACTACCCAGTGGTGTTTTTAGGCTTATTTTTATTTTTCTTAGGTTTTACTGAAGCCTACCAACGCCATCAAGACCGACTGATGCTCAGAGAAGGCTTGCTGGTGGCATTTTTTCTTGCAGGCTTGGTTGTATTAGGCGGGATGCAGCAGTGGTGGTTGCAACCGATACTTGCGGGTTTAAATGACATTGTTTTATTTTTTGGGGCGATGTCGCTGACTGCAATTACAGACAATGCTGCGTTAACTTATCTCGGTTCATTGGTCAATGGTTTATCTGACAGTGCGAAATATGCGCTGGTAGCAGGTGCGGTGACTGGTGGTGGTTTAACGGTCATTGCCAACGCACCGAACCCAGCTGGTTATGCGATTTTGAAAGAATGCTTTGATGAAAGCGCGATTAGTCCTTTAGGATTATTTTTATCAGCATTGATACCAAGCGCGGTGGCAGCTTTCTTCTTTCTGGTGTTTTAAGGAGCGTTTCGTTTGTTCGCTATTTGAGCTCCTATGGTGGCTCGATGAATGGATGTGCCATGCACGTGCGTGCGATCCAAAATAAAGACGCTGACGGCTTGCTCTAAACCTTTGGCCTCGGCGGCCAGATTCGCCGCCGACGCTGCAGCTTCTTCAACCATTGCGGCATTCTGCTGGGTTATATCGTCCATCTGCGATACGGCACTGTTCATTTGCTCAATTCCCACACTTTGCTCTCCGCTGGCAGCACTGATTTCATGAATTACCTGAGTTACTTTTTGCACGGATTCAACCAGGGTTTGCATGATATCGGTCGTGTCATTGACCATGTGATTTCCTTGAGTGACTTTGCTTACTGAATCATCAATTAAAACTTTAATTTCTTTCGCTGCGGACGCCGAACGTTGTGCCAGATTGCGTACTTCGCTGGCGACCACCGCAAATCCCCTACCTTGTTCGCCTGCGCGTGCAGCTTCTACTGCTGCGTTCAGGGCCAAAATATTGGTTTGAAATGCGATGCCATCGATCAGACTGATAATACTTTCGATCTTTTTTGCTGAGGAATTGATTTCTTGCATAGTCACACCTACTCGATTAACCATCTCGCCACCTTGTTTGGCAATTGTCGAGGTTTGATCGGCAAGTTGATTAGCCTGGTTGGCATTGGCCGAATTCTGTCTTACGTTGTCAGCAAATTGCGCCATACTGGCGGCGGTTTTTTGCAAGCTGGAGGCTTGCGATTCTGTGCGGCTTGATAAATCCAGATTCGCATCGGCGATTTCTTGTGTGCCAGTAGAAATAGATCCGACATTGGTTCGGACATCACCAATGATAGAAACTAAATTGATATTCATTTGACGCAAGGCCTGCATGAGTTGTCCCATTTCAGAGTCATCTCCGAGGGGGATATTGCGTGTTAAATCACCACCGGCAATTGCCCTGGCACTATCGAGCACAGATTGTATGCGATTAAGTAAGGTCGTTTGAATAACGAACCACTGATAAATCACCAGTGTAATACTCGCGATGAGACCGATGATATTCCATAAGTTGACGCCTTCTGCAGCGATATGTAAGCCGCCCCAAACGACTAAGAACAGCAACGTAATTGACATGCCGAGCGCCAGACGGTGGTGGGCCGGCATTTGTAAAGCATTCAGAATTTTCCCGCCAAGGGTGGTGGAAAGTATTTTTCCATGTTTAAGCTGGATGTGTTCTGCGTGACCGGTACGCATGCGATGGTATAGATCTTCAGCCGCCTTCACTTCAGCCCGTCCAGGCTTGGTTCTGACAGACATATAACCGACCACATGGCCATTTTCTATGAGGGGAGTGACGTTAGCGTTAACCCAGTAATGATCACCATTTTTACAGCGATTTTTGACAATACCGGACCACGGTAAGCCTTCTTTTATCGTGCCCCACAAATCAGCAAAGGCTGCTTCTGGCATATCTGGGTGACGCACCAGGTTGTGTGGCTTACCGATGAGCTCTGCTTGTTCATATCCGCTGATTTCAATGAAATACGGATTGCAATAAGTAATAATGCCTTTGAGGTCAGTTTTGGAGACGATAGATTGTCCATCGCTCATGAATTGTTCAACTCCTGAATTGGGCTGATTATTTCGCACGTGAATTGTCCTTGATTTTTACTTGAGGTATTTGTTGTGCATTTTTTTCTTAAGAATAGAGCACGCAAAATGAAAAACAAAGGATTATTAGTGAGGTCTGCAGCGTACTGCGACGCAATGAAGAGGCGCTGTCAGCGCCGTGAACATCATCGTGACGTCGTGCCTTCATTGCCAGATGTCATGTTGTTTAGCAGCTAGGGGAATGATACTAACTCAAACGTAATATGCCGTCGTTGTCATTATCTTTGCCATCAACTTCATGCCAGTTCGCACAGGCAAAGGCATCTCGCTGGCGCCAAGCGATTGTGCGGCCGCGCCATGGGCTACTTCATCGACTCGCATTTGCTCAACAATCGCGCGAGATTTAGCGTCATTTTGAGGCAGTGTTTGCAGGTGACTGGCAAGATGGGCTTCTACCTGGCGTTCAGTTTCAACCACGAACCCCAAACTTGCTGCGTCGCCGCATTTGGCAGCAACCACGCCACAAGCATAAGCACCGGCGTACCACAACGGACTGAACAGGCTAGTGCGAGAGTTTAATTCTTTCAGCCGGTGTGCAGTCCACGCCAGGTGATCCTCTTCTTCCACACAAGAATGCTGCAGTTGGCGCGCAACGACAGGCGTATGTGAAAAGCTACTTTGTGCATCATACAAGGCCTGAGCGCAAATTTCGCCAACATGGTTAACACGCATTAAGCCTGCGCTATGTTTTTGTTCTTGTTCGCTGAGGTTGTCAGTCAGGATATGTGCCGCCGGATTGGGGCGTGAGCTTTTGGCCTGAGCAGAAACGGTACGCAAAGCGCGATCAAATGCCAGCAGCAGGCGATCTGGGTGAGGTAATGACATAAAGTGAAGAGATTTGGCAAAGAATAGCGCTATTGTAGATCACTTAGCTTCAACTGCGGTTTGCTCAGTATTTGAGCCAGAGTAAAAGAACACCGAACTTTTACTCAATAATTTTTTACCTTCATTGGAAAATAGAAACTTTGTTGCGACCTCGCCACATTTTATTCGTTTAAACACGGTCGTTCGTAAATTTGCTTTGCTCAAAAGCAGCGAGTTTGTTTCAATCAGTCTTAGCTTCTGATTCTTTATGTTTCGAAGTTTTAGCAAGTCAACGACAAAAAATGGCCGCCTAGAGCCTGTTATTCAGTTGCATCATCAGCCACGTAAACTGACCAATTTGGAGACTTAAATAATGAAAAAATCACTCATTGCTTTTGCAGTTCTCAGCGCGTTTGCAGCCAGCGCGTCCGCACAGTCTAATGTAACCATGTACGGCATTATTGATGCTGCGGCGATGTATAACACTAATCAGACGGCCGGCGGCGGTAAAAAGCTTACCGTCGATGCGGGGCAGTTGTTGACTTCGC
The DNA here is from genome assembly GCF_049340505.1 of Undibacterium sp. Dicai25W. Lineage (NCBI taxonomy): Bacteria > Pseudomonadati > Pseudomonadota > Betaproteobacteria > Burkholderiales > Oxalobacteraceae > Undibacterium > Undibacterium sp. Dicai25W. The sequence continues at coordinate 352,249 of NZ_JBMPOQ010000002.1, read as the reverse complement.
GCTGGGGCTTCAAGGGCAGCGAAGATCTGGGTGGTGGAATGAAAGCCATCTTTAACCTCGAAGGTACCTTAACCAATGATACCGGTGCAGCTGGCGCCGGGTTTGGTGGTACAGGGGCGCAATCATTTACACAGGCTGGTAGTGGAACTTCATTGTTCGATCGTCTTGCCTGGGTCGGGCTGTCGGGTGATTTTGGTACAGTAACCGCTGGTCGCAATAATATTTTGGGTGTGGATTCTGTTGGTATGGCTGATCCTATGGGTTTAGCGCATGCAGGTAGTAACCCTAACGTGATGTTCAGTGCGCTCAATTCTGGCGCAACGTACGGTGGTTTTGGTACAAATCAGGGTGGAACAGCGTTACGTCAGAACAATTCTATTAAATATGTATCGCCTTACCAAAATATGTCGGGCTTTGGTGTCGGACTGATGTACGGTTTTGGTGAAAAGGCTGGAGATACCTCTGCAAACCGTTACATGGGGGCTTCAGCATTTTTTACTGATGGCAAAAATGGTGCTGCGATCTCCTATGCCAAGTTGACTGATGCTTCTGGTAATGCATCTTTGTCAGGCGTTGCGCTTGGTTTGCGTTATGTTGTTACGCCCGAATTCAGGTTTAACTTCACGTATTCTCAGAATAAAGTCGATGGTACTATTTTGATTCCTGTCGCAGCCAATCTGGCTTTGAATGCCGATCAACGCAAGATTGCAATCATTGGCGCGGGTGTTGATTATACGTTCTCACCGCAAACAACGATTACTGGTGCTTACTATGATACCAAGCGTTCTGGTGACGTCGGCGGCGCATTGGATGGTAAAGCAGATCAGTATATTCTTTTAGGTAAATATGCTTTCAGTAAGCGTACTACTGCCTATGCATCATTAACCTACGCAAAAGCCGGGTCATCCAATCCACAAGATACTGGGTTGTCACTGGGTATAATTGCTGCGGGAAATTCCTCAGCTGTACGTACAGCCGTTGGCGTTCTGCACTCATTTTGATTGGTATTTAATTCTGTAAAATTTTATTTTTCCAAATATAAAAGCATCATTTTTGAGGCTTTTATATTTTAATTTGGCACTCTATATTTTTGCTATTTTTCGGGAGATATTTTTCGAAACAGGTTTTTGAGTGTAAAGAGTAAAAATAAATGTGTTTTTGATAATTTTCGTTGCGAATGCGAGACAATTTATCGATCTGTAGTACTTTAAAGCTCGATTTCACTTGGCTATAAACCGTCATATTTGGTCAAATACGTTAACTTCTGTTTTGTCGAAATTAGTTGTTTTCAAGTATTAGCGCGTTTCGTGCCTTCTTTTGTATGTGATCTTCGCGTTTCGTGCTTAAGGTAGTTAGATTTAAATTTAAATCCTTTGGAGAAAAAAATGAAAAAAACACTTATCGCTCTGTCAGTATTGGCAGCAATGTCTGGCGCAGCGCAAGCGCAGTCTAACGTTACTATCTACGGTGTTGTTGATATGGCTTTCCAGGCTGAAAGTAACGGCGCAGGTAAAAAATACGCAATCGATAGCGGTGAGCAAAACGGTTCCCGTCTGGGCTTTAAAGGATCTGAAGATCTGGGCGGCGGTCTCAAAGCTATTTTTGATTTGGAAATGGGTATTCTCGTTGATAACGGTGCTTCCCAAAGTGGCTTGGCATTCGGTCGTCAATCATGGGTTGGTTTGACTGGTGACTTCGGTACAGTAAAAGCTGGTCGTCAATACACACCACAATTCTACTTCTTCGACGCAGTTGATCCATTTGATCTTGGATTCACATCTGGTCAGGCTGGTGTATCGACATCTACTGGTGGTGTATTTGCATTCCTGGCACCAAATACAGCATGGCGCGTAAATAACAGCGTTAGCTACCAAACTCCAGGTGGTTTGAATGGCTTTAGCGCAATGGGTCTGTACGCTGCCGGCGAACAAGCTGGTGATAACTCAGCAAAACGTTCTGTTGGCTTGAATGCCCAATATGCTGCTGGTCCATTCTATGTTGGCGCTGTTTACTACAAACAAAATGACGCTGTTGCTGCAGGCAATGGTTTGAAATCCGCATTCGTTGGTGCAACGTATGACTTTGGTGTTGCTAAAGGTGCATTTGGCTATGCTAAAGAAACATCTGATGACAGCAAAATCGACACTAAAGGCTTCACATTTGGTGTGACAGTACCTGTTACTCCTGCTGATTCAATTTTGGCAACAGTTGCTCGCGTTAATAACAACGCTGTTGCAACAGCAAACACAAGCACACAATTGGCAGTGGGTTTCACACACTCCTTGTCTAAGCGTACTAACTTGTACGGCTCTTTGTCACGTACATCTAACGATGCAAACGTCAATGGTGGTGGCTTGGCTGCAGGTAATGGCTTGAAAGACTACCTGGCTAACTTCGGTATCTGCCATACATTCTAATTATTGACAGGCGCAAGCCTGTTAGTAAGATGAATCATATGTTGAACAAAAAAGCACCTTCGGGTGCTTTTTTGTTGTCTGCAGATTTGATTTAATGAGGTAGTCTTGCCGCCTTCCGACTTAAATCCACAAAAGGCTGCTTAATTGTTGTTGGATAAATGACTGGGGGCGCTCACACCAAAATGTTCATACGCAAGCGTTGTCGCGATACGTCCACGTGGGGTTCGCTGTAAATAGCCCTGTTGGATAAGGTACGGTTCCAGTACGTCTTCGATGGTATCGCGCTCTTCGCCAATCGCAGCTGCAACGTTATCAAGTCCCACTGGCCCGCCGCCAAACTTAAACAGAATCGCTTCCAGCAGTTTTCTATCCATCAAATCAAAACCAACCGTATCAACATCGAGCATTTTTAATGCCGCATCAGCGATGTCTTTGGTGATATTGCCATTGCCTTTGACCTCGGCATAATCACGTACACGGCGTAACAAGCGATTGGCGATACGGGGTGTGCCTCGGGCACGGTTGGCAATTTCTCGTGCCCCCTCTTCGTGGATAGGTGCATTTAACAACGATGCTGAGCGTGTAACAATACGCGTCAGCTGTTCCGGTGTGTAAAACTCCAGTCGCGCCACGATACCAAAACGATCACGCAAGGGATTGGTCAGCATGCCCGCACGCGTCGTGGCGCCTACCAACGTGAAGGGCTGTAAGTCGAGTTTGACCGAGCGTGCTGCCGGCCCTTCTCCGATCATGATGTCGATTTGGTAGTCTTCTAATGCCGGATATAAAATTTCCTCCACCACCGGCGACAGGCGGTGTATCTCGTCGATAAACAAGACATCATTGGCTTCCAGATTGGTCAGGAGTGCTGCCAAATCTCCAGCACGCTCCAATACTGGCCCTGAAGTCTGGCGTAAGTTAACCCCCATTTCGCGGGCGATAATATGTGCCAGCGTCGTTTTTCCTAAACCAGGTGGACCAAACAACAGGGTGTGATCGAGCGCTTCTTTGCGTTGTCGTGCTGCTGTGATGAAAATCTCTAACTGGGCGCGGATTTTTTCCTGACCAACATACTCGTCGAGTTGCTTAGGGCGTAGCGCACGTTCTATCGCTTCTTCTTGCGAAGACACCGGCGTCGCAGAAATGATCCGGGTTTCAGCTGGTTCAGAAAACAGATTATCAGTTTGTATGCTCATTGCTTACGCCTTAGACAGTGCTTTGAGTGCCAGTTTGATACCGTCAGAAACGCCGGTACCCGCCGGGACAGATTTCATGGCAATGGCTGCTTCTTTGTCAGAGTAACCTAAAGCGAGCAGAGCATTTAAAATATCACCGCTATGGTCACCTGCGGCAACCGCTGCGCTGCTGGTGAACAGATCCGCCCCCAATTTGCCTTTGAGTTCTAGCAACAAACGTTCAGCCGTCTTCTTGCCTATGCCTGGAATACGTGTCAGGCGTCCAGCTTCTTGCAAAGTAATCGCTTGTGATAAATCAGCGACTGACATACCCGACAAAATCGCCAAGGCAGTACGCGAGCCGACGCCGCTGATTTTGATCAATTGACGAAACGTTGCACGCTCTTCTGCACTGCCAAAACCAAACAGGACATGTGCATCTTCGCGTATCGCCAGATGCGTCAGCAAGGCTACTTTTTCACCCAATGCAGGTAAATTGTAGAAAGTACTCATCGGTACATCGACTTCATAGCCGACACCCTGGCAATCAATGAGCAATTGTGGGGGATTTTTTTCTAGCAATGTGCCTGCAATGCGACCTATCATGAGACGGCTTTCATACTGTATGAATAAACAGTGATAATAAACGATTCTGTCTTGCTTGACGAGGACGTTTGGAAGGCAATGCAGAATCAGCCTATCAGACGTCCACCTTTGACGCGCAACCCCTTTTTCGCCAGTTCTGGGGCAATGGCACTTAAAGTTGCTAATGCTTCGCCACTATGCGCATGACAGATCGCTACGCCTAGCGCATCCGCAGCGTCAGGACTAGGTTTGCCAGAAAGTTTCAACAGCCGTTGCACCATATCCTGCACTTGCTCTTTTTTTGCACGGCCATGACCAACCACGCCTTGTTTGACTTGCAAAGCTGTGTATTCGGCAACCGCCAGATCTGCCGCTACCAGCGCACAAATTGCCGCGCCACGCGCTTGTCCGAGCAGTAAAGTGGATTGTGGATTGACGTTAACAAAGACGATTTCTATCGCGGCGCAGTCTGGTTGGTAGGTGCTGACTACTTCTGAAACGCTGGCAAGGATGGTTTTGAGCCGCTCAGGTAAAGAGCCTTCTGTGGTTTTGATGGTGCCAGAGGCGACGTAAGTCAGCTGATTACCTTGCTTTTGTATGACCCCGAAACCGGTGGTGCGTAAGCCGGGGTCTATGCCTAAAATTCTCATTGGAAGTTATTTTTCCTGGGCGAGCGGGATGTGTGGGGTGTAATTAGATCCATTAATGATATCTGAATCCAATGTCGTTACGGTAAATCTTCATTCAAAGCGCAAAAAAATGGCCTCCAGTTTGCGCCGGAGGCCATGTCTTTCAATTTATTTCAAGCTTATTTGAAGCTTATTTGAAGCCTGATTAATGACGGAAATGACGTGTCCCGGTGTACACCATGACCACACCGCGTTCATCCGCAGCATCAATGACTTCCTGATCTCGCATAGAGCCACCTGGGTGAATCACGCATGTCGCACCAGCATCAACCACAACGTCCAAACCATCACGGAACGGGAAGAAAGCGTCAGAAGCGACCGCTGAACCAGTCAGTGTCAGACCTGCGTTTTGTGCTTTGATCGATGCGATACGGGCAGAGTCAATACGGCTCATCTGGCCAGCACCAACGCCGAGTGTCATTCCATTGCCACAGAATACGATGGCGTTGGATTTAACGTATTTTGCAACGCGCCACGCAAACATCATGTCTGCCATTTGTTGTGGCGTTGGTTGCAGTTTAGAGACCACGCGTAATTCTTCTTGCAATACGTTTTTGGCATCAGGCGCTTGCACTAACAAACCGCCACCAACGCGTTTGACATCGTATTGATTAACGGCGTTACCTAAAGAAATTTCCAGCAAGCGTACGTTTTGTTTTGTGGCGAAAATCGCTTTTGCTTCCGCTGTAAATGACGGCGCGATCAAGACTTCAACAAATTGTTTTGCAACGATTTCTGCTGCTTTGCCATCGAGTTCGCGGTTGAACGCAATAATCCCACCGAACGCAGAAGTCGGGTCTGTTTGCAAAGCTTTGCTGTACGCTTCAAATGGTGTCAGGCCTAAGGCTACGCCACAAGGATTGGCATGTTTAACGATCACGCATGCAGATTCATTGAATGATTTAACGCATTCCCAGGCTGCGTCGGCATCAGCAATATTGTTGTAAGACAGTTCTTTGCCTTGCAATTGCTTGTAGTTCGCCAATGCACCATCAACCGCTTTCAGATCGCGATAAAACGCTGCGGATTGATGTGGGTTTTCGCCGTAACGCATTTCTTGAACTTTATCGAAATGCAGGTTCAAGGTTTGTGGATAGGCGCTACGTGTTGTGTGCGCTTTATCTTCACCGAGGCTGGTCAGGTAGTTGGTGATCGCACCATCGTATTGCGCGGTGTGTGCGAAGACTTTTTTTGCCAAAGTGAATTTGGTATCGTAGCTGACGACATTTTGATTCGTCTTCATCTCTGCCAATACTATTGCGTAATCACTAGGATCAACGATAACTGTGACGTCTTTGTGATTTTTCGCGGAAGAGCGCAACATGGTCGGGCCGCCGATGTCGATATTTTCAATCGCATCTTCCAGTGAGCATTCTGCTTTGGCAACGGTTTGCTGGAACGGATACAGATTTACGACCACCATATCGATGGTAGGAATCCCGTGTTGTTCGAGCGCTGCCACATGTTCAGGAAAATCACGACGTGCCAGAATGCCGCCATGCACTTTGGGATGCAAAGTCTTGACGCGACCATCCAACATTTCAGGAAATCCGGTGTAGTCGGCCACTTCCGTTACTGGCAGGCCATTGTCAGCCAACAGTTTAGCGGTACCACCAGTGGACAGCAGCTTGACACCGAGTGCCGACAATTCACGTGCAAAATCGAGCACACCAGTCTTGTCTGAGACGGATATGAGGGCTTGTTTGATCATGATGAGAATGAAAGAGTAAGGAAATCGGTGTCAGAGCCAGCCATGTAATTACAACAAACCGTGATGCTGCAATTTTTTGCGCAAGGTATTACGATTAATGCCTAACATGTCTGCTGCTTGTGATTGATTGCTTTCAGCGCGTGTCATCACCATTTCAAGCATAGGTTTTTCAACGGCTAATACAACCATATCGTAAATATTGGAGGCGGGTTGTTCACCCAGGTCACGGAAATATTTTTCCAGATTTTTGTGGACGGCGTCTTGAATGCTATCTTTGCTCATATTTTTTTTGTCACTGTTCGGTTATGCCGGGCGGCGGAATAGTCCGTGTTTACGAACCATCAGGCAATATTGTTGTTACGGTAGTGCTACGCTGTTACAACATTTGCCTTAGGCGGCCATTTTTTCTTCAAAGGGGCGGTATTGTAACCGTTCCCCAGCCATGCGATCAAAAAAATGACTGACGGCGGCTAATTGTTCATCACACGAGGTCAGTAAATTCATTTGTTGCCGGAATTCCTCACCACCCACCAGATCTTGTACATACCAGCCGATATGCTTACGCGCCGTTCGTACACCCAAATAATCACCGTAAAACGCGTAATGCTCTTTTAAGTGGCTATCCATCAGGTGCCTGACCTCGCTGATTAGTGGTGGAGGTAAGTGTTCCCCTGTCCTCAGGTAATGCTCGATTTCCCGGAAAATCCACGGTCGGCCTTGGGCGGCGCGACCGATCATGATGGCATCCGCACCGGTGATTTCCAAAACGTATTTGGCTTTTTCCGGTGTTGTGATGTCGCCGTTGGCGACCACAGGGATATTCACTGCAGCTTTGACCGCAGCAATTGTGTCGTATTCAGCATCACCTTTGTAGCCATCTGCGCGTGTGCGCCCGTGTAAGGTCAGCATTTGTATGCCGGCAGACTGTGCCATGCGTGCAATATTCAGGGCATTTTTGTTTGCTCTGTCCCATCCCGTCCGGAACTTCAGTGTCACAGGCACATCAACTGCCTTGACCACCGCATCCAGAATTTGTCCGACCAGAGTTTCGTGCTGTAACAGCGCAGAACCACACCAGGCGTTACAGACTTTTTTGACCGGGCAACCCATGTTGATATCGATGATTTGCGCACCCTTATCGACATTGAATTTGGCACAATCTGCGAGCATGATGGGATCAGCACCGGCAATCTGCACTGCCTTCGGTTCCATTTCACCTTCGTGATTGGTGCGGCGGGTGGATTTTTCGGTTTCCCATAATTTGGGATTCGAGGCTGCCATTTCAGAAACGGCATAACCCGCACCCAACTCTTTGCATAATTGCCGGAACGGCCTATCAGTTACTCCAGCCATAGGAGCAACGAAAATATTATTACGCAAGACGTAGGGACCGATTTGCACGATGAGGCTTTGGGGGAAATTTGAAGAAGCGCTATTCTACCTGAAACCTGCCTAAATAATTGGCAAAATTCTGTGTGATTTATAGGAATATTTATTTCTATGAATAGGCGTTTTCGATAGATTTAGACTTGAAATTCTAAAAGTCGGTGAAAACGGATTCAACTTCGCATTTCTTACACTGATTTTTAAAATAATCTGCGATGGCGTAGAAAGATATTTGGTATGTCTGGTATAAATTTGACATACCAATTTTTATTGGCACGTAAGACAATAACTTTTATGTCTTATTTTTACGCATCATTTTTGGGCATTAATTTCATCCACCGCATCAGCATCCAGATGCGCGATGTCGCCCCAAGAGACTAATTGCAGGCGACCTTGATCGTAGCTAAAACGATTGATGCTGGCGTTGTAGATGGTCACTTCTCGTGGTGCATCCAAAGGAAGATCCTTGGCGGCGCGGTATGCGCATTCCAACACGCCACCGTGCGCCACGATGGCAATTTTTTTGCCTTCGAATTGTTTTGCGTAGTAGGTGATGTGCGTCATGATGCGCTGATGAAACTGACGGATCGTTTCACCTTGGTTTTCACCAGGTGGAAATTCTGCGTCTGGATCATGTGCTCGCCAGGTTGCGTGTTCGATAGGAAATAAGTGCGGCAAGTCACTGTAAAGTTGACCTTCAAACCCACCAAAACAACGCTCACGCAAACCCGCATCGAGGCGTGTACTCACGCCTTGCAAGCGGGCAATTTCGCCGGCAGTCTGCACCGCTCTTTGTAAGTCGCTGGAAATCACGGCGTCTAATTTTTCATTTTGCAATGCATAGGCTAAGGCTTTGGCCTGTCGCGTGCCTTCGGCATTGAGTGGAATATCGAGGTGACCTTGCAAGCGTTTGACGGCGTTCCAGGCGGTTTCGCCGTGGCGTATTAAAAGTATTTCGGTCATTGTGTTCTTGTTGTTGTTAAATACGTTGAAGCCATTACGTTGTAGGAGGCGGGGTAGGGCGTTTAGTTTCTAACCAAAACGTGACCGGACCATCATTAGTCAATGAGACTTTCATATCAGCCCCAAAGCGACCGCTCTCCACCAGTGGATGCTGGCGCTGGGCTTGTCGGAGAAAATAGCCGAATAATTCTCTGGCGACATCGGGTGGTGCTGCAGGAGTGAATGATGGGCGGGTGCCGGAATTGGTATCTGCAGCGAGGGTAAATTGGGGTACCAGCAATAAACCGCCACCACTATCTTTTATGCTCAGATTCATCTTGCCAGCGGCGTCAGAAAACACGCGATAGCCAAGTAATTTGGTCAGTAAAGCATCGGCTTCTTTTTCTGTATCACCACGCTCGGCACACACTAGCACCATCAAGCCAGCGTCAATCGCACCAATGGTTTCTCCATCGACAACGACACTGGCTTGCGAAACGCGTTGCAGTAAAGCGATCATGCTGCCAAAGTCACGCGGGCAAATTTACGTTTGCCCACTTGCAGTACAAATGTACCGGCTTCGAGCTTTAAGCCTTTATCGCTGATGACGTTGCCATCAACGCGCACACCACCTTGCTCTACCATACGCAATGCTTCTGATGTCGATGCACACAAATTAGCTTGCTTGAGTAATTGTGCAACGCCTACTGGCGCACCGCTGAGGCTGACTTCTGGAATATCGTCAGGGATGCCACCTTTGGAACGATTTACAAAATCTGCCAATGCGTCTTCACCTGCTTGTTTGCTATGGAAGCGTGCCACAATTTCTTGTGCCAGTGCGACTTTGATGTCGCGTGGGTTCTGACCTTCAGCAACAGCTTTTTTGTAGCCTGCAATTTGCTCGATGGATGTGAAGGACAATAAATCGTAGTATTTCCACATCATGTCATCCGAGATGCTCATGACCTTGGCAAACATGGTGTTAGCGGGTTCTGTGATAGCGATGTAGTTGTTTTTGGATTTGGACATTTTTTCAACACCGTCCAGACCTTCCAGCAAAGGCATGGTCAGAATACATTGTTGTTCTTGTCCGTAATCTTTTTGCAATTCACGACCGACCAGCAAATTGAATTTCTGATCTGTACCGCCGAGTTCCAGATCTGCTTGCAAAGCGACGGAATCGTAACCTTGCATTAATGGGTACAAAAATTCATGCACTGAAATAGGGGTGCCAGCTTTAAAGCGCTTCGTGAAATCGTCGCGCTCCATCATACGAGCTACGGTGTATTTGGAAGATAGCTGAATCATGCCGCGTGCGCCGAGCGGATCGCACCATTCTGAGTTGTAGCGGATTTCTGTTTTTGCCGCATCCAATACCAGACTCGCCTGTTTGAAGTAGGTTTGCGCGTTCGCTTCAATTTGCTCACGTGTCAAGGGCGGGCGGGTCGCATTGCGGCCAGACGGATCACCGATCATGGAAGTAAAGTCACCAATCAAAAAGATCACGTTATGGCCCAGATCTTGCAATTGACGCATTTTGTTGAGAACAACGGTGTGGCCTAAGTGCAAATCCGGTGCAGTTGGATCCAGGCCGAGTTTAATACGCAAAGGCTTGCCAGTTTGCTCACTACGCGCCAATTTTTGGGCAAATTCGGATTCAATTAGTAATTCGTCAACTCCGCGCTTAGTCACTGCAAGAGCGTGTTGTACAGCGTCGGAAAGTGGCAATAATGTAGGGGAGGAATTGGAGTGTTGTGCAGAAGTCATATTTTATTTACATCAAATTTTTTGTAACAGCGCTGGTCAGGATTTCTATTCTGAATCCATAATCAGCGTTTGCCAAATTCTGGGTGTTTGTTTCTTGATGGGACCCGGCAAACTTGCTTTATAATCCCGTCTTTGTTCGTCACTGATATGTAAGTTTACTTGCAAATCATTGCACCAAAATGGTGTTAATGACTATGTGTTGATGCCGATGTCTAAGACGTCGCGCCACATTGAATCATGACAGCAATGACGAATTTTCGACTCATTTTCGACTCATTGTCGATTAACACTGTTAATTTTAACTTATTGCATGCGTCCATTAGATAAATTCCTTCATATCGCTTCTGGCAGAAGGCAGTTGTTCGGTTCCAGTCGCGTTTCCCGTGCGGTGTCGATTTCGGCTTTGTTCTTTGCAGTATGCGCGATTGGTGCCGCAGCGGTTGCCCCATTGGCTCCAGATGCCGCCGATTTACCGGTCAAAAAACTGACACAAGAATTGCCTTTGCCTACGCTTGATGAACAAATCGCCGCCATTGAAGCAAATGAACAACACTTTGTGCGTGAAGAAACCGTACGCCGTGGCGATACGCTCAGTGCTTTATTGTTACGTCTAGGTGTTGAAGACGATGAAGCCGACAAGTTCATTAAAACTGATAGCGTTGCCCGTAGCTTGTTGCAATTGCGCACAGACAAAGCGGTTCGCGCTAAAACCAACGAAGAAGGTGAGCTGGAGTGGTTGCAGACCACCGTTGTGGATGGATCTGATAAACCCGCCAGAAATATAGAAATTACCCGTGATGCTAACGGACATTTTAAAGCGGTGGATACGCCTGCCAATTTAGAGCGTCGGGTTGAAATGGCATCTGGGAATATCATATCGTCGCTGTTTGCTGCGACTGATGATGCAAATATTCCGGATAACGTCGCGTCACAAATTATTAGCATGTTTGAAACGAATATTGATTTCCGTAAATTACAACGCGGTGATCAGTTCAACGTCGTCTACGAGAGTTTTTGGCAAAATGGCCAAAAAGTAAAAACGGGTCGTGTGTTGGCAGGTGAATTTACCAATGCTGGAAAACCATATCAAGCCGTCTGGTTTGATGAAGCAGGTGGTCAGGGCGGTTATTACACATTTGACGGTAAATCACTCAAAAAAGCATTCTTGAAATCGCCGCTGGCATTCACGCGTATTTCTTCTGGTTTCTCCATGCGTGTTCACCCGATTTCCGGCCAATGGAAGCAACATAAAGGTGTTGATTTTGCAGCTGGTATTGGTACACCAATCCGTGCTACTGCAGACGGCGTGGTTGATTCTGCAGCGATGAGCGGCGGTTATGGCAATCTGGTGGTGATTAAACATTGGGGTGGGTATAGCACTGCTTATGCGCACATGCAACGTTTTGCTCCGGGAATTCGTAAAGGAAGCCACGTTTCTCAAGGTGAAGTCATTGGTTTTGTCGGTACAACGGGTTGGTCCACTGGCCCGCACGTGCATTACGAATTCCGTGTCAATAATGATGCCCGTGACCCACTGTCTATCGTAGTACCAAATGTACAGGCATTGTCGAATGTTGATTTGCCACGTTTTAAAGCGGTAGCTAACGATATGCATCACCGTTTTGATTTACTGCGTCCGGAACGCGTGGCGCAAAATAGCAAAACGACCGCCAGCTAAAGGCAATCTATTCTTCAGGCCGAACCTCATGTTCGGCCTTTTTTTTATTGAGCTTTGAGATAACAAAAACGATATGTTGACAACAAAGAATCCGGATAAAAATGCTGTGTATATTGGACTGATGTCAGGAACTAGTCTCGACGGCGCCGATGGTGTATTGGTTCGTTTGCCTGCAACGGAACATGAACACATGGAATTGCTAGGTTCTGCATACATCCCGTTTAACGAGGAGTTACGGCAACAAGCTTTGCAATTACAGCAGTCAGGTGAGAATGAAATACATCGCGAAGCTTTGTTGGCAAACGCGCTTGCTCATTGCTATTCCGAGTGTGTGAAGGCTTTATTGGTACATCATCCGGAAGTCTCCGTGTATGCGATTGGCGTTCACGGCCAAACCATACGTCACCGACCTGAGCTCGGTTACACACGGCAAACCAATAACCCAGCCTTACTCGCTGAGTTGACGGGAATCGATGTCATTGCCGACTTTCGTAGTCGTGATGTAGCAGCGGGTGGGCAAGGCGCACCCTTGGTACCTGCTTTTCATCGTGCCGTTTTTGCTGCAAAAGAGCAGTGTCGCGTTGTCGCCAATATCGGCGGCATCAGCAATATCAGCATCCTTGCAGCGGATGGCACTACCACTGGGTTTGACACAGGACCAGGTAACGTATTGATGGACTATTGGATCAAACAGCACCAAGGTTTGAGTTATGACGCCAACGGTACATGGTCTGCACAAGGGCAGGTCAACCAAAGCTTGCTGGCGAGTTTGATGTCAGAACCGTATTTGCACCTGGCACCTCCAAAAAGCACCGGGCGTGATTTATTTCATGCTGATTGGTTACAGCAGCATTTGCAGGCATTTTCGATGCTAGCCGCAGTGGATGTGCAGGCAACGCTATGCGCTTATACCGCGCAAAGCCTGGGGCAAGCAATACTCGCTAACGCGACCCAAACACAGACGGTATATGTGTGCGGCGGCGGTGCCTATAACACGACATTGATGAACATGCTGCAAGCTTCCTTAAAAAGTGCGGGTTCAAACGCTCAAGTACAAAGTACGGCACAATTAGGTGTCGCACCAGAACACGTAGAGGCATTAGCATTCGCGTGGCTGGCTCAACAATTTTGCTTACGTCAGGCAGGTAATTTGCCTGAGGTTACGGGTGCAAAAGGTTTGAGAGTACTCGGTGCTCTGTACCCGGCGTAGCGTAGGGCGGATGCAACCCGACGCAAGTTACGCTGAAAGTATCCGCGCGGGTTTGCACCCATCCTACAAAAAATTAAATTAAAGGAACCTATGCCCCATTTTATTTATATCGCCGACCCGATGTGTTCTTGGTGTTATGGCTTTGGGCCTGAATTACAGGCGCTGCTCGATGAAACACCGAACGCCAGTCTGGAAATTATTGTCGGTGGCTTACGTGCCTACAATCAGGAAATAATGGGCGAATCACAGCGAACGACGATACGTGAACATTGGCATCATGTCGCAGAAGCCAGTGGCTTGCCGTTTTCTGATGTAGGAATGACGCAAGCTGGTTTTAAATACGATACTGAACCCGCGTGTCGCGCCATTGTCGCGGCAAAAATCATCGCTGATCATTTAAGCGGACAACAATTGCTGGAAATTTTTCATGCAATCCAACATGCGTTTTATGCACAAGGTCTGGACGTGACTCAACCAGCAGTCTTAGCTGAAGTCGTGGTGACAACACTCAATAAAATTGATGGTCACGACAGTTTTGATACCGACAGTTTTCTGGAAACATTTCTGTCACCGCAATGTATGTCCGATGTCCGCGATGAATTTGAACAATGTCAGCGTTGGGGAATACGCGGCTTTCCTGCTTTGTTGATTGTGCACAATGAAGCTTTGCACATGATCGCTGCTGGCTATACAAAAACTGCCGAGTTGCGCGCTGCGATGACACAAGTAGTAAGTTCTTAAAAATCAAACCTGTATAGAAATACGATGAATCAAACCTCTACCGTGCCACGCATAAAAATCGCCCCGGAAGGGCCAGAATTTTCTCGTATTGTGCTTGGTTTGTGGCGGCTTGCGGATTGGAATATGACGCCGCAATCTCGCGTTGAGTTTTTGGAGCAAGCATTGGCGTTGGGTATCACTACGATAGATCAGGCTGATATTTATGGCGATTATCAGAGTGAATCTTTGCTCGGCGAAGCGCTCACTCTGGCACCATCTTTACGTGATAAATTCCAATTTGTCAGCAAGTGCGGAATCAAGCTCGTATCAAAAGCCCGGCCCGCACACGGCATGCAGCATTACGACACTAGTAGTGCACATATCATCACTTCAGCAGAAAATTCTTTGCGCGCCATGCAGATTGAACAGCTCGATTTGTTGCTCATCCACCGTCCTGATCCTTTGATGGATGCGGATGAAATGGCAGAAGCGTTTCAGCAATTGCAGGCTAGCGGCAAGGTTAAACATGTTGGTGTATCCAATTTTACGCCCGCACAATTTGAATTACTCAATTCACGTTTTCCATTAGTGACGAATCAGGTAGAACTGTCATTATTGCATTTACAGTCTTTGCATGATGGTACGCTGGATCTGTGTCAGAAGTTGCACATTGCGCCGATGATATGGTCAGCATTAGGTGGTGGCGATTTGCTGCGGAATACGCCAAGCAGCAACCCGCAAATTCAACGTGTCCGACCAGTTTTAAATACCTTGGCGTCAGAATTGAAACTACCTGCAAGTACGGTTGCACTTGCATGGATATTGCAACATCCATCGCACCCTTTAGTGCTGACTGGCTCTGGACGGATTGCGGCTTTGAAAGAGGCATCGCTCGCTTGTCAGCACACACTGACACGCGAGCAATGGTTTAGTCTGTGGTGCGCTGCCGCTGGTAAGAACGTCGATTAAAAAGCATTATGTAAATTTACGCGACGTAAAACAGCACGGCAAAATACTGACACATACTACCTGCGAGAACAAACAGGTGCCAGATACCATGCCCGTGTTTGAGTTTTTCATCCGTCGCGTAAAAAATGATGCCTACGGTATAAAATAAGCCGCCCAGTGCCAGCCAGATAAAGCCGTTTTGCAGTATCGTCATCAGTGGCACGATAGCGGCGATTGCCAACCAACCCATGACGACATAGATCGCCAGCGATAGCCAGCGTGCACCTTTGGCAAACAAGATTTCCTGCACAATACCGATGATAGCCAGGCTCCATTCGAGGCCAAATAAGACCCACCCAGAATGTTCTCGAAGGGTCACTAAAGTGAATGGGGTGTAGCTACCGGCGATCAATAGATAAATCGCGCAGTGGTCCAATTTTTGAAATACGTTTTTGGCCTTGCCTTTGAGGCTGTGGTAGAGCGCCGAAATAGTGTAAAGTAAAAACAGCATCGCCCCATAAATACTGAAGCTAACGATTTTCCAGGGGTCGCCAAGACGTGCACTGATGGTGATCAGAACCGCAGCACCGCCAATCGCCAGCGCGGCGCCCGCAATGTGGCTGATACTATTAAATTTTTCGCCGTAATA
Organism: Undibacterium sp. Dicai25W; assembly: GCF_049340505.1. NCBI lineage: Bacteria > Pseudomonadati > Pseudomonadota > Betaproteobacteria > Burkholderiales > Oxalobacteraceae > Undibacterium > Undibacterium sp. Dicai25W. The sequence continues at coordinate 336,372 of NZ_JBMPOQ010000002.1, read as the reverse complement.
CATAAAAACTTCGTTTCTTTGAATAAAGTGGTAGCCCGTATTGTGCACTATGTAGAAAATCGACGTGTAATGGGGACTGATTCTGTGTTGCTCGTTTTTTAGAGGCGGCTTTGTTGGATAAGTTCAGCGGGAATTGTTGCCGGCCGTTGATATGACTCCAATAATCCTACAAGGTCCAGTTAAAGACTTCTGTACTGTGTTTTCAGATGTTCTGAATTACGACCTCAGTTTGTTCAGAATGCTGGCGCCACTCACATTTTCTGAAACGTGGATTGCATCCAGTTAATAAAAATTTCGACTTCCGGGCGCAAGGTCGGTTGCGCTTCATGCACCAGATGATACGCGTGTGGTGGGGTTGCAAGTTGAGTATCGAAGAGTCGCACAACCTCGCCACTTCTGATCATGTCCTCGGCAAAATGTTGGCGCGTCAGACCGACACCGTGACCGTGTTTGACGGCTTCCAACAAGAGTCCAAGGTCGTCGATCCGCAATCCATTACTGGGTTCAGGAAAGTCCAGTCCTGCAACTTCAAACCATGGCTGCCATGGCTCTAAAGCAGAACGTAATAGTTTTGCATGGCGCAAATCTGCTGGCGTTTTAATGGGGGGGATAGTTTTGAGATAGCCTGGACTGGCGACTGCAAAACTCGGTTCTACAAATAATTTTTTGGTGACCAGATTAGGATATTCTCCGGCACCAAAACGCACTTCAACATCGCTCTCGGATAAGCTCAGGTCATACAGAGGCACAAACAGATACACTTCGATTTCTATATCTGGATGTTGCTCAGAAAAATCCGCCAGCCGTGGCATAAACATGTAGCGAGCGAACGTCGGTGGTACCGTGACTTTAACTTTCATCTGGTTCTGCGTGACTTTGTTTGGCAAAGGAAAATCAGATAAGGTTCTTAATGCCGCTCTGACCACGTCCAAATAACGGCGACCAAATTCAGTCAACGTGACGCTGCGTCCTTCGCGCACAAATACGCGTTCACACAAATGTTCTTCCAACAAGCGAATACGATGTGACAGAGCTGAGGGTGTAATGCAGAGCTCCTCCGCAGCGACTGCAAAAGAACCAAAACGTGCGGCTGCTTCAAAGGCGGAAAGTGCATGTACCGGGGGGAGTCTTGTTGCCATTCTATGTCCTGATTTTATACATCACGCCAGACAAAATCTTTGTCTGAATTGCCTGGCAATATTCAATTATCTGGTTCGGTTCAGCGTTATACGGCGCTCAAAGTCGATTGTTGACGACATGGGCTTGCGAATATAACTTCGAAAGTTTCAGCAGCTAGCGTCGCGTCTATCCTCTCTATTATGATGCGTTCTTGCCGTTTTTGGCTTATGCTCTGCGACTTCTTTCCAAATTATATTTGCTATGGGTAATCGACTCTCTAAAATTGCAACACGTACTGGTGACGCAGGAACTACCGGCCTTGGTGATGGAAGCCGCGTGGATAAAGACGCATTACGGGTACACGCCATGGGCGACGTAGATGAGCTCAATTCGCATATCGGTGTGTTGTTGTGCGAAGAGTTGCCAGCAGCCATGAAGCATGAATTGGCGTCAATACAACATGATTTGTTTGATATGGGTGGCGAGTTGTGTATTCCTGGCTACACCATGATTACAGAAGCTCAGGTATCGAGGCTGGATGCATTGCTGGAAAAATACAACGCTGATTTACCTCCATTAAAAGACTTTATTTTGCCTGGTGGCTCCAAAGCCGCCGCGATAGCGCATGTCTGCCGTACCGTATGTCGCCGCGCGGAACGGGCAATCGTCAGTGTTGGTAAGAGCGAAACAATCAATGACCATCCGCGCCAATATATGAATCGTTTATCCGATCTGTTATTTGTTTTATCGCGCGTCTTGAATCGCGTTGATGGTGGCAGTGACGTATTGTGGGAAAAAGATCGTACTCGTTGATACTTCAGTCGTTATGCAGATTGAGTGCTTACTTCTCGCTACCAGATTGGCGGTGGCGGGACAGTAAGCGGGTCAACGCTGCACGTAAGTCGGCGTTTTGCGCGGTCTTTTCTATATTTTTTTCTAGATTGCTCAAGGCTTGAATTGCAGTTTCTGGAATGGCTAATTGTTTTACCGGCAATGGTTTTTCGATAACCCGCTTAACTTGTACTTTGATACGGATTGCGTTAATCTGCCAGCCACGTTGTTGTAACTTTAATTGTAATTTCGGGCATTGCTGCTTGAGTTTTGTCGCAATAGCCGCGTTGGAGGCAGCAAGTACCAGTTGACCATCGGCCAGTTGCATGACTTCACAGAGTTCAAAGAGAGACGACAAAACTGCTTCGCAGTCTCTTTGCAGAGCCAGATTTCGTTGTATTGCAGGTAGTAATGCGGCAATTTTATCGTTTGCACGCAGAAAATCACTCGCTCCGCTGGTAACGGAAACCGGGCGACCACGTTTGATATGAATACGATGCGGAGGTAATGATGATGCAGACATGGGCGTTACATTACCACAAACCGTGTATTTCCATCCTTGTTTGCTACGTATTTACAGAGGGAAAGTATTGATGCAGATAATATTAATGCATTCTCGTTTCACCCAGGCAAAGTCTGTAACTTTGTCTTCACGTCACGTTTTTCTGGCCATTTTTGCGTTTATCCTCCTCATGGCTGTTAGCGGCGCTTTGATGGCGACACTGACTTTGCGTCTGGCTAGTGCTGATCTTCCTATTTTACGAAGTATTTTACCGGCTTCAGTGTCGTCACCTTTATCGGGTGACACGAATGGGAAAGACCGTTATTTGAAAGAAAATTTAACTGCCATGGCGGTTAAATTAGGCGAAATGCAAGCGCAATTAATGCGTTTGGATGCCCTTGGTGAACGGGTGCAAGGCCTTGCTGGTGTAAAGCCTGAAGAATTTAATTTTAAAGAATTACCTCCGCGCGGTGGACCAGAAATTTCCAATGCACCCTCCCGTGAATTGAATATGGCAGAGCTGCAAGCCGCGTTAGATGCTTTTCAAAAAGACGTAGAGCATCGCTCAGATTATTTAAATGTGGTTGAAACGAATTTGATGAGTTTTAAGATTCAGTCTAAATTGTTGCCAACAATTCAACCTGTGAATGTTACTTATAATGCTTCTGGCTTTGGATGGCGCCTCGATCCTTTTACTGGTCGTAACGCTTTTCATGAAGGAATTGATTTTCCGGCACCGACTGGCACGCCTATTGTGGCGGCCGCCGGCGGTGTGGTGATTGCCTCGGAATTTCATCCGCAATTTGGCAATATGTTAGAGATTGATCATGGCGGAGAATTAATTACGCGTTATGCACACACCTCCAAAATTTACGTCAAGCTCGGTGATATCGTGAAGCGTGGACAACATGTGGCTGATATTGGCTCGACTGGACGTTCGACCGGTTCGCATTTGCATTTTGAGGTTCGTATCAAAGATGTCCCGCAAGATCCGAATAAATTTCTCACTGCCGGTGCAAATCAGGCAAAACTTGCTGCGCTCAAACAAAAATAGCCTTGTTTTTGCGTATTTAGCCACCAAATCATCAATGCTGTAGGGATTTGATCAGGGATTTACTGGTGAAGCCCTTGCAGCATGGTAAAATCGTGAGTTATCCTATATTGTTGCTGTGCAAGCAATTTTTTGCCGCGGCGTTTTTCAGAATTTAACTTTCCGTTCATAGCATGTCATTCCTGACCAAGATATTCGGCAGCCGTAATCAACGGCTTTTGAAGCAATACCAAAAGACGGTGCGTGAGATCAACGCATTGGAACCCCAGCTGGAAACTTTGTCGGACGAGGCTTTGCAAGCCAAGACTGCTGAATTTAAAGCACGTGTGGCAGAAGGAGCAACGCTCGACAGCATTTTGGTAGAAGCCTTTGCGGTGTGTCGCGAAGCGAGTAAGCGTGTTCTGAAAATGCGCCACTTCGACGTGCAAATGATAGGCGGTATGGTTTTGCATTATGGCAAAATTGCTGAAATGGGCACCGGTGAAGGTAAAACCCTGATGGGTACACTGCCAATTTATCTGAACGCTTTGTCAGGTAAAGGTGTGCACGTGGTGACCGTCAATGATTACCTCGCACAACGTGACGCTGAATGGATGGGGCAGTTGTATAGCTGGTTGGGTCTAAGCACAGGTATCAACTTGTCACAACTAGACCATGATTCCAAACAAGTGGCTTACGGTTCGGACATTACTTACGGTACCAATAACGAATTCGGCTTCGACTACCTGCGCGATAACATGGTATTTGAAGCCAAAGACCGCGTGCAACGTGGCCTGAACTTTGCCGTCGTCGATGAAGTCGACTCGATTCTGATCGATGAAGCGCGTACGCCGTTGATCATTTCTGGTCAGGCTGAAAATCACACTGAGTTGTATTACAAAATCAACGAAGTACCTAAGATGCTGACCTTGCAAATCGGTGAAGAAACGCCCGATGGCTCAGGCAAGATTGAAGTTCCTGGTGACTACACCAAGGATGAAAAAGCGCATCAGGTATTGCTGACCGAAGCCGGCCACGATAAGGCAGAAAAAATTCTGACGCAAATGGGCCTGTTGCCTGAAGGCGCGTCTCTGTACGACGCAGCGCATATCACGTTGATCCATCATTTGTATGCCGCTTTGCGCGCGCATGCTTTGTATTTTAAAGATCAACACTATGTGGTGTTGAACGATGAAATCGTCATCGTCGATGAATTTACTGGTCGTATGATGACTGGTCGTCGCTGGTCTGATGGTTTGCATCAGGCGGTAGAGGCCAAAGAAGGCGTGCGGATTCAAAATGAGAATCAAACGCTGGCATCGATTACTTTCCAGAATTACTTCCGTATGTACACCCGCTTGTCGGGCATGACAGGTACAGCCGATACAGAAGCCTACGAATTCCAGGAAATCTACGGTCTCGAAACTGTGGTCATTCCGCCAAATCGTCCTTCACAACGTAAAGACCGTCAGGATCAGGTCTACAAATCCGCCGAAGAAAAATATGGCGCGATGCTCAAAGATATTCAGGATTGCTACGAACGTGGTCAGCCAGTATTGGTTGGTACGACTTCTATCGAAAATTCTGAATTATTGTCTGGCATTCTGACCAAAGCAAAATTGCCACACAATGTATTGAATGCGAAGCAGCATGCACGTGAAGCGGAAATCATTGCTCAGGCAGGTCGTCCGCAAGCAATTACGATTGCGACCAACATGGCTGGTCGCGGTACCGATATTGTGTTGGGTGGTAATGTTGCTAAGCAAGTACAACTGATTGAAGCAAATGATGCTTTAACTGAAGTTGATAAGGCCGCACAATCGCAAAAATTGCGGGACGAATGGAATTCGCTCCACGAACACGTTGTGAAAGCAGGTGGCTTGCATATTATTGGTACTGAGCGCCATGAATCTCGCCGCGTAGATAACCAGTTGCGCGGTCGTTCTGGTCGCCAGGGTGATCCAGGTTCCAGCCGTTTCTATTTGTCTCTGGACGACCAGTTGCTGCGTATTTTTGCCGGTGATCGTGTACGTGCGATCATGGACAGATTGAAAATGCCTGAAGGCGAACCAATCGAAGCGGGCATCGTTTCACGTTCTATTGAATCGGCACAACGCAAAGTAGAAGCGCGTAACTTTGATATTCGTAAGCAATTGCTGGAATACGATGACGTTGCCAATGATCAGCGCAAAGTGATTTACCAACAGCGTAATGAATTGCTAGAGGCGCATGATATGACGGAACTGATGTCCTCATTGCGTCACGGCATGTTTGCTGACATCGTTCATGCGCATGTGCCATTGGAATCAGTGGAAGAACAATGGGATTTGCCAGGTCTGGAAGCGGTATTGTCAGCTGAATGGGCAATCGATCTGCCATTGGTCAAAATGGCGGCGTCTGAGCCAAGCTTGACTGGTGAAGATATTCTGGATCGCGTACATCAGGCCGTGAATCAGGCGTATGACGCAAAAGTGGCCATCGTTGGCAAAGAGTCCTTTGCTGGCTTTGAACGCAGTGTGATGTTGCAAAGTATCGATACGCACTGGCGCGAACATCTGGCAGCTCTGGATCACTTACGTCAAGGTATCCATTTGCGTGGTTATGCACAGAAAAATCCTAAGCAAGAATACAAACGCGAAGCGTTTGAATTATTTGCGCAAATGTTGGACATGATTAAAAACGACGTGGTGCGTACGGTGGTGACCGTCCGTATTCAATCCCGTGAAGAGATTGAGGCGGTTGAAGAGCAAATGGCATTGCCACAAGTAGAGAATGTCCATTTCCAACACGCTGATTTTGATGCTAGCGCATCGCCAGAAGAAATCATGGCACCAGCGGCATTTGCTGCTGATGATCAACCAGAATTAAGCTACGCATTGAAAGTCGGTCGCAATGACCCATGCCCATGCGGTAGTGGTAAAAAATTCAAACAGTGCCATGGAAAATTAGCCTGAGCGTTGCGGAAATGATCGTTAAAAAAGGGGTGATGAAATTCACCCCTTTTTGTTTATCTGGACGGCGGCCGCAACCCGCTCTGCTTTGCAATCTATCTATTTATTTTGATTGATGCATGGTTTTGGTCAACGTTGTTACCCTTAATAAATATCACCTCTGATTGCATCAATAAATTTCATTTAAAGGGTAATCGATCTGCAACAAAAATGTCCTACAATGACGGATTGATTTCAACGCAAGGAAGCTACTATGGCCGTCAATTCTCCACTCCCTGTCGCTGCTGATTTAAAGCCAGTAGCGGGTATTCGTCTTGGACATGCAGAGGCTGGTATTCGTAAAGCCAATCGTAAAGATGTATTGGTCATGGAGTTAGCTCCTACGGCAACTGTTTCCGGCGTTTTTACCACCAATCGTTTTTGTGCTGCGCCGGTGCAAGTTTGTAAAGCACATCTGGAAGGCTTGCACATGAGTTCAGGTCCGATTCGCGCCCTGGTAGTCAATACCGGTAATGCGAATGCTGGTACGGGTGATGCAGGCTTGGCTGCGGCGAATAAAACTTGTAGTGCGTTGGCTGATTTACTCGGTTGTGAAGCGGCGCAAATTCTGCCGTTCTCAACGGGTGTGATTCTTGAACCATTGCCAGTTGATCGCCTTATTGCTGGTTTGCCGCAAGCTATCACTAATTTAAAAGAAGACAACTGGTTCCTGGCTGCTGAGTCAATTATGACCACGGATACCCAGCCAAAAGCCGCCTCTGCGACCGTGCAAGTTGGTAGCCACACCGTCACAATGACTGGTATCAGTAAAGGTGCGGGCATGATCAAACCTAACATGGCGACCATGCTAGGTTATCTGGCAATGGATGCCAAAGTCGCGCAACCAGTTCTCGATCATCTGATTAAACAAGCAGCAGATAAGTCATTCAACTGCATTACGATTGACGGCGATACGTCGACAAATGACTCATTCATTCTGATCGCGACTGGTGTTGGCAGTCTTGAAGTCAATGATATTGATACGCCAGAATATGCGATTCTGGCGAAAGCGGTGATCGATTTGTCACAAAAATTGGCGCACATGATTATCCGTGATGGTGAAGGTGCAACTAAGTTTATTTCTATCGCAGTCGAACAAGGACGTGATTTGGAAGAGTGCCGCAAGATTGCCTATTCGATTGCCCATTCCCCATTGGTAAAAACTGCTTTCTTTGCCTCTGATCCAAATCTGGGACGTATTTTGGCAGCGATTGGTTATGCTGGTGTTAATGATCTTGATGTCAGCAAGTTAGACCTATATCTGGATGATGTATTGGTTGCTAAAAATGGCGGCCGCAATCCAGAATACCGTGAAGAAGATGGTCAACGCGTGATGAAACAAAGCGAAATTACCATCCGCGTCAAACTCGGTCGTGGTGATGTCGAGACGACTGTCTGGACTTGCGATTTGTCGCATGATTACGTGACGATTAATGCTGATTACCGCTCTTAATCAAATCCACGATGACCCAGCTTGATCAGTTTTTAGCACGTGCCGAGCATGTGCTAAGTCGTCTTGAGGCACTATTGCCTGGAACTGTTGCCGCACCTGACTGGCAATTGGGTCATGCTTTTCGCTGGCGCAAACGTGGTGGACAAGGTTATTTGCAGATAGTGCGTCACGCTTCCGTGATCGGTTTGGATGATTTACACAATATCAGCCAGCAAAAGCAGTTGATAGCGCAAAACACGCTGCAATTTGTACACGGCAAGCCTGCCAATAACGTATTGCTGACTGGTGCGCGCGGTACCGGAAAATCGTCTTTGATCAAAGCCTGTCTTAATCAATTTGCTCACCAGGGGTTGCGCTTAATCGAAGTTGATAAAGCTGATCTGGCAGATTTGCCGGATATTGTCGATTTAATCGCTGAGCGTCCTGAACGCTTCATCATTTTTTGTGATGATCTTTCTTTCGAGGAAGGTGAGGCGGGTTATAAGGCGCTCAAAGTTGCACTCGATGGCAGTATTGCTGCCCAATCCGACAATGTGCTGATTTACGCGACATCGAATCGTCGTCATCTGATGCCAGAAAAAATGTCGGACAATGCCAGCTACCACCATGCCGATGATGGTGATTTGCATCCCGGCGAGACGGTAGAAGAAAAAATTTCTATGTCTGAACGATTTGGATTATGGGTCTCGTTTTACCCGTTCAAACAAGACGACTATCTGGATATTGTTGCGCACTGGTTGCGCAGTTTCTCTTGCACCGAAGATCAGATTAGCTCTGCTCGTGCTGATGCTTTGCGTTGGGCATTGCAGCGCGGTTCGCGCTCTGGTCGCGTGGCGTGGCAGTTTGCACGTGATTATGCAGGTAAATTAATGGATAAAGACCATGTTTGAAGTCGCGTCAAAAAATATCAAACCAGTGGATGTGGCAGTCGGCATTTTGATGAAGCCAAATGGTGATGTCTTATTGGGGCAGCGTCCCACCGGCAAACCCTATGAAGGGTATTGGGAATTTCCCGGCGGTAAAGTCGAAGCGGGCGAGCCGATACTGGATGCATTAAAACGTGAATTCGTCGAGGAGCTTGGTATACGGATACTGAGTGCTGAGCCTTGGTGCGGTGTAGAGCATGTATATCCACATGCTCACGTACGCTTGCACTTCTACATCAGTCGCGAATGGGACGGTGAACCGCAAAGTCTCGAAGGTCAGGCATTTGCGTGGCAAGGTGAGGTGGGCGTAGAGCCGCTGCTGCCTGCGACAATACCTCTGCTCGAATGGCTGGATATATTGCAAACCGACGCCAGTAATTCAGTTGTTTAAATTCATCTGCATCAATTCAGTAACTTAGCACTGTTGTTCGAATTATTCATACCAGCATGATACCTCCTGAGGTTTCACGCACTTAAGATACCACTTGATGGATCTTTCCATGCTGTCAAGTCAGGTTTTATCTGTCTTTTTATTGCAACCCACTCCGTACTTCTACTTATTGCCGGATGCTTTTCTGGCTGCGACTATCCTTATTCGTTTTGATTATAATGTGTATTGAAAATAATACAGTGTATTGTTTTGTGTACACTGTTCAGTTTTTGATACGCGGTAGAGGGGGCGCTCGGTAATTATTGGCTGTGCAATTAAACGGCCTGTATTGAATTTCATACACTCTGCGTTCGGAATTTCAGTATTATTTTGTAAGTCATTGAATTTGTTTGATAAAAATTAGTGGCATGGGCATTGCTAGGGTAAAGCAAACTTTTCTCTGTAGCGATGGAGTGCTAAAAACTATGCAACAAATAGCAGAAAGAACCGGAGCTGTACTGCGTATCGATTTGCAGGCAGTTCGATATAACTACCGACTACTCCGTGGTCGCCTGGGCTTGGCTCAATGCGGCGCAGCGGTGAAGGCGGACGCCTATGGCTTAGGAGCCGAGCAAGTAGCACGGGTGTTATACGACGAAGGATGCCGACATTTCTTTGTCGCTCATCTGGAAGAAGCGATCGCTTTGCGTCCTGGATTGCCCGCTGATGCGGATTTGATTGTGATGCACGGCTCGCCAGTGGGTTGTGAAGCAGAATTTGTTCAACATGGGTGTATGCCAGTGCTCAATAGCATCCAGCAAATTCAGGATTGGGCTGCACTCGCGAGAGAACGGCAACAATTTTTGCCAGCCATCGTGCAAGTCGACACGGGTATGGCGCGCATGGGGATGTCTGCGCAAGAAGTTGAAGTATTACGTGATGATCCAGATTTATTGCGCAGCATTGATGTGCGGTATGTGATGAGTCATTTGGCTAGTGCTGAAGATCAGGCAAATCCGATGAATCGTCAGCAGTTGGAAAAATTTAATGAACTTCGCGCCTTATTCCCGCGCAGTAAAGCCACTCTGGCGAATTCTTCTGGCGTGTTTTTAGGTAGCGAGTTTCATTTTGATCTGGTTCGTCCTGGTGCGGCTCTGTATGGTGTGGCACCGGTTGCGGGTCAGGAAAATCCTTTACACGCAGTAGCGCATTTGCAGGGACGAATTATTCAAACGCGCGAAATTCCGGCGGGAACGGGTGTGGGCTATGGCTCTACGTGGCGTAGTAAGGAAACGAGTCGCATCGCGACGATAGCTGTTGGCTATGCTGATGGTTGGTTACGTAGTCTGAGTAACCGAGGGGTGGCGCATATTGCAGGAATTGCAGCGCCTATGGTGGGAAATGTTTCTATGGATACGATTACGCTGGATGTGACTCACATCGCGCCGGAGTATTTACAACCAGGAACATTAGTAGATTTGATTTCGGCAACGAACACAGTGGATCAGGTCGCAGCAAAAGCGAACACCATTGGTTACGAAATTTTGACGAGTCTGGGCGCGCGATATCACCGCGTATATTCAGACCAGAAGTCAGATAACTAGTCTTACGCTAAAAAATACATCCCAATTTAATCATCAGTATTAACGAACACAGCATATCAGGAGCAACAACATGAAAGTCATCATTCTCGGCGCAGGCGTTATCGGTACAGCATCAGCCTATTTTCTGGCAAAAGCAGGTCACGAAGTGACCGTCATTGAGCGCCAACCAGGCGCAGCGTTAGAAACCAGTTACGGCAATGCCGGTGAAGTATCACCTGGTTACTCTGCACCATGGGCAGGCCCTGGTGTGCCTATGAAGGCGGTTAAATGGCTGATGATGAAACACAGCCCATTGGCGATTCGTCCGACATTTGATCTCAATACCTGGCGCTGGGTAACCCAGATGCTGATGAACTGCACTACAGCACGTTATGAGACTAATAAAGGTCGTATGCTGCGCATGGCCGAATATAGCCGAGACGTATTGCAGCAATTACGTGCTGACACGGGCATTTCTTATGATGAACGCACCCAAGGGACGCTGCAGTTATTCCGTAATCAGGCACAATTGGATGGCGCACAAGCGGATATCGATATTCTTAAACGTTACGATGTTCCGTATGAGACTTTGGACAAAGCTGGCTGTTTAAAAGTAGAGCCAGCATTAAAGAACGTTCAGGATAAATTCGTTGGCGCTTTACGCTTGCCTGGTGATGAAACAGGCGACTGTTTTAAATTTACACAAAACCTCGCCAAACTGGCGGAAGGTTTGGGAGTGAAATTTAAATACGGCGTCAGCATTCAAAGACTGGTGCACGAAGGTGACAAAATTACCTCCGTCATAACGTCTGAAGGTGAAATGAAGGCCGATACCTACGTACTGGCCTTAGGCAGCTATTCGCCAATCATGTTACGTGAACTTGGCATCAAAATCCCAGTCTATCCGATTAAGGGATACTCAATTACTGTACCGATTACCGATGCCCAACGAGCACCGGAATCAACCGTGATGGATGAAACTTACAAAGTGGCAATCACACGTCTAGGTGACCGCATTCGCGTCGGCGGCACCGCAGAAATCACAGGTTACAACCTGGATTTACGCAAAGATCGCCGCGACACACTGGAATTCTCAGTCACTGATTTATTCCCGGGTGGTGGCGATGTGAGTAAGGCTGAATTCTGGACTGGCCTGCGTCCTATGACGCCGGATGGTACCCCAGTAGTTGGCCCTACACCCTATCGTAATTTATTCCTGAATACCGGTCATGGCACCCTAGGTTGGACCATGGCTTGCGGTTCAGGTCAGTTCATTGCGGATCTTGTTTCAGGCAAGCGTCCAGCAATTTCAACCGAAGGTTTATTTATGGATCGATATGGCAGTATCAATCGACCAGTTTTTGTCCCCAAGGAGTAGGCATGACCCAGTTTGAACAATTGCTTTCATCAACGCAGGTGTTCGCAGATGCAAGTCTGAACGCCCGTTTTTATACTGCCATCGAGTTGTTGGCCCAAACTATGATGGTGATGCCACGTGCAACTACGGTCGATAGTCTGGCATCTGCAACGGGCAAAACCCCGCGTGTAATCCGTTCAATACTGTCGACACTGAGCAAGGATGGTCTGGTTGGTCGTGACGCCAAAGATAAAGATGCATGGCATTGCCGTGACTGCAATGGCATCATCACTTTGGCTGATGTGTACCGTTGCTTTGCAGATGCTGAAGAGCGTGCGCAAGCCAAAGCAGCGAAGAAAAACGCAGAAAGCGCAAACAACGCAGCTAGGCCAGGCGACGCGGATGATGTTGAAACAGAAAGCAATCCACTGCGCAGTTCCAGTCAGCACAGCGTTGATTTATTGATGATGCAAGTGAAAATGACAGTGAATCGCGCAGTTGTTCAACAATTGGAACAATTTGATCTGAGCCGTTTGCGCGGCTTGGCAACGACGGCGGCGTTCCGCAGGCAGTATGCGCGTCCACGGGGCTATATTCCTGAACCGTACTGATATCTTCAACGCAACAATAAAGCCCTTTCATGCGTATTAATATTCAGTTCAAGGACAGGGTAGGGATTGCTCACGAAATTCTGGCGGTGTTGGCTAAACGTGGTCTGAACGTCGTGGCGGTGGAGGTGGATCCACCCAACATCTACATCGACAGCCCTGAATTGCTTGAATACATGCTGCCCGACCTGCAAGCCGATTGCCAGCAGGTCAAAGGGGTAGGTGAAATTCAGGTTCTCGACGTGCTACCCGGTATACGGCGCCGATTGCATCTCGATACCATGATGGCGGCTATGGAAGATCCCGTGCTGGCGATCGATGGGAATGGTCGTGTCATGGTTGCAAATGCAGCGGCCGCAGCTGTTGCGGGGGCAAGTGAAACAGCACTTGGCGGGATGCGCTTGAGTGAGCTGCTGGATGATCCCGAAACGCAGAATGAATTGATCAAGGCTGGCTTCCGGATACCGAGCCGTGAAGTGACACTCAAGGGCGAACCTTTCTTTATGGAAGTGACGCCAGTATCTGAGCCACTGATTCAGGAACTATCTCCAAGCGGTCGCTCTGTCGGCGCAGTATTGAGTTTTCATACGCCAGCCCGTATCGGTGGGCGGTTACACGCGCTCCAAAATTCAGCTGGCAATGGTTTTGACTTAATCATTGGTGAGTCAGAGCAAATCCGTGCTTTGAAAATCAAGGCTGCACGTGTTGCGGTGGTCGACGCACCGTTACTAATTACCGGTGAAACCGGCACTGGGAAGGAATTGCTGGCGCAGTCTTGTCACGGTATGAGCTCCAGAGCGAACGCACCGTTCCTCGAACTTAATTGTGCCGCGTTACCAGAAAGTCTGGCGGAGAGCGAATTGTTTGGCTATATGTCTGGGGCATTTACCGGTGCGCAACGCGGCGGCAAACCTGGTTTATTTGAAATGGCTGACGGTGGTACGGTTTTTCTCGATGAAATCGGTGAAATGTCCTTGTATTTGCAGGCCAAGTTATTACGTTTCTTAAATGATGGAAAGTTTCGTCGTATTGGCGGCGACAAGGAAGTCAAAGTCAATGTCCGCATCATCAGCGCCACGCACAGAAATTTACGCAAAATGGTACAGGAGGGCTTGTTCCGCGAAGATTTGTTCTATCGGCTGAACGTTTTGCATCTGGAGGTACCAGCCCTGCGAGACCGTCCAGATGATATTTTACCCTTAGCGCGGCATTTTATTGAACGTGCTTGCACGCAATCACAAAAGCCGATTTGTCGCCTCAATTCGTCCGCTTGTGCTGTTTTAGTGTCGAATCGCTGGCCAGGGAATGTGCGGCAATTGCAAAACGTGGTATTCAGGGCGATTACCATGTCCGATCAGCGCGTGTTAGATGCCGTTGATCTGGATTGGGCAGAAGGCAGTATCAGCGCCGATGAAGTCAATCTCGATACAACAGAAAATTGGGAGTTGTCGGTGAGCGCCTTTGAGCAATCTTTGCTTGAGCGGCTCTATCCTCAGTATCCATCTAGCCGCAAGTTAGCGGCTAGATTACAAACATCGCACTCTATGATTGCAACGAAATTGCGTAAGTATGGGATTCCGGGTAAGCGTTGAATTCTGGCTGAAGCTTGCATTAAGGATTGCCAATGGCGGTATTAATGCAAATCTTCAGCTTCCGGATCTTCTGGCAAGTTGACGGCTGGAATCGTGTATTTCTCTTCAGCCCAGGCGCCCAGATCAATTTGCTTGCAACGTTCTGAGCAAAAAGGACGGAAGCGGTTTTCAGTCGTCCATTCTACTTTGGTGTTGCAAGTCGGACAGTTTACAAAGGTAGCCATGTTCAGGTGTTTCGGTAGTCAAAATCGGTGATCAAAATCGGTGATCAAATTCGGTGATCAAATTCGGATGATCAGAAGTTACACAGGGTCAGATCGAACGGGATATCGTTTTCAAATGCTTTTGGTTTCATATCGCCATCTTGCGACATATAGCGTATCCACAGCATATACTTATTGGCAGAAATTTCTGGAATCGCTCCCAACTCACGGGCAACGCTGACCCGCAACAATTGGTAGACCTTGCCTTGCAACATTTGCTGGTAGCTGCCAGCCTGTGCAATCACTTTGGTGGTTGTGCCGGATTCACGCAATAAGCGCAAAACGACATTGATAGCATCAAACAAGGGTGCAATTGGAGCGAACCATGCAGAAATATCGGTAAAACGCTTTTCTGCCGAGTTTTTCTGCCAGGCATGATAACTAGGCAGATCAAATTCACAGGCACCGCCCGGGATGATGGTACGACCACGAATACTCATTAACCATTCATTGTCGCGGATGTTTTGACCGGTTTTTCCGGTGCAAGCGATCAGTGAGGTACTGGCGCGATCAACATCTTCCAACACTTTATCGAGCATCTCTGCTTGCACATTGGGATTGGATTTGAAACCGATGAGCGTATGTTTCTGGCGTTCAAGTTCTTGCAATAAATCAGATTTCAGGTCAGCACGGCCTGCCACTTCCAACATTTCGAAAATGGTTGCGAGCGCAACGTGATGTTGCAGCGGATCGGATTGATGCAGGAAAAATATAAATTTTTCGTACAGGTCTTCCAATCGCAGTAGCGTGCGAATACGCTCATTGAAAGGGTATTCGTAAACAATCAAAATAATGTCCCTGTTTTAAATTTATGCAATTCTTAGCTTCACGTGATTCTGAACCATACTGTAAAAAATTACAAACGTCGCGTGAAGTTTTTTTCGCAGAATTGTCTTTTCTTAGTTTTAGCAGCCATTCACCGATAGTCAATGGGCTTTCGCTAGACCCGTCCATTGCTGGTGTAGTTCGTGCACTTGTTTTTTAGCGGCGCTTAAGTCGCCCTCATTCCTAATAATATCATCTGCGGCGGCGAGTCTCCGTTCACGGCTGACCTGGGCCCGCATGATAGCCAAAACCTGCTCCTGACTTAAGTTATTTCGTGTCATCACCCGGAAAATCTGTGTTTGCTCCGGACAATCAACGACAGCAATGCGATTCACACGCTCGCGCCAATTACCTGATTCAACCAATAAAGGCACAACAAAAATCACGTATGTGCTCGTTGCCATTGCCGCTGCTTTTTCACATTCCTGGCGAATTAAAGGGTGCAGGATACGTTCTAGCTTTTGTTTTGCGCCTGAGTCGGAAAAAATCAGCTCGCGCATCCAATTTCTATCCATTGCGCCGTTAGGGGCAATCGCCGCATCACCAAATTCTTGTCGTATAGCAGGTATGGCTAATCCATTTGGTGCGCTTAACTGATGGGCAATTGCATCGGTATCGATGACATTAATCCCATATTCCTGAAATAAGTTGGCAATTGTGGTTTTACCGCTACCTATCCCGCCCGTCAGTCCGATTGCATATGCTGATGTACGACCTGATAACATCAAACAAATCCCAGATAGAGTTGCGTTAGCTGCTTACCCCAGATGAGGGCAATTAACCCGGCGCCAGCCAGGTAGGGACCAAATGGTAATGGCGTGTCTTTTCCCATTTTTGTCAGGACTATCATCGCTACACCAATCACGGCGCCCACTGCTGATGAAAGTAAAATGATGATAGGCAACATGCTCCAGCCCATCCACGCACCCAAGGCTGCAAGAAGTTTGAAGTCACCGTAACCCATGCCTTCTTTGCCGGTAATGAGTTTGAATGCCCAATAAATCGACCATAAACTCAGGTAGCCCGCTACGGCACCGATGACCGCTGAAGGTAATGAGGTGAAGGTACCATTCAGGTTGACCAGCAGACCTAACCACAATAGAGACAGTGTTAAATCATCAGGCAACAAATGCGTATCGGCATCAATCATGGTCATTGCGATCAGCAAAAAGCAAAAAATCATTGCTGACACACCAGTGATACCACTACCAAAATGCCAAGTCATCGCAGCAGCCAGCAAGCCACTTACCAATTCGACGATTGGATAGCGGATAGAAATAGGTGCTTTGCAGCCGCGACATTTACCGCCTATTGCGAGGTAGCTAATGATAGGAATATTTTCCATAGCACTGATCTGGTGACCGCAGTGTGGACAGGCAGAACGCGGAACCACCAGATTGTAAGCAGTGGTGTGAGGGAGTGGTTGGCCAGTTTCGTGCGCAATATAGTTATCTGACTCGCGCTGCATCATCTTCGGTAATCTGAAAATAACGACGTTTAAAAAACTACCGATCAACAACCCGAAAATCCCCAGCGTTATAGTGCTGAAGGTATTTCCAGGTAGCTTAAAAAAGATGTCTTCTAGCATTAAACCACGTTGCCTAATTTAAAGATTGGTAAATACATGGCGACGACGAGGCCACCAATAATGATGCCCAGTACAGCCATAATGATAGGTTCCATCAGGCTGGAAAGCGACGCGACTGCTTCGTCGACTTCTTCTTCATAAAAGTCGGCGACTTTACCTAGCATGCCGTCCAATGCACCCGACTCTTCGCCAATCGCAACCATTTGTGTGACCATACTTGGAAATAAATTGGTATTTTGCATTGCCACAGTTAGACTAGTTCCGGTACTGACTTCAGTTTGAATTTTTATTGTTGCATCAAGATAGACGGCGTTTCCTGACGCGCCACCAACTGAGTCAAGTGATTCAACCAGTGGTACGCCTGCGGCGAACATGGTGGCCAGTGTCCTGGTCCAACGAGCAATGGTTGCTTTTCGTATGACCGAGCCAAAAATTGGCGCCTGCAACAGAAGTCTATCCATAGTTCTTTGCATTTGTAACGAGCGTCGCCATGTCTGAAAGAAAAAATAAATTGCCCCAAACAGCCCACCAAAAATCAGATACCAATAACTGACAACAAAATCTGAAATCGACATCACAATCAAGGTTGGTGCAGGAAGATCCGCGCCGAAGCTGGTGAAAACCTGCTTAAATGCAGGTACCACAAAGATCATAATGACGGCAGTCACAATAAATGCAACAGACAGAATGGCAATCGGATAAGTTAATGCTGACTTAATCTTCTTTTTGATCGCCTGAGTTTTTTCTTTATAAATCGCCAGTCGCGTCAATAAGTCCTCTAAAATACCTGCTTGTTCACCCGCACCGACCAGATTGCAAAATAAAGGGTCAAAATACAATGGAAACTTACGAAATGCCTGATTCAGACTGGTACCGGTTTCCACGTCGCCGCGGATGTCTTGCAATAATTTGGATACGGAAGGGTTAGCATTACCCTTTGCTACAATATCGAACGATTGCAGTAACGGAACGCCCGCTTTCATCATTGTCGCTAATTGGCGAGTAAAGAGGGTTATGTCAGCATCGGTGATTTTTTTTCCCGAGCTATAGCTCTTCTTTTTCAGTTTGGTAACTAAAATACCCTGACGACGTAAGGTCGCGTTAACAATAGCTTCGCCACCAGCACGCAGTTCTCCCGTCACTGTTTTACCAAATTTATCTTTACCTTCCCAAGCATAAATAACTTCTTTTATAGGCTTATTTGGCTTGGTGATATTTGTTGCCATGTGACTGCTCTCCGATTATTCGTTGGTACATCCAAGGACTTCTTCTAAGCTAGTGAGTCCTTGTTTGACTTTCATAAGACCTGATTGGCGCAAATTTCTTACGCCATCTCGCTGAGCTTGTTCTTCAATTTCCATAGCACTTCCGCTGGCCAGGATAATCCGCTCTATCGCATTTGATATTGGCATTAGTTGATAAATACCAACCCGGCCTTTATAGCCATTGCCGCTACAGCGCTCACAGCCTACAGGTTCGTAGGGCTTCCAGCTACCATCTAGTTCTTCTTCTTTAAAGCCTGCCTGTAGGAGTACTTCATCCAAGATTTCTGTTGGTCGCTTGCAGGTACAAAGTCTTCTTGCCAAACGTTGGGCCGTGATCAAAATAACAGACGATGCAATATTGAACGGCAAGACGCCCATATTCATGAGGCGTGTTAACGTTGATGGCGCATCATTAGTATGTAAAGTTGAAAATACCATGTGACCAGTTTGCGCTGCTTTAATCGCAATATCTGCGGTTTCAAGGTCGCGAATCTCACCCACCATGATGACATCAGGATCCTGACGTAGAAACGACTTCAATGCGGCGGCGAAGGTCAATCCAGCTTTGTCATTGACGTTCACCTGATTCACGCCTGGCAGGTTAATCTCTGCCGGATCTTCTGCAGTCGAGATGTTGATTCCTGGTTTGTTGATGACATTCAAGCAGGTATATAAAGAAACCGTTTTACCTGAGCCCGTTGGTCCGGTTACCAACACCATGCCGTAAGGGCGTTGGATCGCGTTCATCAGAATTTCTTTTTGATCAGGATCGTAACCAAGCGCATCAATCCCCATTTGTGCTTGCGATCCATCCAAAATACGCATGACAATTTTTTCGCCAAACAGGGTAGGCAAAGTGCTAACGCGGAAATCGATTGATTTATTTGCACTTAAAAGAAGTTTCATGCGTCCATCTTGTGGGACACGTTTTTCAGAAATATCTAATTTTGAAATAACTTTAATGCGTGAGGAAAGCTTGTCTTTGATTGCCAATGGGGGTTGGGCGATCTCACGTAGTTCTCCATCGATCCTGAATCGAATGCGATAAAATTTTTCGAATGGTTCAAAATGCAAATCGGATGCGCCCATGTTGATCGCATCGATCAACATTTTTTGCAGGAATTTGACAATAGGTGCATCGTCAACCTCGTTTGCCTGGGCGTCAGCTGCGGCTTGCCCAGAGTCATCTTCTTTAAATTCGAACTCAAAATCATCGCCGGCGAGGTCGCTCAAACTTTGCTCAGACGTCTTTCCAATTTTATCTAATAACTTGACCAGTGCGTCATGCTGAACCATGACGAGTTCTATCGCTAAATTTGTTTGAAATTTAACTTGATCGATCGCGGAATTGTTTGTCGGATCTGATACCGCCAGCGTTAGCTTGTTAGCTTTTTTGGCAATTGGTACCATACGTTGTTGCTGCATCAGCTTTTGATCAACCAGTTTTTCTGGCAACATCTCTTCATTGATAGCAGAAAGGTCTAACAATGGATAGCCAAAAGTTTCCGAGCAAAAAGTCGCGAGGTCACGCGCACTAACAAACTTGCTTTGCAGTAGGCTATCGATAAACGGTAGTTTGTCCACCTGAATTTTTTTTTGGATCGTATCGACCTGGGCGGCGGTAAGCAAGCTCCCTTGCATCAACGCGCGAGCAAGTCCTGAGGTCAAAACGGGTGCTGCAGAATTTGGTGGGGCTGCGGACATGGTGACTTTAAGTGAAGGTTGCCAAAACAATCGTTGCTTCGCGATAATGCAACTGATGGTGGGATTTGTAAAGACATGCTACTTTTTTTTTACATCTCTGTGCGTAACAAAAATAAGAAAAGTCGCCTTTACGTCGCATTACCAGGGTCAATTATAGAATTTAACTGATTCCTGTTTTTTGTTTTTTCACTTTTTGTGCGATTTCTCGCAAAGTCTGATTGTTTGAGGTGCGGGATTGCTGCATTAATGATGTACGACAAAGAGCAAGCTTATTGCAGCTTATTGCAATACATCATTTCCAGAAAATCAATGATTCCGGTAGACAGCAAAGTGGCTGAGCGCCAGTAGTGCTTCTTTATATCGTGAGTCTGGTAGTGAACGTATCGCAGCGGCAGCCCGTTCAGAGGCGATTACTGCTTGTTTTGTTGTGTAATCTAATGCCCCAGATTGAGTGATAGCGGCCAAAATAGCATCGAATTGAGATTCATCACCGTGTTCAATACACAGACGAACCAATTCTTTCTCGGTATCAGTGCCTTGTTTCATGAGATAAATCAGCGGTAGTGTTGGTTTGCCTTCGCGCAGATCATCGCCGACATTTTTACCTATATCTTCAGCATTTCCGGAGTAATCGAGGACATCATCAATCAGTTGGAACGCGGTTCCTAAGCAGCGTCCATATTCTGCGGCCGCATTAATATGTTCATCGCTGGCACCCGCAATCAAGGCGCCGATTTCAGCGGCTGCCTCAAATAACTTTGCTGTTTTTGAACGAATAACTTGTAAATAACGATCTTCAGTGACGTCCGGATCATGCATATTCAGCAACTGCAGCACTTCGCCTTCTGCGATGACGTTCGTCGCATCGGCCAGTATCCGCATAACGCGCATGCTGTTAATCGACACCATCATCTGGAATGCGCGTGAATACAGAAAGTCACCGACCAATACGGAGGCTGCATTGCCGAATAAAGCATTGGCTGTCTCGCGACCACGGCGCAAAGACGACTCATCAACGACATCATCATGCAGCAGCGTTGCCGTATGTATAAATTCAACAATAGCAGCCAGCTCGTGATGGTGCTTTCCAGCATAACCATGTGCATTGGCCACCAACAATACTAATACTGGGCGAATGCGCTTACCGCCGGCGCTAATAATATATTCAGCGATCTGATTGACTAACGCGACGTCCGAGTGAAGTTGTTGGCGAATAACTTGATTAACCGCCGACATATCATGGGCAATGACATCGGTAATAGGGTTCTGTTGTACGGTGGCAGACAAGGGGTAATCCTGCTATTTAATCCAAGACCCCGCGATTATACGATGTTGTGATCAAAATTGCTCTGTCTAAGAAGGCAGAAAAGCATGACTTTTGATGCTTTAAATTAATATTTAATGAATATCTTCCTTTCAACCTATCATGGGTGCTGAAAAAATATGCAAATTGTTTTTGACGCTGCAGATAAGTCTATGTATAATTTGGGGTTTTCCCGAATTCCTAAGCAATAAGGTTTAAATTTGTTGGGTGGGGGAGAAAATCCTTTTATTTATTCGATGAGGTTTCACATGTACGCGGTCATAAAAACCGGCGGCAAACAATATAAAGTTGTCGCTGGTGAAAAACTTAAAGTAGAACAGATACCTGCAGACATTGGCTCCGAATTCACCATTGATCAAGTACTCGCTATGGGTGCTGGAGAAACCATTAAATTTGGTACTCCGTTGGTTGCAGGTGCTACGGTGCTGGTTAAGGTAATAGATCACGGTCGTCACGACAAAGTGCGCATTTTCAAAATGCGTCGTCGTAAGCATTACCAGAAGCGTCAAGGCCACCGCCAAAACTTTACTGAACTGCAAATCGTATCTATCAACGGTTAATCGTCTGATTATCTGTTAATTACCAGTATCCAAGGAGCTATTAAATGGCACACAAAAAAGGCGGCGGCACCACGCGCAACGGCCGTGACTCAGAGTCAAAACGCTTAGGCGTTAAAGTTTACGGCGGCCAGGCAATCAATGCTGGCGGTATCATCATTCGTCAACGCGGTACACGTGTACACGCTGGTGAAAATGTTGGTATGGGCAAAGACCACACTTTATTCGCTCTGATCGACGGTAAAGTACAATTCGCAATTAAAGGTGCTAACAAGCATCAATACGCGATTGTTGTTGCAGCTTAAGTTTTGATGTAATTCAAAGCAAGGCGCAAGCCAATACGACAAAAAGGCTCTGCCATTGGTAGAGCCTTTTTAGTTTCGAGAGATCCTGTATAAATCGGTTGTTCTCCCATTTCTGTATGCAGACGCGTACATAATTAAACTTTGCATTTGCTGTTGCCTTACTAAAATAGGGTATTCAGGTTCTGTTTGCATTTGCTGTTTTAATTCTAAAATGGAATCCCATCTGGGTAGCAAGGATTTATACAAGCTTTTTTAGGTGCTTAAAAATGAAATTTATTGACGAAGCCAGAATTGAAGTCATCGCCGGCGACGGTGGTAATGGTGTTGCCTCTTTCTGCCGAGAAAAATTCCGCCCATTTGGCGGCCCGGACGGTGGTGATGGTGGTCGTGGCGGTAGTATCTGGGCCGTTGCTGATCGTAATATCAACACACTGGTTGATTATCGCTATTCCAAACTGCACAAAGCGAAAGACGGCGAAAATGGCCGTGGCGCTGACTGCTACGGCAAAGGTGCGGACGATATCTTCCTGCGCATGCCTGTAGGAACTTTAATTGCTGACCGCAACACCGACGAAGTGATCGCTGACTTGACCGAGCATGGTCAACAGGTTGAGCTGGTTAAAGGTGGTGAAGGCGGCTGGGGTAATATCCACTTTAAAACCTCCACTAACCGTGCGCCGCGCCAACGTACTGAGGGCAAAGAAGGCGAACGCCGTGAATTGCGTCTGGAATTGAAGGTATTGGCTGACGTCGGCTTGTTAGGTTTACCAAATGCAGGTAAATCCACATTCATCACAGCTGTATCGAATGCACGCCCAAAAATTGCCGATTATCCATTTACTACCTTGCATCCGAATCTGGGTATGGTTCGTGTCAGTCACGAAAAAAGCTTTGTGATTGCTGATATTCCTGGTCTGATCGAAGGTGCTGCAGATGGTGTTGGTCTCGGCGTACAGTTCTTGAAGCATTTGCAACGTACTGGCTTGTTATTGCACATCGTTGATCTGGCACCGTTTGATGACAATGTTGATCCAGTCAAGGATGCGAAAGCACTCATCAAAGAATTGCGCAAATACGATGAAAGCTTGTACGACAAGCCACGCTGGTTGGTGTTGAACAAGCTGGACGTATTGAGCGAAGATGAACGCAAGAAGAAGGTCAAAGACTTCGTCAAACGCTTCGGCTGGAAAGGTCCGGTATTTGAGATTTCTGCACTGAATCGCGAAGGTTGCGAAGACTTGGTGATGGCAATCTATAAAGATATCGAAGAAAAGCGCACGCAAGAACAACGTTCACAAGAAACCCAGATGAAAGAAGAAGCTCAGGGAATCTTGTCGATTGATCCAGATGATCCGCGTTTTAAAGTGTGGGAAGAATAAAGTTTTACTTAATTCAAAGAAAAACCTGATGGCAATGCTATCAGGTTTTTTTTCGTCTGATTTTACGGAATAGTTAAAAGTGTTAATTTTAATAATAAATCGATATTTTAGTGAATAAAAATTTAATATGTCTAAATTAAATTTAGAATATTCATCATCTATCAACATAAAGTATAATTTTAAGCTTTCTTGTTCTTACAAGGCCGTATCTTTACTATGCATTCTGTCATCCAACAAGCCAAACGGCTGATTGTTAAAGTAGGTTCCTCTTTAGTCACTAATGATGGCAAAGGCTTAGATAGTCACGCCATACAAAAATGGGCTGCGCAAATCGCCGCTTTGCGTGCGATGGGCAAAGAAGTTGTATTAGTTAGTTCCGGTGCGATCGCTGAAGGGCGCCAGCGGCTTGGTTTTGATAAGCGTCCGACGGGCATTCACGAGTTGCAGGCATGTGCTGCAGTCGGCCAGATGGGATTGGCGCAGATATATGAGACTAGCTTCAGGGCGCACGACATTGGCACTGCGCAAATTTTACTCACGCATGCTGATCTGGCAGATCGGGAACGCTATCTGAACGCACGTTCGACTTTATTTACCCTTTTGCGTTTTGGCATCGTACCGATTATCAATGAGAACGATACTGTTGTTACAGATGAAATTAAGTTTGGTGATAACGACACTCTCGGAGCATTGGTCGCTAATTTGATTGAAGCTGATGCTTTGATTATTTTGACTGACCAGCGCGGCTTATACACCGCTGATCCACGTAAAAATCCCGATGCACAATTTGTGCAAGAGGCGAAAGCGGGAGATATTGCGCTAGAGGCGATGGCGGGTGGTGCTGGTTCTAGCCTAGGCAGTGGCGGGATGCTGACAAAAATTCTGGCAGCTAAGCGTGGTGCAAAATCCGGCGCACATACAGTGATAGCGTGGGGGCGTGAAGAGGATGTTTTGCTGCGTCTTGCGCGTGGTGAGGCAATTGGTACTCAGTTGATTTCTGAGATGGCACCACTTGCTGCCCGCAAACAATGGATGGCCGATCACTTGCAAACGGCCGGACAAGTGAAACTCGATGCTGGCGCGGTACAAAAACTGATCATGGAAGGCAAGTCGCTTTTACCGATTGGTGTGCTGGACGTGTTGGGAGAGTTCGGCCGTGGCGAGTTAATTACGTGCGTCGATGAAGCTGGACTCGCTATTGCCCGTGGGCTATCCAACTATAGCAGCGCTGACGCACGCAAAATTAAGCGTAAGCCATCCTCTGAAATCGAATCGATACTAGGATTTGTAGAAGAGCAAGAATTGATTCATAGAGATAACATGGTCATTGTTTAATTAGGATTCAATGACGCTAAACTTTGGGTAAAATTCTGCCCCTAAGAAAAAGAGGGATGCTTTGATGCGCATCCCTCTTTTTCTTTATTCAAATTGCCGAAGTATTAAACTTTTTATTTACCGATAAAAGGCGAGCCTTTTCCCTGCAGGCGGCTCAATAAAAACGGCGCTTTTCCAGCAACCGTGGTGCCTTCACAAAAATATTCGGTAAATAAAATATGGTGTTGTTTATTTGCACCAGTATTGAAGATTTTGTCCCACTGATTACGTCGGGAGCGCGACCATGAACCATCACTACGACCGAAAGCAAATAGTTTATGCTCATAGGTTTCACAACGTATTGCTTCGTAGCTAATATTTTTGGCGCCCGCGTTACTTGTTGCGACCAGTGTGTAACGTATCGTCCCATCACCCGCCACACTGAGTGATAGTTTGTCAATGGCAAATGATTGACTATCGCTCTTATAAAAATTCACCAGATTTTCTGGTTTGGGAGCGGCGGGTAATTGCAGATCTACTTCCGCCCAGGCTTTTTCTGGCTCATCATCCGGTGGCGTGGTTTGCGTTGCTTGCCCGGCAAAGCTCAGGGATGAAAATGCCAATAAACTCAAGCTGACCAATACCGCGCGGCCCATCAATTGCTTTGTAGAACTAGGTGATGTGGAATTGGGCATAAATTATTTATGTTCTTCCTGTTCAGTTTTTTGTGGCTCCCCAGCTTTATTTTCTAGCTTTGCAGGAGGACGTGTGTGGCGGTGGCGATTTCCACCAGAATTGTCATTCCGGTTGATGTAACGGGATAATTCTTGCAAGGCAAGTTGATACACGCCTCGCTTAAATTCAATCACCACATCTAACGGCACCCAATACTCGTGCCATCGCCAAGCGTCAAATTCAGGGTGATTACTGGCACGTAAATTCACGTCGCAATCGCGACCTATCATACGTAACAAAAACCAAATTTGTTTTTGCCCGCGATAATGCCCACGAATTTCACGTTTGATAAAATGATCTGGAACCTCATAACGGAGCCAGTCACGGGTGCGGCCGATAATTTTGACATGCTCCGGCAGCAAGCCTGTTTCTTCTTCTAATTCACGAAACATCGCCTGCTCAGGAGACTCGCCATACTTAATCCCGCCTTGTGGAAATTGCCACGAGTGCTCGCGCACACGCTTTCCCCACCAGACCTGATTGTTGGCGTTAAGCAAAATTATGCCAACGTTAGGGCGAAAGCCTTCACGATCTAGCATATCTAACCTCAAAACTTTCTGTGGCTAAATGGCTTATCTCTGCAATTGGACGTGCTAAAAAGCGTCGTTACGTCAAAAAGTGAGCCCAATTTTCCGCGGGCGGCAGCCAGTTTGGCGAACAAATCGCGGTTTCCTTCATCAAATGTGCAAAGAGTGGGCGCATTAGCCAGCTAATCCTTTAAAATTGAGTTGATTATAACCTTCCATTTAAAAAGAATCACTGTCATGCGAGCTACTCGATTTTTTATTTCCACACTTAAAGAAGCCCCTGCCGATGCCGAAGTCGTCAGCCACAAACTGATGATGCGCGCCGGCATGATTAAACGTCTTGGTTCTGGCATCTATAACTACATGCCGATGGGCTTGCGCGTGATTCGTAAAGTGGAAAATATTATCCGCGAAGAAATGAATCGTGCTGGAGCAATTGAAATGCTGATGCCTGTCGTACAGCCTGCCGAATTATGGCAAGAAACCGGTCGCTGGGACAAAATGGGCCCGGAATTGATGCGCGTGAAAGATCGCCATGGCCGCGATTTCATTATTCAACCGACTTCTGAAGAAGCGATTACGGATGTTGTACGTTCCGATATTCGTTCGTATCGCCAGTTGCCAGTGAACTTTTACCACATTCAGACCAAATTCCGTGATGAACGCCGTCCGCGCTTTGGATTGATGCGTGGTCGCGAATTCACCATGAAAGATGCGTATTCCTTCGATCGTAACGTTGAAGGCTTGAAACAATCGTATCAAATTATGTTTGATGCTTACACCCGCATTTTCCAGCGCTTTGGCTTGCAATTCCGTGCTGTAGCTGCGGATAACGGTGCAATCGGTGGCTCCGGGTCGCATGAATTTCACGTCATTGCTGAGACTGGCGAAGATGCTTTAGTGTATTGCCCGACTTCCGACTACGCGGCCAATATGGAGGCAGCAGAAGCGTTAGCGCTGAATGCAGCTCGCCCAGCAGCAAGTGCAGCCTTGACCAAAACAGCAACCCCAGGCAAAGCCAAGTGCGAAGATGTGGCTGAATTGTTGAGCATTCCTCTGCAAAACACCGTGAAATCTATCGTTTTGACGGTAGAAGACGAAGAAAAAGGCGAAGCTGGTAAACAAGTCTGGCTGTTGTTGTTGCGCGGCGACCATGAATTGAATGAAGTGAAGACTGCAAAGGTTCCGGGGCTGGCGAATCACCGCATGGCGACCGAAGCAGAGATCGTTGAATGGTTTGGCACCAAACCAGGCTATCTGGGTCCTATCAACACTAAGAAAGCAGTCCACATCGTTGCTGATCGTACCGTAGCGAATATGGCTGACTTTGTCGTCGGTGCAAATGAAGCTGATTTCCATTTCACCGGTGCAAACTGGGGGCGTGATATTCCCGAAGGGCTTGTTGCTGATCTGCGTAATGTCGTTGATGGCGATCCTTCACCAGATGGGAAAGGCGTATTAGCGATTCAACGCGGTATCGAAGTTGGTCACGTGTTCCAGTTAGGTACCCGCTATTCACAAGACATGAAGGCCACCTTCCTGGATGAAAACGGCAAACCACAATTATTGCAAATGGGCTGCTATGGTATCGGCGTAACCCGTATTCTGGGTGCTGCTATCGAACAGAATTTCGACGATAAAGGCATCATCTGGCCAACGTCGATTGCGCCGTTCGAAGTGGTGATCTGCCCGATGGGAATGGATCGAAGCGAAGCCGTTAAAGCTGAGACAGAGAAGCTTTATCAAGCTTTGCTGGCCGCAGGCGTTGACGTAATTTTGGATGACCGTGGTGAGCGTCCTGGTGCGATGTTTGCTGATTGGGAGTTGATCGGTGTACCACATCGCATCGTTATCGGTGACCGTGGTCTCAAAGACGGCAAGCTGGAATACGTTGGCCGCCGAGATGCCGAGGCAACGATTGTTCCTGTCGAAGAGATGCTGGTATTTGTTAAAGCGAAACTGGCAACTTGAACCTGTTTTTTTGGCGATAAGTTAACCACTGCTTTAATTCAGGGTTGGAGTATTTAAAAATCCCTTTTGCTGCTGATAATTTTGTTGCTGATAAAAATATGATGAGCAGCAAGGGGATTTTTCATCGACCGAGTTTAACGGGCGGCGCGGGTTTCACCCTTCCGAGATTATCATTCAAGCGCAGGCTGGATCTCCTGCTGTTTCAGGCTAAAGTTAAATTCAGATGATTGCAAAATACTCCTCCCTTCGTTTGGGAAATAATCAAAAGTGAAGTTGATCTCCACCCGTTTTTTTGCCCTCCTCATAAGTATAAGTGCCGCGCTACTTGGTTTGGGGCTTTCGCCTCAGGCCCTGGCTGGTAACCAACTAGAAGAAGCGATGGCTGACTCGGTGCGTCTCGCGCTGTCCAAAGCTGTTTCTGATACCAGTCCACCCAAACCCAGCTTCACCAATATTGATGAACGTATTAAATACCTGAACTGGTTGGGTGAAATGTCGGTACGTTTAAAACGTCGCATCCCCGATTATCAAACCCGTATAGAATTTCTGGAAACGGTCTGGTACGAATCAAAACGTGCTGGTCTTGATCCGGCGATGGTACTGGGATTGATGCAAGTGGAATCTGGATTCCGCAAATACGCAACTTCCGTTGTCGGAGCACGTGGTTATATGCAGGTTATGCCATTCTGGTCGCGCGTGATCGGCGACGGTAACGCCAAGATGCTATTTAAAATGCAAACCAATTTGCGTTACGGTTGCTCGATTCTACGTATGTATATCGACATGGAAAAAGGTGATTTGTACCTGGCTCTTGGTCGCTATAACGGCAGTCGTGGCAAACCCGAATACCCAAATGCAGTGCTGGCTAACTGGAAGAACTGGGAATACAAAAAATGACAACAGCGAATGCAATAAGTCCATTTTCATTGAACACCGAAAAAAAATTATTGCATTCACTGATTATTATCCTGCTAGTCGCCGCGCATATGGCGATCATCAGTTTGATTCCCAAGTTTAATACTTATCAGAGCCAAAAATCGTCACGCTCAACCAGGTTGATCTGGTTGTTATCACCAACCAAGCCGACAACAACACCAGCAGCAGATAAGCCCCTTCCCGCCAAAGCGCGCTCAGCTCACACGGAGGCGCAGAGAAACGTGCCCACTAATCGCACTGTCGAGTCTGCTGCCAATATCGTCGCACCATCAGAAGCGATCACTGTCGAGTCTGTTGCCGAACCTGCTCCACGGATGATTAACCGCGATGTCACGCAACTCGCCAAAGACTTGGATAAAGATCTCAGAAAAGACTTTCCAAACCGGATTCCACAAGAGCTTATCGCCGCCAAAGGTTCGTTTGAAGCTTTTAAAAAAAATATCGCTGCCGCCGCTAAAAATCAGGAATTGATCTATCAAACCTATACGACTGCTGATGGGACATTAATCACCAAAGTGACCTCCGGCTTAGGTTCTTACTGTGTGTCAGCCCCAAATTCCGCAGGGGGAGCAACCATCATCCAGCGTGAGAGGCAGGGAATGCGTGTAATGACATGCCCGGGTCAGATGAGCTTTTAAACGATTGTAAAGATGCTGCTTCACCAAACAAAAATGCCCGCGCGATGCGGGCATTTTTGTTTGGGATGGGACACTAACTACTTCCCTTTAAGTCTCCCAAAGCAACTTTAGTAACCGGAACTAAGAATCAGGACAGGTGACCAGAAATGAGTTTAGTCATTTCGAACATGGAAACTTGCTTTTTGCCGTCGAAAACAGCTTTCAGTTTGTCATCCGCGTTGATGTTGCGTTTGTTTTCTGCATCTTGCAGATTGTGCTTCTTGATGTATTCCCATACTTTTTTAGTGACTTCAGTACGTGGAATTGGTGCTGCACCGATCACTGCCGCCAAAGTTGGGGAGATAGTCATTGGTTTCATGAACGCTGCGTTTGGCTTGCGCTCTGCTGCTGGTTTAGCTGCTGCTTTTTTAGGCGCTGCTGCTTTTGCTGCTACTGGCTTTTTGGCCGCTGCGGCAGGTTTTGCTGCTGGCTTAGCTGCTGGTTTAGCGGCTGCTTTTGCTGCTGGTTTTTTTGGTGCTGTTGCCATAAATAGCCTCCTTCACAAATTTCGTGGACGGAGCTTTGATCATAGTTGAAAAGCTCCTGCATTGCGTCACTTTACGCACTGCTAATAGTGGTGCGCTTTTTACACTGATGCAAGTGTTTTTTGCAGCTTTTCGACGAAAATATGCAGGAAATCGGGCTTCGTTGGATTTAAGTACGAAAAAAAGCCGTTTCAGAGCGTTTTCCCCTCTGAAACGGCAAATTTTCGTGATCTATTTTGTCGCTGAAAAATCAGCGTTTTCCAGGCATCATACCCTTCATGCTGCGCAACATTTTCATCATGCCGCCACCGCGTAACTTTTTCATCATGCTCTGCATTTGTTCAAATTGCGCCAGCATGCGGTTGACTTCCTGAATCTGTACGCCCGCACCGGCTGCGATACGGCGCTTGCGCGAAGCTTTGATTAATTCAGGCTTGGCACGTTCCAAAGGGGTCATGGAATTGATCATGCCTTCCATGCGACGGACTTGTTTTTCGGCCTGATCCATATTGGCGCCAGCCGCTGCCTGTTGCATTTGTGCCGGTAACTTATCCATCAAGCCGGACAAGCCACCCATGTTTTTCATTTGCGACATTTGCATTTTGAAATCATTGAGGTCGAACTTGCCGCCGTCTTTGAGCTTATGCGCTAAATTCTGCGCTGCGGCAACGTCCATGCCTTTTTGCGCCGATTCGACCAAGGCCAGAATGTCGCCCATACCCAGGACGCGATTTGCCATGCGGGTCGCATCGAAGGACTCGAGACCATCGAGTTTTTCAGCAACGCCGACAAATTTGATTGGTTTGCCAGTAACGTGGCGCACGGATAGCGCCGCACCACCGCGCGAATCACCATCGAGCTTGGTCAGTACCACACCAGTCAATGGCAGCGCATCGTTAAAGGCTTTGGCAGTGTTAACGGCATCCTGACCCAACATGGCATCGACGACGAACAAGGTTTCAATCGGTTTAACCGCCGCATGAACAGCTGCTATCTCTTGCATCATTGCTTCATCAATACCAAGACGACCAGCAGTATCGATAATCAAGACATCGTGATAATGCTTTTTAGCGAAATCTAAAGCCGCCAGAGCGATATCGACAGGCTTTTGATCTGGTGTTGAAGGGAAAAAGTCGGCACCAACTTGCTCTGTCACGGTCTGCAACTGCGCGATCGCAGCGGGGCGATAGACGTCGGCTGAAACGGTAAGAACCTTTTTCTTTTTCTGTTCGCGTAAATATTTAGCTAATTTACCAACGGTCGTGGTTTTACCCGCACCTTGCAAACCAGCCATCAGAATGATGGCCGGTGGCTGGCATGCAAAACTGAGTTGCGATGCTTCTTCACCCAGATCGGCACCCATTAAGGCTGCCAATTCCTTTTGTACGACGCCTACCAGCGCTTGTCCTGGTGTTAAAGAGGAAATAACCTCTTCGCCCATGGCTTTTTCTTTCACACGGGCGATCAGTTCACGGACGGCAGGTAAGGCAACGTCGGCTTCCAGCAAGGCCATGCGCACTTCGCGCAGCATGTCAGCGGTATTGGATTCAGTCAGGCGGGCTTCGCCGCGCATGGTCTTGACGACTTTGGCGAGGCGTTGGGTAAGATTATCAAGCATAGCGAAGAATAGATTTTCTTTGAAAAATTGCAATGATTGCCAAGCGAAGACGATGTAAAGCGATGTCATCAGCGTCTTATTCGATAGTGAATCGAATGAAATACCAGTCTATCGTCATCTGCTTATGCAAATTAATCTGGCATTTTACCTGATCAGCGTGATTTGCCGTCGCAATTCGCTTTGATAGACGGGCTTTTTGTAGAAGTATCAACTTTGAATGGAGTTCAGCTATCATACTAAGACAGCAAAATAAGTCTGCAGAAATGCATGTGTACGAATAATTGAGTCAGGAGATAGACATGTTTAGAAAAATATTGGTCAGCGCATTGATATTGGCTGGGATTACTAGTGTCGCATTGCAGGCGCAAGCACAAGAATCTGTGCGCTTAGGAAATCTTAAATTTGCCCATTACGGTGCCGTGTCGTACATCAAAGAAATTGCACCGAAATGCGGCATTAAAGTCGACGAGCGCGTGTTTCCGAAAGGATTGGATGCCATGCAGGCGGTAATTGCTGGTGAACTCGATGTTGCAGCCGTGTCTTCGGAAGCCGTTATTTCTGCACGCGCCAGTGGAACGCCGATTTATTTGGTTGCAGGATTTGCAAAAGGTGGTGTGCGTCTGGTTGGACGTAGCGATTTGCCTTTGAAAACCGTGAAAGATTTGAAAGGTAAAAAAGTCGGCGTCACACGTGGTGGTATCCAGGATATTTTGCTGGCCGCCGAATTATCACAAAACGGTCTGACATATTCAGATCAACCAGGAAAAGATGTACAAATTATTTACCTTGGCTTTCCGGATTTGAATCAGGCACTGATGGGGAAAAATATCGATGCCATGATGCAATCTGAGCCATATTCGTCGCAAGCTCTGAGCAAAGGATTTGGTAAAGAAATTATCAAACCGTATGACACCGCAATCGGAGAACCGGTGCGGACGATGGTGATGACTGAAAAATTTTATAAAGAACATCGCCCAACCGCTGAAAAATTTATGCGCTGCTTTGTTGAGTCAACTAAAACCTTTATCGACAATAAAGCACTGGCAGAAAAATATGTGCGTGAAAACATGTTCAAAGGTCAGGTCAATCATGAAGATTTTATTAATGCAATAGAAAATTCTCCCTATAGCTATGACATCACGCCGGAACATATCCAGATCACCACGGATCTGATGCAAAAATATGGTGTTGGAAAAATGGCGAAGCCGCCTATCGCTAAAGATTGGGTAAAAACCGATCTATTAGAACAAGCGAAGAAAACTCTGAATATTCAGTAATACAGACGATGTTGAAAAAGCTGACGGCAACTGCATGCTTTTCAGCTTTTTTAATCATGACAGGAAATTGATATGAAATTGAAGTGGCGTGAAATTGGCGCTGGACTCGTTGTCCCCGTTGTGCTGATCGCGATATGGCAAGCTGCCTGTAGTCTGGAGTGGGTGAATCCGCAAGTCTTGCCGTCGCCATGGGCGGTGCTCAAAAAATGGTTGGAATATGCATCGCCAATGACACCTTACGATTCGACAAGTGGTAGTTGGTGGGCGTGGTTACTCTCGGGTGAATTGTTGCGCGATACTATGGGGACCATGTACCGTGTAATCGTTGGTTTTGTGGTTGGCGCAGGCTTGGCTTTACCTTTGGGGTTACTGATGGGATCGAGTGCTCGCGTCTACGCATGGTTCAATCCTTTGTTGCAGGTGTTGCGTCCTATTCCGCCAATCGCGTATATTCCTTTGTCGATTTTGTGGTTTGGATTGGGTAATCCTCCGGCCATTTTTTTGATCTCTATTGGCGCTTTTTTTCCCGTACTGATGAACACCATTGCGGGTGTTCATCATGTCGATAACATTTATATCCGTGCAGCGCGAAATTTAGGTGCAAGTCAGTCGACCATGTTTTTAAGAGTCATGTTGCCGGCCGCCGTGCCCTATATCTTGTCGGGTGTGCGAATTGGTATCGGCACCGCTTTCATTGTCGTGATTGTGTCAGAAATGATTGCCGTCAATAATGGTCTGGGTTTCCGTATTCTGGAGGCACGCGAATACTTTTGGTCTGACAAAATTATCGCCGGTATGGTTAGTATTGGTCTGTTGGGCTTGGCAATTGACCTGGCGATGAATAAGTTGAATAAGCATTTACTGCGTTGGCACCGTGGATTGGAGAATTAAAATGACGATGTCTGCGCACATTGAGATCAATGCAGTAAACAAAATATTTAAGACTGCTGATAAAGAAGTGGTTGCTCTGCATGATATTAATTTGGAGATACCCGAAGGACAGTTTGTTTGTCTGCTAGGGCCATCCGGTTGCGGCAAATCAACTTTGCTTAATGCGATCGCGGGCTTTGCTTTACCATCCGGTGGTAGCATCATTGCTAACGGTAAGGAGGTCAGAGAACCAGGTCCTGATCGCGGTATGGTATTCCAGGAATATGCTTTATTTCCGTGGATGACGGTGGAAAAAAACATTGCTTTTGGCCTTGAAATCAAGGGAATGAAAAACGTCGATATCGAGCAACGTGTCAGCAACTTATTGCAGATGTTGGGTCTGTATGAATTCCGGCAGCGTTACCCTAAAGACTTATCGGGTGGGATGCGGCAACGCGTTGCGATTGCGCGTGTGCTGGCGCT
Source organism: Undibacterium sp. Dicai25W (assembly GCF_049340505.1). NCBI lineage: Bacteria > Pseudomonadati > Pseudomonadota > Betaproteobacteria > Burkholderiales > Oxalobacteraceae > Undibacterium > Undibacterium sp. Dicai25W. The sequence goes on along the minus strand of NZ_JBMPOQ010000002.1, from coordinate 301,908 downwards.
GGATTCACCGATTATGTTGATGGATGAACCTTTTGGTGCACTGGATGCCTTGACCCGTCGTAACTTGCAAGATGAGCTGTTACGTATCTGGTCTGAGTTGAAAAAGACCATTATCTTTGTGACCCATGGCATCGAAGAGGCAATCTATCTCGCCGATAGGATCATCGTGATGACTTATCGTCCTGGCACTGTGAAGAAGGATATTTTATTGGATTTACCGCGTTTGCGAGACCCGTCTTCGGTTCAATTTAATGAATTGAAGCGTGAGTTGGGACAATTAGTAATGGAAGAGCAACAACGACACCACAATGATGAATTGAAACAGGCGATTGTAGATTGATTGGGATGAAAGGGCATACCTATGTGATCGACCTGTAGTTGCTAAAATCTCCTAGCATACGTAACTTGGGATTTTGGCTAAAGAAAGCGTGTCGTTTATATTGAAACGCCGTCATTACATTTTTTTAAACGTTAAATACTTCCCCTCAGTATTTAAAATGTTCCTTATCATATAAGGGATTTATCATATATTTTCTACAAATATCGGGGGAGTATATTGGCTATATTGGTGTTGATATATTATGTTACAAGTTATCTGTAGTGTTGACACAAAAAACACCGACAATGGAAAAATTACCTTAATTAGTTTTATCGTCGACGAAAAATCAAGAAGCTGATTGACGATTTACTGAGGGGGGGGAGGAAAGAAACTTTTATCGAATGTGTTTCAGATTGAATCACCGATACCAATAAAACTCGCATATTGCTGAGTTAGTGTCTAATATGATTATGTAAAAGAGGTTGAGGAGTTTGTGATGGACCTTGGCGCAATTGCTCTTTCCGGGCAAGCAAATGTGGCTATATCGTCCCCGCCCGTTCAATACGGTGCGGGATTAACGTCTGCTGCCAGCGCATCAGTCAGTTCCAGTTCTTCGCCCTTAGTTAACGATCAAACATCCAATCCTGTCGCTCCGGCCAATGTTAATGCAGGTAGCCCTTCTTCACAGGTGAATGAAACTGATTCCCTCCGAAAGTCCGCAGCGGCTTTGAATCAGAATTCCCAGCCGCATTTTGGTAGTATCGAATACACGGTTGACCAGCAGTCCGATAAAATGGTGCTGAGAGTTATTGACCAGGAAACTAAACAAGTTTTATTGCAAATTCCTTCCAAGGTAGCCTTAATCCTGTCGGAAACGATAGGTAGTGGTGGTGCAGGTAATCTGATTCACGAATCGGCATAAGTGATCACATTGATCATAAAAGTTGTACCTGGCGTCTTTGTGATTGCTTCGTTTGTTTTCTTTCTAACTTTTCTTCAACAATACGCGCCGCAACTCACAGCGTATCAATAATCTCCACAATACGCTCAAACGCTAGCAGCGCTTCAGTAATGATTTTTTCGGCAGACAGTTTTTCTTGGGCTGAGACGAGCATCGGTGCACTGATACAAATTCGCAATGCGCTGACTGGGGTGCCCATTCTTTCGCCGCATAAAACTGGTTGCCCAAGTTGAAAGCGACGATGTTGTTGTGCATCAGCAGGTTGTTGTAATTCTTGATAAACCTTTGCCGATTCACTCCTGGTTAAGGGACGCTTTTCTCCATTACTCAGAATACGATAAATGACGAATGGGAAAATGGTTTGTTCTTCATCCCAGTTTCCTGCACTACCGATCTCGCTGCGATCAAGCGCAGGATTGCTAACGGCTTCAAAGTGAGGATCGTGTTGTATTCGATCGCTGACTGCTTTACGGAATGCTTGTAAAAATGGACGAATTTGTTGCTCGTTCAATTGTGTAAATTCACGCAGTTCCGCCATGGCCGCTTCCCAGCGCAGTAGCAATCCAAAGTTAGTGCCGGGATGCAAATTCAAAGACGCCTTATAGCCACTTGGCCAGTCTGCGGAGTGAGAGTAAGCGCGAGCGCCTTCGTGCAAAATCTGTTCTTGACAGATATTCGCGACCAAATGGGGAATGAGTAAGGCACCAGAAAAAGTAGGTCCCCCTAAAAACTTTGACCCTGTCAGGGCAACACAAAAATTGTGTACCAGGTAGGCACGCAGGCTTTGTTTTGATAAGCGAAATTGACATGCATCAACCACTACCTGGATTTGATCGGGCCAACGTTGTTGCAATTTCTTGATGCTCGCAATGCCAGGGAAAATCAAACCTGTTTTGCACACGTCAGTCAGTATTAAAAGTAGTCGTTTGTTTGTTTTAACAGCTTGCTCTACAATTTTGAGCAATTCGGCATCAACACTGGCGATATCGCGTGGCTTACCATCCTGCGAGCGGGCGGCCAGTGTAAGCAGTTCACCGCGCCAGTCGCTGACGGCGGCACCTTCCGGAGTGCCGCCGGCGCAGGTTGAATCGTTACTAAAATGTTTGCCTTGTAAGGCTGCTGCAAGGCCACTGCCAGTTTCAGCAGGATCTATCATGACCGTCAGATCAGGCTGCAACCACTGCGCTAGTAATAGGTGAATGTCGGTTCCAGAGGCGGCAAATAAAGCGTCAACTTTATCCTCTTCGCTGAGTCCACACAGCGATAAGAATTCAGATCGCAAGGCCCGCATTTGCTGGTCGTAAACATGTTGCTGCGTATCTTGTAGAACCAGTTGAGCGCATCGATTGCGTAAGGCTTGCGCCGCGGTCATTCCACGCAATGAAATGACCGACGCGGTGGAAGAACCTAAGGCGGTCAGCTCATTATCTGGCAAGGTGCTACAACCGTATTTATTTAACCCGGTTTGTGGATTTGGTGTAATTCTGGAGTCGCCACCAGAGACAAGTAAATCAATCGTTGCCGGAAATTCATTCATGGATTTTCTACGTTCGCAGTTGATTTGTGGCGGGTATTTTCCAGCATTTGTCTGAAGGCATTGAAAACTTTTTGCATCGCTGGCTTTTTGTATGGATACATATCAGCCGGGTCCATTGCATGTACTACCATTGCATTGTCGATCTCAAAAATCAGTAAATTTCCATCCTGGGTCTCCGCACAATCGATGCCCAGATATTGCATACCCATACGTTGGTAGATCGTTTTTAAAGCAGTAGCATGGCGCTTTGCGAACTCTTCATCGAAGTGTGCCATGCATTCAGCTTCTTCAGCGCGTTTTTCGGCGCTTTCTCCCATCCCTGCATTCAGGTAGTGAATCATCCAATGCGATGAAATCGCGAAATGGCAGACATAGGGTCTGCCTTCGATCAGTGCAATCCGGTATTTGCGAAATAAACCATCGGCACTGCGATAGTCGACAAAACGTGAAAGATAAAAGTACTCAGAAGGAATGCGCTCCAGATAGACTTGCAGGCTATCTGCATCTTCAATTTTTTCCAGATCTTTGCCTGCATGCGAGCCTAATGGTCGTATGATCAGTGGAAAATGATCACCAGAAAGTAAGGTATTAACGTCGATTATTCCTGCACTTAACTGTCCTAAAGTGGTTCTGTTAGTGCGCACCGTAACTGGCATCTCAATGCCCGTGGAATTGCTCAAGGCAGCACACACACCATCGCGTGATGTTTGTGCAATATATTCCGGCAAGTTGATGACGGGACGTGGCCAGTTTGCAATAAATAAACCCACTTTTTTCAACAACGCCTGATTGGCTTCCGATTCAGCAATGCCGACTAACATGACATCATGTTCAGGAACGATCTCTGGCCAATCGGCATCAAGTGATAGGTATAAAATATCGAGGGCAACGTCCGAGTCCTCTATTAAAAATTCTATCGGTGTATTGGACATCAAATCGCCTGGCCCCATGATCACCAATAGTTTGATACCTGGCGCTGATTTTTTTGCCGGAATCGAATATAAGGCCTGCGTCTTGATTGCCTGAGCTTGCATTGCTAAGGCTAAATCGTGGTGTCCGATGATTTGTAAATACACCGAGCAATCCATTAATGCATTGGCATCCGTGATATTTTCCTCTGCCCGTTTGAGCAAGGCTTCACCGATAGGCTTTATATCTTCATTGGCGAAAGCGAGGCGCATCAAAGGTGCAACACCAATGAAGGGGGCAAATGCTTGCGAGGCAAACTCAAGGCGATCGGACATACACTTCCTTTGCGGTAATTGATTTGTCGCTTATTGGGGTATTTTTTCTTTCAATTTTTCTTTTACTCAGTCGCTTGATCAGTGCGAGTTTTACCCACAGCAATGACTGCATTAAGCATCGCATCAAGATCGCCACGATGTGTGCGGTGATTCACAATCGCCACACGAATCGCGAGCTGCCCTCTGACTGTCGTAGTGGAGGGAACAGCGATGCCGGATTCATGTAAATCTGCCACGATGTCACGATTCAAGTCATCAAGATTGCGTTGACTTGAATTGTATTTGGTTTCACCCAAATAACGGAAGCACACCACATTGAGCGCAACTGGTGCGACTAACTCCAGCGATGAATGTTGGCTGATTTGCTGCACCAGATATTGCGCCAGATCACAGGTTTGGGAAATGATGTTGCCTAATTTTTCCGTGCCATAAACCTGTAAAGTAAACCAGGTCTTTAACGCACGGAAACCGCGCGATAAATCTGGGCCGAAATCGCATGGCCAAGGGGATCCGCCTGCGAGGCCACGGCTCTCGCGGCGAAGGTAGGCGACAGGTGCAGCAAAAGCATCCATATGCTGGGCCGCATCGCGTACTAATAAAAATCCAGCATCGTATTGCACTTGTCCCCATTTATGAAAATCAAATGCAATCGAATCTGCACGCTGAATCCCTTGCAATAGCGGCGCGACTTTTGGGGACATCATGCCGAGCGCACCGAAAGCGCCATCGACATGGAACCAGCAATTCTGGCGAGCCGCAATATCGGCAATCTTATTGAGCGGATCAACTGCACCTACATCGACGCTTCCTGCCGTTCCGGCAATGAAGAAGGGCTGAAATCCAGCAGCGCGATCAGCTTCGATAGCCGCCTCTAGTGCTTGTGTATCCATCTCGAATAAATCATTGCTCGGAATTCGACGCAATGCGGCGGTACCAAAACCGGCCAGATCCATTGCTTGCGCTACGCAACCATGTGCTTCCACCGAGGTGTAAGCGGTCAGTTGCATCGCAAATTCTCTCAGACCTTGTTGACGTACCGATTTGCCGAGAGCCACGGTTCTGGCGACTAACACAGCCATCAGATTTGCCATTGAGGTACCAGTCACAAAGACGCCACTGGCAGTTTCAGGAAAGACAAACAATTCACGCATCCAACGTACAATTTGTCGTTCGACTTCCACTGGCATTTGATCTCGACCACCAACATTGGCATTTAAACCAGCTGCTAACATGTCAGCCAACATCCCGACAGGCGTGCCACCGCCCTGTACCCAGCCCATGAAGCCGGGATGACTATTTCCAGGCCCATAGGGCAAAATATCCTGCATGAAAGTCTCATGCGCACTTTCGAGGCTTTGACCTTGCTGTGGCAGTGTCACCTGAAATTTAGCGCGGGATGTTTGTGGAATGGGTTGCCAGACGGGGCGTTCACGTAAATGTTCTACAAAATCCAGCATATCGTCGAGCATACGATGACTCTGCTGGCGAAATGCACTCCAGTCTTCCGGGTCCAGACTCTGGTGTGCGTCTTGGGGGTGATCCGCAATAGGATCTTTAGGCAACTTATCCATCAATTTGTCTTGAAAAAAACAATGCCCGATTATCTCATTTGCGAAAGAATTTGCGCAAACTTTCCATTTTTTCATCAAAAAATGTGGCTTCCGATGACAAGTCTAAGAATTGTTTAAACAAAAAAATCAGAGGGAAGCATGTTCGTTGCTCTGCTAGACTGCGATTTAATCTGAATTGCCGACGTAGAAAAATGATTTCTTTGCTTCTGAAGTGTCTGACCGGTGCTTTTGCTGTTTTGCTAATTGCTCTGGCCTCCCAATCCCGTTACTTTGTGTTGGCGGGTCTGGTTCCTTTATTTCCGACATTCGCATTGATTGCTCACGTCGTGATAGGAAGCAGTCGTTCTGTGGCTGCTTTGCAAACCACGGCTTTATTTGGTTTGTGGTCTTTAATTCCTTATGCTGCTTATCTTAGTACTGTTTATTTTTTAAGTACGCGTACTTCATTGAGCATGACTTTGTTTTCTGCGGTTATGGTCTGGGTCGTCTGTGCGGTATTGATGTTAGTAGTATGGTTTCGGGTATTTTCGCAACAGTAAATTCGTAGGAACAGGGCGGACGGCGTTGGCTTTGTGCCTGAGTCAAGTTCGCATTGGATAACGGTATCTACAAAATGATTATTCTTATAAAAAAAAGCGCCGGATTTTTATTTCCGGCGTTTTTTTACTTCAAAATTGAGATGAGAATCGATGTTGCTTACTCTGCGTTCATCTCTTTGATCAAACGATCATATTTTTCTACATGCTTCATATTCCATAAGATGTAGCGTATATCAACTTGAATAGAACGTGTGTTTGCTTTGTTGAAATCCCAGTCAGAGATAATGGAATCGAGTGTGCCATCAAATGCCAGACCGATGAGTTCCGCCTTGGAATTCAACGCTGCTGAACCTGAATTGCCGCCAGTGATATCTAATGTCGCCAAGTATGCAACAGGCACCGTTTTCAGTTTTGGATCTGCATATTGGCCAAAGTCGCGTGCTTTAATTGCTGCTAACTCCGCGGCTGGTGCATTAAATTCACCGCTACCAGTAGCTTTTGGTGGAATGCCATCGACGGTCGTAAAGGCAGACCATGCGAGCCCATCAGCGGTACCGTGATCACGCCCTGCGACATTGCCAAACGTCACACGCAAAGTGCTGTTGGCATCTGGATAGACAGCGCGGCCTTTGCTTTGCATGAACGCGATTTTGGCTTTCATGTAATTTGCATACGCTTGCTGAATATTGCCAGTCAGTTCTTCTTCCTGGGCTTCGCGTTTCAAATTGCCTTCGTACATTGCTACTGCAGCTTTGATAAAGCTATCGTCACTGGTCTTAAAATCAGCCGGCTTACTGCTTAACCATGCAGTCCGGGTTGCTTTATCACTTAATTTACTACCGGCATACATTTGATCCAGTAATGCTTTCAAATCAGCTTCAGACATTCCATCTTTGATTCCCATCACCGCATCAAAGTCAGCATTGCGCTCGTTCTTTGCTTGTGCTGCGTATTGCTTCAGGTTGTTCAGCACCAATGCTTTGTCGACGTTTTCAGCATAGCTGCGTTCGACAGATTCAACACCTGCTTTGATGCGTGGCAGATCACGGGTCTGGTAGCCAGCCTTGCGTTCAGCGTCTGGCTTAGCGCTTTCATTAGCAAGGCGATACATTACGCGAGCAGAATTGAGCAGACGTGGGAAAGAGCGATCCAGATAGAAATCACTTTTCTCTTCTGCATCACGTTTGGCAATTAATTGTTCAACCTGTGCAATATCCTGTGCATATTCTTTGACACGAGCAGGGTTGCTATTGACCCATGCTTTGAGCTCTTCATGCTCCTTGGTTTTGCGGGTCAGGAAATCGCTCTTGGCATAGCTATCAAGCATGCCCTGACGGTTTTTGTAGTAATTATTGATACCTGCAACCTGGCTTGCGTACTTCAGCTTCGCATCTGGATCATTGGCGGTTTCTTTGGCAATGATTGCCAGCGATTCGCCTGAGGACTTCACAAACGCTGGGTAATTCCAATCGAAGGTGTAAGCGACTTCGGATGGCAGTCGATGACGATTGGTGCGGCCCGGGTAGCCGAGAGCCATGACGAAATCGCCTTCTTTGACGCCTTCTTTTGCCAGCTTCAGATAAAATTTAGGAACGTAAGGGACGTTGTCTTTGCTGTAGTCAGCTGCTTTGCCGTCTTTGCTGACGTAAGCGCGATAGAAACCGTAGTCACCAGTGTGTCGTGGCCACATCCAGTTGTCTGTGTCACCGCCAAATTTGCCAACACCTTCCGGAGGTGCATGAACCAAACGCACGTCACGAATTTCCATTTGTTTAATTAAGTAAAATTCCAGGCCGCCGTAGTACGGATAGACGTTACAGCGATGTCCGGCATCTTTCTCGCATTCGGCAACGATAGCTTTGGAATTTTTCTCGATAGCATCGACCCGTTTTTTACCAGTCAGTTTAGCTACGTCTTTATCGATGATTTTGCTGCTGACATTCGTTACTTCCTTAGTCACGAAAACTCTGGACCCAGGTGAAGCTGGCAACTCTTCATCCAGACTTTTTGCAAAAAATCCGTTAGCTAATAGATTATTTTCTGGTTTTGAGTTGTACGCAACGCTGCCATATACACAGTGATGGTTGGTGATAACCAGGCCTTGTGGCGATACAAATGATGCGGAACAACCACCGAGGCTGACGATTGCCCCCATAGGAAATTCAGTCAATTTGGTCAGATTTGCAGGGTCAAGTTTGAGACCATCCGCTTTTAATTGTTTGGCGACTTGTGGCAATTGTTGTGGCATCCACATACCTTCATCGGCATAGGCAACATTGTAAATACTGAAGACTGCTAGCGTTATGAGTGTCTTTTTCATCGTTATTTTATGAGTTAATTTGATTAGATAAGGGAAGGGACGGAGAAATTTAAAACCGCAACCGTTATGCTGTGTTGCTCTCGTAGCATCATACAAAGATCGATAACTACGCTGGTTCGATTCATTTTCCGTACTTCTTATAACCGCAGTATTTAGTGAGCAAATAGTTTAAAAAGTTCAAAAAAAACCTTAAATTCAATACTTAGCTTACTTTCTACATCTTAAACCAGATTGAGAGCCCGTTTTGAGCTGCTATGAGGGTGATTAGTGATCAATGCGCTCGTTTTATCTTTGATGAATGTCAAGAGTTCAATCCAAGTTCAAAAAAAATATCTACATGGTGTAAACTTCAATGATGCAAATCTATTTACCATTTTTAGCTGCGGCACTTTATCTTGCCGTACTCTTTGTTCCATCCGGTCAGCGCACCTTGGCTGTGAGCCTTAGTGTGCTCGCGTGGCTGGTGCATGGCGCGACATTATGGGGCAGTATTTTTTCGAGTGACGCTTTACGGGTTGGTTTTGCCGTCATGCTGTCGTCGGCTCTATGGGTGACGGTTTCTGTATATTTGCTGGAAAACCGTAATTTTTCACTGGAAGGCTTAAAATTATTATTGTTGCCTCCGGTCGCTCTGGTGACTGTATTGCCGGCTATTTTTCCGGGCACTTTGATTTTTCTTGCTGGAAAGACAGTGATGTTTCCGTGGCATGTAGCGGTTGCTCTGCTTGCTTATGGCACCCTGACAATTGCCGCCTTTCACGCGATGATTATGACGCTGCAGGATAAGCACCTGCACAAACTTCGCTCGAAGCCGTTGAGTCCGCGCCTCAACCAGATGATCGATAATCTGCCGCCGTTGATGAAGATGGAAAAGATTTTGTTCCGTTTAATTTCATTGGGCTTCGTTTTATTGACGATGACGGTGTTGTCGGGGGTCGTTTTTTCAGAGCAAGTGTTAGGAGTGGCGTTCAAGTGGGATCACAAAACCATTCTTTCTTTACTATCCTGGATGTTATTTGCAGTGTTGTTAGCTGGGCGTCACTGGCGCGGCTGGCGCGGCAAGACTGTGCTTAGTTTTACTTTATCTGGCTTTTTGACCTTAATGTTGGCGTATGTTGGTAGCCGCTTTGTGCTAGAAGTCTTGTTACACAGGGGGCTCGCGTGAAATTATTTGTATGGTTAATTTTTATTGTTTTAGTGGTTTTAGCGATCAGAAAAAAAGCAAAGCCTTTGACCGCTTCCACTCCAGATGAAGTGCGTACTGGTCAACAAGAATCTGTTGCTGAAAATATGGTTAGCTGTGCGCATTGCCATATTTATCTTCCAGCCTCGGAAGCGGTACATCGGGGGGCGGATGTTTACTGCTCCGCTGCGCATGCAGACCTGCACTAGTAACGGAATGATTTCGTGAAAATGTCGGTCATTTTTTCCAATTTTTCGGAACCGACCCCTTCTTTCTGGCGTTCTTTGCAAACCCTGAACGTATCACGCATTATTGTCGCGTTATGTTTATTGTTTTTGCTGAATTTGCGCAGCCTGAAGGATGTGTGGATATATACCCACTTTTTTGCTCAAGATATTTGTCTGGTGTACTTGGTTACAAGTATCAGTTTTTTTCTTTTAAAGATTGCGCACAAACAACATTTTGCTTTGCAATTATTGTCACAGATTGCCTTGGATATTTTGGTCATTTCGCTGTTGTATCTGGGATCGGGTGGGGGCAAAGGTGGATTGAGCATCTTGTTTTTATTTCCTTTGGCGGGCGTGGCGATTTTAACGCCATTATTATGGACCTTCTTTTTTTGTGCCATTGTCAGCCTGCTGCTGCTAGTTGAAGGAGCCTATCGTTCGTTTGAATTGAGTGACGGCAATCTGATTTCGCAAGCTGGTTTGTTTGGCGCATCGTATTTTGCTGTTGTTTATCTGGTGAATCGTCTGGCCAGTAATTTGATTAGCCAAGAGAAATTGGCTACTCAACGTGGAAACGAATTGAAAATGCAGCAGGCGATTAACCGCTTGGTGATCGCCGACATGGGGGACGGCGTTCTGGTTCTGGATCATTCTGGTCGTATGTTTGAGATCAATCCTGCTGCAGAACGCATGTTGGGCGGCAATTTAACGAAAGAAATGGTCGGCATCAAGCTGTCAAATATCGTTGCTTTACGTCCTATGATAGAAACTCTGACGGATATGCAGCTACGTAGTGCCGAGAGAAATAAGACAGTGTTCGATGAAGAGGCGTCTTTTGTGTCTATTCCGTGTTACATCGATGACACCAATACGCTGAGTAAATTTAGTGCGGAAACTGGCAATATGGCCGGGCGTACCGAGCGTCAACAATTTGTGACTCATCTCAAACTGCGTTTTATTGTGGTTAAAGATGCCAATGTTCTTCATCTCAATGAGACTGCTGGTGATTACATTATTATTTTTATGCAGGACGTTTCCGATATTGAAAATCAGGCGCAACAATTGAAATTAGCTTCAATGGGGCGTTTAACCGCGAGTATCGCCCACGAAGTTCGCAATCCTTTGTCTTCTATTTCGTATGCAGCTTCTTTATTAAATGAAGATATTGCTAATATTGAAGACAATAAAGTGCAGGCGAAGCGCCTTCTAAAAATCGTGGATGATAATGTCACAAGGCTAAACCAGTTGATCGAAGATATTTTGAAGCTGTCACGCAAGGCTAAAAATGACGTTGAGCCCTATTCGTTAATGCAAGCAATCAATGCTTGCGTTCAAGAGTTTGTTGAAATGCGGAAATTATCGCCAGATTTAATTTCAGTTGGTACAGAATTCGATTTTTATGTGCGCTTTGATCCCGGCCATTTGATTGAGATCGTGACCAATTTAATGTCAAACGCGATTCGTTATGCGAGTGGTAAGCCGGGAAGTGTGCGTTTGTATGCCATGTTAAACGGCACCGGTAGACAGGAATTGCATATTCAGGATGATGGTCCACCGATCAGCTATGATGTCAGAGCACATCTGTTTGAACCGTTTTACACGACCTCGCGCATGGGAACCGGATTGGGCTTATATATGGCGCGTGAGTTATGCTTAAATAACCGTTCTTTGTTGGATTATGAATACCGTGTCGATGCGGGCGATGCCGAGCCGAGCGGCAGGTTTGTAATTAATTTTTCTGGATTTAATGCATAACGATGAGTGCTACTTCTGCTACTGCCTGTCCCCGTATTCTTGTCGTTGACGATGAAGCTCATTTGCGTGAGCTGCTTGAGATCACACTCATTAAAATGGGGCTGGACGTGGATAGCGCAGAAAATATTAGCCATGCACGTTCGTATCTGGCACAAAAGACATATTCCCTGGTATTAACCGATATGCGCTTACCTGATGGTTCTGGGATGGAGCTGGTGGCGGAGGTTAACGCGTTATATAAGACTACTCCAATTGCCGTCATTACTGCATTTGGAAGTGCGGACAATGCGGTGGTGGCCCTTAAAGCAGGTGCGTTTGATTATGTTTCTAAACCGGTCGCTCTCGATCAGTTACGAAAATTAGTCAGGTCAGCGCTGGATATGAACGAAGTGGCGCTCAAAGCCCCACCAATGACCGAGGTGACTCCGATCATCCCTGACTCATTCCTGATTGGCCGCTCAGCAGGTATGCAGGCGGTTCGTGAACAAATTGGCCGCTTGGCTCGCAGTATGGCACCCGTCATTATCACTGGTGAATCAGGAAGTGGTAAAGAACTGGCTGCCCGCGAAATTCATTTCCGTAGTGCGCGTGCAAATAAACCGTTTATTGCGGTCAATTGTGGTGCAATACCCGAGACTTTAATGGAAGCCGAGTTTTTTGGTTATCGTAAAGGGGCATTCACTGGTGCAGCAGATGACAGGGAAGGTTTTTTTCAGGCTGCGAACGGTGGTACCTTGATGCTCGATGAAGTTGCTGATTTACCGCTGGCGATGCAAGTGAAACTCTTGCGCGCCATTCAGGAGCGTAGTATCCGCAAAGTCGGCGCGACTACTGAAGAAGCGGTCGATGTTCGTATTATCAGTGCGACCCATCAAAACTTGTCCAAATGTGTTGCGGAAGGACGTTTTCGCCAGGATCTATATTATCGGTTGAATGTGATTGAATTACATTTACCACCTTTGCGTGAGCGGTTGGAAGACATTGCCGATTTGTCTGCTGCGATTTTGAATAAGCTGGGCGCGGATGGAATACGGATCTCTGATGCGGCCTTGTATGCCTTGTCTGGGTATGATTTTCCAGGAAACGTCCGGGAGTTAGAAAATATACTTGAGCGGGCGCTGGCCTTCGCTAACGATTCCTGTATTCAGGTCGTTGATCTTGCGATGCGTGGAACACAAAAAATCGCTCACCCTTTACTCGAAGTGTCACCAATCGCAACACCGGTACCAGCAGAAAGTGCGCCCTTGCCGCCCATTGCCAGTTTGCTTTCTTCCACAGATCTTCCGTGTTCTTTACCCGCTTTCCTGGAAAGCGTCGAGACTGAAATGATACGACGTGCTTTACTTCAAACCAATAATAACCGGACGCAGGCAGCGGAGTTATTGGGAATCAGTTTCCGACAATTACGCTACCAGATTCAGAAGTTAAAAATCCAGGATTAGTATCCAGGCTACTTTTCTTTGCTGATAAAAATCTGAGATGGTGATGCGCTGGCTGAATGTTGCATTATTTTTTTCAGTCTTGTGCGCTCACAAAAGACGATCAAATATTCCCCTGATGTCTTTGCAGGTTGGACTTATTTGCCATTGACATTTCCAGCTTTCTCAGCCCGATCTCAATTTCCGTTAGTGCTTACTTACGCATTCTGCTGCGGATTCCTGTGGCTCCCTGAAAGTCAATTGCTAAAATGGAATTTTCGATAAAAAATAAATCATTTTCATGTCCAAATAGCGGTTGCATCTGATTTGGTGGGGCACTAGAATTAGGGTTATTCAAAAAATGTGCACTATATGTAGTGGTTTTTTCTTGTTTTACCTTTCTTGCTTCTTGTTTCCCCCTTAGTCTTTGCAATTGATTTGAAAAATAAGAAATAGCACGACTTTTAGCGAAATTTAGCGAAGTTTAGCTATTTGTAGTGATGCGCAATACCGATAAAACCGAGCGTGGCGATGGTCTTTTAAGTGGGTTTTAAACAGACTGGCTGCGTATCAAGATCTAACTGACACCGGAGGCTCAATGCACTCTTCAACTGAAACATCAACGACATCTCTTATTGAATCTGGCTCCTTATTGGCTGCTACAGGTTCACCCACTGGTACGCTCGCTGTGAACTACGCTGAATATCGCGTGATTCGCCGTAACGGTTCTGTGGTGGGATTTGAACCATCCAAAATTGCCATTGCAATGACCAAGGCCTTTTTGGCGGTGAATGGTGGTCAGGGCGCGGCATCGGCGCGTGTTCGAGAATTGGTTGAGCAATTGACTGCGACAGTGGTCGCCGCCTTGGTGCGTCGTCAACCTACCGGTGGCACTTTTCATATTGAAGATATCCAGGATCAGGTTGAACTGGCATTGATGCGTTCCGGCGAACACGATGTGGCGCGTGCTTATGTTTTGTATCGTGCCAAACATCAGGAAGAGCGTCGCATACAACGTGAAGCGCAACAAGCGTCACAAGCACAACTGCCGAAAATCCATGTGTTGATCGATGGCGAACGCGTTGTTCTGGAAATCGATAAAGTACGCGCTCTGATTACTGCTGCTTGTGTTGGTCTGGACAAGCTGGCAGATGCTGAAGCTATCCTGACTGAAACACTGAAGAATTTGTACGACGGCGTGCCAGTAGAAGAACTGCACAAATCTGCCATTCTGGCGGCACGTGCGTTGATGGAAAAAGAGCCTGCATACAGTTTGGTGACTGCGCGCTTGCTGTTACACACGATCCGTAAAGAAGTCTTCGCAAAAGAAGTAGCGCAGCAAGATGCCGCTGCAGAATATGTCACCTACTTCCCACAATTCATACAAAAAGGTATCGCTGCAGAATTGCTGGACGCCAAATTAGCTGAGTTCGACCTGGAACGTCTGGCGAAGGCACTGGTTTCTGATCGTGATTTGCAATTCAGTTATATCGGCTTGCAAACTTTGTATGATCGCTACTTCCTGCACGTCCGCGGTACCCGCATCGAAATGCCACAGGCTTTCTACATGCGTGTAGCGATGGGCCTGGCTTTAGAAGAAAAAGATCGCAATGCCCGCGCGATTGAATTTTACAACCTGTTGTCCAGCTTTGATTTTATGAGCTCGACACCGACCTTGTTCAATTCAGGTACACAGCGTTCGCAACTGTCTTCTTGCTATCTGACTACGGTTGCTGATGATCTGGCAGGTATTTACGATGCGCTTAAAGAAAATGCGTTGTTGGCGAAATACGCTGGCGGTCTGGGTAATGACTGGACACCGGTACGTTCGCTCGGCGCACATATTAAAGGAACTAACGGCAAGTCTCAGGGTGTGGTGCCTTTCCTGAAAGTTGTAAATGACACCGCGGTTGCGGTTAATCAGGGTGGTAAACGCAAAGGTGCGGTCTGCGCCTACCTCGAAACATGGCACATGGATATCGAAGAGTTCCTCGATCTGCGTAAAAACACTGGCGATGACCGTCGCCGTACGCATGACATGAACACTGCCAACTGGATTCCTGATCTGTTCATGAAGCGTGTCATGGAAAAAGGCGACTGGACTTTGTTCTCGCCATCTGACGTTCCTGATCTGCATGATAAATTTGGCAAAGCGTTTGAACAAGCTTATCTTGCTTACGAAGCTAAAGCGGCTTCTGGTGAATTAGAACTATCTAAAAAAATCCCTGCGCTCGATCTGTGGCGCAAGATGCTGTCGATGTTGTTCGAAACTGGCCATCCATGGATTACTTTCAAAGATCCTTGCAATATCCGTTCACCACAACAACACGTGGGCGTCGTTCATTCATCGAATTTGTGTACAGAAATCACTCTGAACACCAATGAATCTGAGATCGCTGTATGTAATCTGGGCTCGGTCAACATGCCGGCGCACATGAAAGACGGTAAGCTCGATCACGCTAAGTTGCAAAAAACCATCCGTACTGCGATGCGTATGCTTGATAACGTCATCGACATTAACTACTATGCAGTACAGAAAGCGCGTGAGTCTAACTTGCGCCACCGTCCGGTCGGCATGGGCATCATGGGTTTCCAGGATTGCTTGCACATGATGCGCGTTCCTTATGCATCGATGGAAGCAGTGCAGTTTGCTGATACTTCGATGGAAGCAGTGTGCTACTACGCTTACTTGGCGTCGACGGAATTGGCCGAAGAGCGCGGCACTTACAGCTCATACAAAGGTTCTTTGTGGGACAGAGGTATCCTGCCGCAAGACTCTTTGAAAATGCTGGCTGAAGAACGTGGCGGATATCTGGAAGCGGATTTCTCTGAAACGATGGATTGGACCGTGGTTCGTGAACGTATCAAACAACACGGTATGCGTAACTCGAATTGCGTCGCAATTGCACCGACAGCAACGATTTCTAACATCATTGGCGTGTCGGCTTGTATCGAACCGACCTACCAAAACCTGTATGTGAAATCGAACCTGTCCGGCGAATTTACAGAAATTAACGAACATCTGGTTCGCGATCTGAAATTGCGCGGTTTGTGGGATGAAGTCATGATCGCCGACCTGAAATATTTTGACGGTAGCCTGGCGCGTATTGATCGTATCCCTGAAGATCTGCGTGAGTTGTATGCGACAGCGTTTGAAATCAGTCCATCCTGGTTAGTTGAGGCTGCATCCCGTCGTCAGAAATGGATTGATCAGGCACAGTCACTGAATATTTATATGGCAGGTGCTTCTGGTAAAAAACTGGACGAAACCTACAAACTCGCATGGTTACGCGGTTTGAAAACAACTTATTACCTGCGTACCATCGGTGCAACACATACAGAAAAGTCGACATCAAAAACGGGTGCGTTGAATGCGGTAGCGGTTGATGGTGGTAGCTCAGGTTTTAATGCTGCACCTGCGGTTCCTGCAGCAGCACCAGTTGCACCAGAAGCGGAAGGCGCAGCTTGCTATCTGCGTCCTGGCGATCCTGGCTTTGAAGAATGTGAAGCTTGCCAGTAATCATTAAATTGTGAGCGAATGGCAACATGTTGATTTGCATGTTTGCCTTTTGCTCTTTCTGGTTCTCGTTGGCATGGAATGAAAAGTAGCCATGCCTGATCCAATTTTGTAAGGAATAAAGAAATGTTATCTTGGGATGATGAACTAACTCCCGCAGCGCCAGTAATGAAACCTGCGCAACAATCTGATGCTTTGATGAGCCCTGCGGTTGCTGTAAAGGCAGAGGCGGTAAGTGTGGACGATATGGCGCGTCGTGTGAATGCTGCTGACAAACGCATCATTAATGGTCAGACAGACGTCAACCAACTGGTTCCGTTTAAATATAAATGGGCATGGGATAAATATCTGGCAGGTTGCGCAAATCACTGGATGCCGCAAGAAATCAATATGCAACGTGATATTGAACTGTGGAAAAATCCGAATGGTTTGACTGAAGATGAGCGCCGTCTGGTCAAGCGTAATCTGGGATTCTTTGTGACTGCAGATTCACTGGCTGCGAATAACATTGTGTTGGGAACCTATCGCCATATCACTGCACCTGAGTGCCGTCAGTATTTATTGCGTCAGGCTTTTGAGGAAGCGATTCATACCCATGCTTACCAGTATATCGTTGAGTCACTGGGCTTGGATGAAGGAGAAATCTTCAATGCCTATAATGAAGTTGAATCGATTCGCGATAAAGATCAGTTCCTGATTCCATTCATTGACGTGTTGACTAATCCTGAATTCAAGACTGGTACGACTGAAGCGGATCAGACTTTATTACGTTCCCTGATCGTGTTTGCATGCTTGATGGAAGGTCTGTTTTTCTACGTTGGCTTTACGCAGATTCTGGCTTTGGGTCGTCAAAATAAAATGATGGGCGCTGCCGAACAATACCAATACATCTTGCGTGACGAATCGATGCACTGCAATTTCGGGATCGATTTGATCAATACGATAAAGATGGAAAATCCACATTTGTGGACTGCAGAGTTTCGCGATGAAATTAAATCGTTGTTTTTGCGTGCGGTGGAGTTGGAATATCGCTACGCAGAGGATACAATGCCGCGTGGAGTGCTCGGTTTAAATGCGCCTATGTTTAAAGGATATTTACGATTTATCGCAAATCGCCGCGCACAGCAAATCGGTCTAGATGCTTTGTTCCCTCAAGAAGAGAATCCATTCCCTTGGATGAGCGAAATGATAGATCTGAAAAAAGAACGCAACTTTTTTGAAACGCGCGTGATTGAGTATCAAACCGGTGGAGCTTTGAATTGGGAATAAACAGCTGAAGTCAGCGCCCCGATTCCTGAAATGGAATGCTCACGGTTTGCACGAGATGTAAAACTCGAGAGGCCTCACCAAACTGAATGGACAGTCTAAGACTACATAGCTTTGAACTGTTAGTGCCGCAATTCCTGGCAAGGCTGGGACTTGCGGCTTTTGGTCGTGCTCTGCGTGTTCTACAAAAAGATACCGACGCCGGCATGTAATGCGGGCGTTTTTTTTGGTTTACCACTTCCTCTCATTACATGAAGAGTAAATCATATGGCTGAAGTGCTGCATTTACAGAGGCAATGCAGCAGTTCAGCTGGTGCCGTATTCATTAGCGCAAACAGCTATCTTGTTTGCGCCTTTGAATAATCCGCTTGAAAGGATAGAGCGGATTTTAATTTTTACCTGATTTTTTCCATCTCGATCGAAGGAGAAACAAAATGGCAACAGCACCACAACCGTCTGCGGACGAAGCAGTAGCGAAGAAGCCTGCTAAAAAAGCAGCAGTAAAGAAAGCTGCTAAACCAGCAGCTAAGGCAACTAAGGCAGCAGCGAAGCCAGCAGCAAAAGCAACCAAAGCAACAGCTAAACCAGCAGCTAAGGCAACGAAGGCAGCAGCTAAGCCAGCAGCAAAGGCAACGAAGGCAGCGGCTAAGCCAGCAGCGAAAGCAACGAAGGCAGCAGCTAAGCCAGTAGCTAAGGCAGCGAAGGCAGCAGCTAAGCCAGCAGCGAAAGCAACAAAAGCCGCAGCAAAACCAGCAGCTAAAAAAGCCGCAGCAAAACCAGCAGCTAAAAAAGTCGCAGCTAAACCAGCAGCTAAAAAAGTAGCAGCTAAACCAGCAGCGAAAAAAGCAGCAGTGAAGCCAGCAGCAAAGGCAACAAAGGTAGCAGCTAAGCCAGCAGCAAAAGCAACGAAGGCAGCAGCTAAGCCAGCAGCAAAAAAAGCAGCGGTAAAAGTAGTTGCAAAGCCAGTAGCAAAAAAAGCAGCAGCGAAGCCAGCAGCTAAGGCAGCAACAAAAGCTGTAGCAAAGCCAGTAGCGAAAAAAGCAGCAGCTAAACCAGCAGCTAAACCAGCTGCTAAACCAGCTGCTAAAAAAGCAGCAGCGAAACCAGCAGCTAAGGCAGCAACAAAAGCTGTAGCGAAGCCAGCAGCTAAAAAAGCAGCGGCAAAGCCAGCGACAAAAGCAGCGGCAAAAGCAGCAGCAAAGCCAGCAGCGAAAGCAGCAGCAAAGCCAGCAGCTAAAAAAGTAGCAGCTAAACCGGCAGCGAAAAAGGTAGCGGCAAAAGCAGCAACACCTGATGCAAAAACAGTTGTTAGTGCAAATGCAGCATGGCCTTTCCCAACTGGTAATCGTCCAGCGTAATTCTTTATATGCTTGGACGCCTGATTGAATTCAGGCACAATACCCACTGCGTGATTCGTCACCCGGTGGGTTTTTTTTTAAGGACAACTTGTGCTGCACGATATTTTAACTTTTGTCATTGATACGGTGACTGGACTACTGGCTGGTTTTTTGCTGCTCCGCTTTTGGATGCAAGTCCAACGAGTGCGACCACCTATGGGGTTGGCGCAAGCCATTTTTCAATTGACGGACTGGGTTGTGCACCCGATACGCAGGGTGGTACCAGGTTTTCGCGGATACGATTGGGCCAGTCTGATTGCGGTTTTTCTGGCTGCTTTCTTATCGATGGCAATTGACTATTGGTTAATGGCTCGTTTTCCAATTGTAGCGATTGCTGTCTTAGCATTGTTCCGTGTGCTGCAATGGATCATTTATGGGCTTACGGCCTTATTGGTGCTTGAGGCGATCTTTAGCTGGGTCAATCCACATGCGCCTTTCGCGCCTTTTGTACGTGCTTTGAATGAGCCAGTACTATTTCCATTGCGGAAAGTGTTGCCACCACTGGGAGGTTTGGATTTTTCCCCCATGGCGGCGCTGATTCTTTTGCAAGTCCTTAACCGTGTGCTGGTGGCATTGCAAAACGAGTTATTACCGAACTTAATGTTCTTTTAAATGAGAGGCCTCCTGGTAATGTAAAGCGCTTTCATTAAACAGAGGCTCTTTGAGTTTATGTCTCAGCCGGTGGTGAAGTCGATTGGCGTGTAATTAATTGGGAACTCAGCATCTCACGCCGCATTGGTGACTCAGGATTGGCAATTCTGTCGACCAGAATCTGTGCGGTTAACTGACCGATCGCGTGTTTTGGTTGAGAGATGGTGGTCAATGGTGGTGTGCTGAAAGACGCAAGCGCAATATCATCGTAACCAACTACTGATAGTTGTTGCGGTATTTTGACGTTGGCTTGATTGGCTGCACAAATACCGCCAATCGCCATCAAATCATTACTCGCAAAAATTGCTGTAGGACGATCATCTCGCGATAACAATTCCTGAAAAGCATTGAACCCACCCTGGCTGGTAAAATCACTATGAATCAAATAGGCTGGATTGAAGCTGATACCGGCTTCTTGTAAAGCACGCAAATAACCAGTTACCCGACCACCACTCGGAAGCAGGGTTTTGGGGCCGGCGACACAGGCGATTTTTTTGTGGCCCAGATCGATCAGGTACCGTGTTGCGTCATAACCACCTTGTACATGATCAGCTTCAATCAGGTCTGCTACTACGCCAGTGACTTCGCGATCGACCAGCACCTTAGGAATACCTTCGTTGGCCAGCAATTGGGTTAAGTCTTCATCCGTGCCTGACGAGACTAAAATCAGGCCGTCAATCCGTTTTTCCATTAGCACGCGAATATACGCAGCTTGCTTTTTCGGGTCATCGTAAGAATTACATAAGATGATGTTATAACCAAGCTTGAACGACGCGTCCTCTATCCCCTGAATTACCTCGGCAAAATATGGATTGGAGTTGTTCGGGATCATCATCCCTATTGTGTGAGTACGGTCGTTCTTGAGGCTGCGTGCAACAGCACTCGGGATGTAACGTAATTCCTGGATGACGGACAGCACCCGTTCACGTGCATCTTCGCTGACCACGCGAGTGTTGTTGATAACATGGGAAACGGTAGTGGTTGATACGCCTGCTTTTTCTGCGACCTGTTTCATTGTTGCCATAAAAATCCTGCCTTTCTGTGCCTAGATTATGCCGTAGGATCGCCGGAACGGTTAAAATTTTTGCAAACTAGTTTTAGAAACAAATGCTATTCGAATCCGAGTTGAAGCGGCTTTGAGCACGTATTGCAGAAATGCAGCGTTGCAAGACGGGTCAGACTTGGCGTGGAGTGAGTTTTTTCTGTAAAAGGATATGTATGAATGATCTGTTGATTCGCAACGCCAATTTACCTGATGGCCAAACAGGCGTAGATATCTTAGTGCGACAAGGACTAATTGTTGAAGTTGGTAAGCATTTAACTGTCAGCGGCTTGCCTGAAATCGACGCGCAGGCCAATTTGCTGACAACGCCATTTGTTGATGCACATTTTCATTTGGATGCGGTACTTAGTTATGGATTGCCACGAGTAAATCAATCCGGAACCTTGCTCGAAGGTATTGCATTGTGGGGCGAGCTCAAACCTTCGCTAACACAAGAAGCATTGATTGCCAGAGCAATGCAATATTGTGATTGGGCCGTTGCTAAAGGTTTGCTGGCGATTCGCTCGCATGTCGATATTTGTGATGATCGCTTGCTGGCAGTTGAAGCATTATTGGAAGTAAAGCGTCGCGTCGCACCATATCTGGATTTACAATTGGTGGCATTTCCACAAGATGGATTATTGCGCAGCAAAACTGCTTTGGACAATCTGAAGCGCGCAATAGTTATGGGCGTCGATGTGGTGGGCGGGATTCCCCATTTTGAACGCACCATGGCCGATGGCGCTGAATCGATACGAATTCTATGTGAGTTTGCGGCTGATCGCGGGCTCAGAGTAGATATGCACTGCGACGAATCTGATGATCCACTCTCACGTCATATTGAGACCCTCGCTTATCAGGCACAAAGACTGGGAATGCAGGGGAGGGTCGCTGGTTCGCATCTGACCTCGATGCATTCTATGGATAATTATTATGTCAGCAAACTATTACCGCTGATTCGTGAAGCTGGTGTTGCTGCCATTGCCAATCCACTTATTAATATTACCCTGCAAGGGCGGCATGATACCTATCCAAAGCGCCGCGGCATGACGCGAGTACCTGAACTGATTGCGGCAGGCATTGATGTCGCGTTTGGCCATGATTGTGTAATGGATCCATGGTACAGCCTGGGGTCTGGCGATATGTTGGAAGTCGCTCACATGGGTTTGCATGTGGCACAAATGACCGGGCAGCAAGCAATGCGTCAATGTTTTGATGCAGTGACTATCGCACCAGCTAGGATTCTCGGGTTAGAACGGTACGGATTAGTACCCGGATGTTATGCCGATTTTGTCATTCTTGATGCGAGCAATAGTATTGAGGCTTTGCGTATCAGACCCGTGCGGCGCTACGTCATCCGGCGCGGCACAATCATCAGTGAAACCGCGAAACCAATAGCGAAGCTCAATTTGCCTGGACGTATTGCCGAAGTTGATTTCAGAAAATAAGTACCGGCAAGGTAAGAAAATAAATGCTGCACTCACTAGGAAAGCGGCTTAGCAAAGCATTTGCCTTGGTAAGCCGCTTACATGCTCAGATTATTTTTTAATCTAGTCTAATTAAAGTTGAGCGAATGCTTGTTTAGCCGCCGCTATCGTTGCATCAACAATCGCATCGTCATGCTGGATAGATACGAAACCGGCTTCAAACGCTGATGGTGCAAGGTAGACGCCAGCATCGAGCATTAGGTGGAAAAAGCGATTGAATTTTTCTTTGTCACTCGCCATCATTTCCGCATAGGATGTAGGTACTTTAGCTGCAAAATACAATCCAAACATACCACCCACGGCATCTGCGCAGAAGGTGACACCAGCTTCTTTGGCTGCCGCTGCCAGACCATCAACCAGTTTGCGTGTTTGTGCGCTTAATGTTTCGTAGAAACCATCTTCCTGAATGATTTTCAGTGTCGTCATCCCAGCGGCTACAGCGACTGGATTGCCGGACAGGGTACCCGCCTGATACACGCCACCCAAAGGTGCCATATGCCCCATCAGGTCAGCACGACCACCAAAGGCAGCGACCGGTAAGCCGCCGCCAATCACTTTACCCATGCAGACAATATCGGCTTGCACTTGATACAGCGCTTGTGCACCATGTAAACCAACACGGAAACCACACATCACTTCGTCAAAAATCAAAACGCTGCCATGAGCACTACATAGGCGACGCATGGTTTCTAAAAACGCTGGCGTGGCACGGATCAGATTCATATTGCCAGCAATGGGTTCGACAATCACGCAAGCAATCTGGTCGCCGATGGATTGAAACACTTCTTCCAGTTGCTCGCAGTTGTTGTAGTCAAGAACCAATGTGTGCTTACTGAAGTCTTCTGGAACACCTGCCGAGGTTGGATTGCCAAAGGTTAGCAAGCCGCTGCCCGCTTTGACTAACAGTGAATCAGCGTGACCATGATAGCAACCTTCAAACTTGATGATCTTGTCACGTTTTGTTGCGCCGCGCGCCAGACGTAATGCGCTCATGGTCGCTTCAGTGCCGCTAGACACGAGGCGCACTTGCTCAACGCCAGGAACCAGTTTGCAGATTTCTTCTGCCATCAGAACTTCACCTTCAGTTGGTGCTCCGAAGCTCAGACCACGTGCTGCCGCAACCTGTACTGCGCTGACGACTTGTGGGTGTGCGTGACCAACGATCGCCGGGCCCCATGAGCCGATGTAATCGATGTAACGACGATCATCCGCGTCCCAGAAGTAAGGGCCTTCGGCACGTGTGATGAAACGTGGGGTGCCGCCGACTGAGCGGAAGGCGCGTACCGGTGAATTAACACCACCTGGCGTAGTTTTTTGGGCTCGGTTAAATAAGGTTTCGTTCTTGTTCGTCATGATGTGCGATCAGAGTGGGAGTGTTTTGTATAACTAAAGTATCTATGCTGCATGTCTGTGCTACCAAGGCTGCCCCTTTCAATGTCAGATAAACAAAGAGGTTATATGTCAGCGCTTAGGGAATGATTTCATCTTCAAGTATTACTTCGTAGGCCATGCAGATAGGAAGATTAATTGAATCTGTCTATCTGCTTGACACCAGCTTTATTCATTTTCTTTAGCCCAGAAATATCGATCGGGAATGAATTTTCCCATGCCAAATTGCTGTGAGTGGCTGATAGCGGCCTGCGTATATTCTTGTGCCTCTAAAACTGCCTCAGGAACTTCAAGGCCATTTGCCATCAGCGCGGCAATTGCTGCAGATAGTGTCGAACCCGCACCGGCAAACGAGCCGGGAATTCGTGGCCATATGTCTCTTCTGACGATGCCCGACTCATTGAACAAGGTGTTGGCAATTTCGCCATTGGCGCTCGGTGTTCCTGTGACCAGCACGAATTCGCAGCCAGAATCGATGAGCGTCATGACATCGGCCGTCAGATCTTCAGTTTCCGTATTTTCTTTCCAGGTTTCCGCCAGGCGTGACAGCTCAACTGCCGAAATCAATAGCAAAGTTGCTTGTGGAATGAGTAATTCGCGAATCGATAAGGTCAAATCTTCAGCATCAGCTATTTGTTCGGTGATCGTGGTATTGAATGGATCGAGAATTAAAGGCATTTCCGGATAGTCGGAAACAATTTCGGCAATCGTTGTTGCATTGTCAACGCTGCCTACCTGACCGACTTTAAAAGTTACCACCGTCATATCTTCTAATATCGTTCGCGCCTGCTCATCAACCAGATCGGCGTCGATTGGATGGATACTATCAATTTGTGCTGTATCGCCAGTCAATACCGCGGTAATTATCGGTAATCCATGGCAACCCATAGCAGCAAACGAGGCAAGGTCGGCAAATAAACCGGTGGCGGCGACGGGATCTGACGCGCCGAAGCTAAGAATGAGCGGGGAAATTTGGTTTTGCACGTTGGGTAGATTAATATAGCTAGCTTTAATAAATTCGTATTAGCCCGAATGATGGAATTTGATGTCGTTTTGAAAATTTCATGCGTTAGTTTTAATATTTTACTTGATTGAAGGGTTTTAGTCGTGAGCGATAATGCAAGTGGTCAGCAAGAATTTACTACATGGATGTGTTTAATCTGTGGATGGGTCTATGATGAAGAGCAAGGGTTGCCTGAAGAAGGTATTCCTGCTGGCACGCGTTGGCAAGATGTTCCGATGAATTGGACTTGTCCTGAGTGTGGTGCACGCAAAGAAGATTTTGAAATGGTTGCGATTTAACCGCGAATTTGCATTTTTTTAGTTGTATTAAATGTTTATTCACGGAAAATAAACGCCAATTCAAAAATTTTTGCTACAGTGCTAGCTTGAGACAATTCTGTTGAAAAGAGATGATTCTATGTCAATTCTGGCAAGCAACGAAAACCTGAAAATCATGGTGATAGACGATAGTAGTACTATACGTCGATCGGCTGAGATATTTCTTGGGCAAGCTGGTTATAAGATCGTATTAGCCGAAGATGGGTTTGATGCTCTGGCAAAGATCAACGATTCTCATCCGGATTTGATTTTTTGCGACATTTTAATGCCACGGCTCGATGGTTATCAAACCTGTGCACTGATAAAAAAGAGTGCGAAATTCCGTGATACTCCCGTTATTATGCTGTCTTCCAAAGACGGCTTATTTGACAGAGCGCGTGGCGCCATGGTGGGGTCAGATGAATATCTGACCAAACCTTTTACAAAAGATAGTCTGCTGAAAACTGTGCGGAATTACACTTCCGAAGAGCATAGTAAATAAATCAGTTTTACGTGAGGTATGAAGAAAATGGCTATTCAGAAAATTTTAGTAGTAGACGACTCCCCGACAGAACGTTATTTTTTAACGGACGTTCTGGTTAAAAATGGTTTTTCTGTTTCTACAGCAGAAAGCGGAGAAGAGGCGCTGACAAAAATTAAAGCGGATAAACCGCAATTGATTTTGATGGACGTTGTGATGCCGGGACAGAATGGATTTCAGATTACCCGTGCGATTGCTAAAGATCCTGAGACGCAAGATGTTCCAGTGATTATCTGTACTAGCAAGAATCAGGAAACGGATCGTATCTGGGGCTTACGTCAAGGGGCTCGCGATTACCTGGTGAAGCCGATTGATCCGCAAGAGTTGCTGGCTAAGATTGCCGCACTCGGCTAATACTGGTCTGCATCTTAACGGCCTGGCAGAACAGATAGATCAGATTTTCGTGTTCATTTTTAGAAATACCCGGATAGCCTCATGACCCAGACTTTGAGTGACCCTGTTGCCGCCAATCTGGAAGTAACCAGACCTGAAGGTGGCGTACGACGTACGCGTTTGCGCGAATTTCAGGCGCAGTTGGTTGAACGCATGCAAGCCGCTCAGCGCGGTGACTTTACCCAAGTCAATCAGTTAGGCATTATGGTTGGACAAGTACGTTATTTACTTGAACTGCGTGAGGCTGGTGAGATTGTAAGTGCATCGTCGCTGACTAATGTTCCGCTGACAAAGGAATGGTATGTAGGTTTGTCAAACATTCGCGGTAACTTGACAAGTGTCGTTGATTTGCCGCGTTTTCAGGGAAATGAAGGCACAAAACTTGATAATGCTTGCCGGATTGTCGCATTTGCGCCAGTTTTAGCATTTAATAGCGGTTTGCTGGTTTCTCAGGTCTTGGGCTTGAGAAATATCGCTGAAATGGAAGAAGTTGTGTCCGATGAAGGTTTGTCAGAGAAGCATGTATGGTTGCAGTGTAAATATCGTGACCGTGATGGGAATATCTGGCATAAGTTGAGCCTGGCTGCTTTAGTGCAAGACCAGGAATTTTTGCAAATAGGTTTGTAGTCAGTTTGTATTTAAAGCAATACTGAAAGCTTGTCAATCGTTTAGGAGACTTAGTAATGGCATTTAAACTACCGTTCTTGTCCAAGGGAAAAGAAAATCCGGAAATAGACGGAGCAGAAGTCGCGGCAAGGTCGTTCGGTAATGCTGATTCGGTTGAAGTTGAAGACGCGAACAACGTCAAAATGTTGAATCCCGAGGTTGCCGCGTCAACTGACGCTAACCCGGCAGTATTAAATGACAAGCTGGACAATAAGGCGGACGCGACTTTTATTGGTGACGCCTTAGAAAAAGGTGGCGATATTCGCTTGCCAGTCATTGGCAAGATGACGCTGCAACAGCAGATGCGCGTATTGTCCACCACGATGGGTGCGGCGCTGATAGCAGGTGGTTTCTTTGTATGGCTTAATGCTAGTCAATCAGCGCTGGTTTCTACCCAGGTACAGATTTCTGGTGACATGCTGATGCACTCCCAGCGTATCGGTAAGGCAGCTCCGAATGCGATTCAGGGTAACGTTGAAGCGTTTAAGCAGCTGGAAGATAGTCGCAAAGAGATTAACTCCGATCTGGAAATTTTGCTTAAAGGCGGTAACTATCAAGGCCGTAACGTTGATAAAGCAAATTCTGCGCTAGAAGCGGTTTTGCTCGATACATCAAAAACCTGGCAAAACTCCAATAAAGCTGCGGAGACTATTTTGTCTCGTCGCAAAGAGTTGACTGGTTTCGGTCAAACTTTGCAAAAATTGAACTCTTTGTCCCCAGCTTTGCTCGAGTTGACTGAGCAAATTTCGACTTTGAAAGTGCAAGGCGGTGGTTCTGCTCGTGAAATTTCTGCATCCGGTCAGTTGGTCATGTTGACCCAACGTCTGGGTCGTAGCGCGAATGAATTCCTGACATCGGAAGGTGTTAATCCGGAAACAGCGTTTTTGTTGGGTAAGGATACTAATACTTTCCGTGATCTGGTTGATGGTTTCTTAAAAGGTAGTGATGTATTGCGTCTGACGGTGACTAAAGATGCGGATACCCGGGACAAACTCGAAGAACTACAAAAAACGTTTGAAGACTATCGTGCTTCAGTTTCTACCATCCTCGGCAACTTGCAAAATTTTATCGCTGCAAAACAGTCTGAGCAGTTGGTGTTTAATGAAAACGAAGATTTAAAAACTAAATTTGCCAAACTCCAGAAAACGTATACTGCAGAGCAAGATTCGATTAGCTTATCTTTCTGGTTGCTGCTGGTCTCAGGTGCTGTCGCGTTGTTAGCAGCGGTTGGTATTGCATTGGTTCTGTTGCAGGATAGCCGCAACCGTGCTAAAGAGGCGAATGAACGTCGTCAAGAAGCAGCGTCACAAATGTTGCAAGCGCAAAAGCAAGAAGAAGAGGCAAAAGCCGCAAACGATCAAAATCAGGCCGCGATTTTGCGTCTGATGAATGAATTGCAAGAAGTGGCGGATGGTGACTTGACGGTGCAAGCAACCGTTTCCGAAGACATTACCGGCGCGATTGCCGACTCGGTAAACTACACGGTGGAAGAGTTGCGTGGACTGGTTGGTCGTGTTACTAAAACAGCAGAGCAGGTTACTTCAGCGTCGAATGATGCGCAGGGCGTTTCTAATAATTTGTTGGAAGCTTCGGAGCAACAATCACGTGAAATTACCGATGCAGGCCAGGTCGTTTTGACAATGGCTGCAGAAATTACCGACGTTTCACGCTCAGCTAACGAATCAGCGGAAGTTGCGCGTCAATCGGTTGCTGCGGCGGAGCAAGGTGCTCATGCCGTGGAAGACGCGATCAAAGGTATGAATGAGATTCGCGAACAAATTCAGGAAACATCCAAGCGGATTAAACGACTCGGTGAATCTTCACAAGAGATTGGTGAGATCACTGAACTGATTTCTGACATTACCGAACAGACCAACGTTTTGGCGTTGAATGCGGCGATTCAGGCGGCATCTGCAGGTGAGGCTGGTCGAGGCTTCTCGGTGGTTGCGGAAGAGGTTCAGCGACTGGCGGAACGTTCAGCCGAGGCGACCAAACAGATTGGTGCGTTGGTACGTACGATTCAGACAGATACTCATGATGCGGTAGCCGCGATGGAAAAATCAACGCAGGGTGTGGTTGAGGGAGCACGTTTGTCAGATGCGGCCGGTACGGCGTTGTCCGAGATTCGTAGCGTTTCTAACCGTCTGGCAGAACTGATTCAAGGCATTTCTCTGGCGACAGAACAGCAAGCGACATCAGCGAACGGTGTTGCACAAAACATTCAACACATTTTGACGATCACAGAGCAAACCCAAAACGGTACGCAACAAACAGCAGACTCTATTAAACAATTGTCGTTGTTAGCGGAAGAATTGAAAAACTCCGTATCACGTTTCCGTGTGGCTGCCTGATTTTCCAGTCTTTGGGTCGTTGCCTCATTGTGTGACGACCCTGTCCTATTTCAAGACGATGAACTTGGTTTCATCGTCTCTTGAGTTTGCGGAGCACGCATGACATCCGATTTTCCAAATTCGTCACCTCTGCCCCAGGATCAGTTTGATACTGGACCGCTTTCCTGGGTTATGGCGGAAGTGCGTGAAGCAGTTACTAATGCCGGCAAGATGCTCAAAGAGGCACTTGCACAAGATTTAGAAACCAGATCAACCACGATCTTGCATGCAAAAAGCTATTTGCATCAGGCGCATGGAGCCTTGCAGATTGTCGATATTGATGGCGTCTCTATTGTTACCGAAACCATAGAAGAATTGCTTGAGCGATTGCAAACCGGACAGCTAGAAATGAATGAGTCGAATGTCGATGTCATTCTCGATGCGTTTCACGCCGTATTGCGTTATCTCGAAGATTTATTGTCTGGGTCTGCACATCAGCCAGTCAGACTGTTTCCATACTATCGTGCCTTGTTGGAGCTAAAAGGTGCAGAACGCATTCATCCGGCCGACTTATTTTTCCCGGCATTGTCGGCGCAAAGTAGAGTACCCGAATTAGCGGTTATAAACGGAAACTCGTTGGCTTCTTATGTCGGCTTACGTCAGCGTTTTGAAAAATTATTGCTAACGTTTCTAACAAGCAAAGATGAGCAAGCACAGCGTGCTGCCGCACAATCCATGCGTGACGTGGTGCATGAAATCGATTTGGCTCAAACCAATTCGCAAGCGAAGGCATTTTGGGTTGTCATGTGCGCTTTTGTGGAAGCGGTGGCCCAAGGCGGGATAGACAATCAACAATACGCCAAACAAATATTTGGCCGCATCAATTTGCAGATCCGTCGTCTGGTGGATGGCGTTACCGCTATTCCTGAACGTTTGTTAAGAGATGCATTATTCTTCCTGGCACAAGCTAAATCACCGACGCCATTGGTTGCTAGTATACGGCAGGCCTACCAGTTAGATAATACCGTTCCATTTGATTATGACCAAAAAAATTACGGTCAGATCGCAGCCGGTGTGCTGAGTGCCGCTAAAGAACAATTAACCGCGGTTAAAAATCTGTGGGGACGCATTGCTAACGGCGAAAACGGCCTAGCCGATAAATTTTCGCAAAAAATGAAAGATCTGGCAGAAACCGGTAACGGTTTAAATGCGCCAGCTTTATCCAAACTTTTACGCGAATTAAGCGGTATTTCACGTCATGTGGCACATTCTGCCGATACCTCGAAGTTGGGCATAGAACTCGCTACCAGCTTATTATTCGTCGAAACCGCATTAGACCAAATCACTCGCTTGCCTGCGCACTTTTCTGAACGGGCGGAAGAAATAACAGCGCGCTTGCTGTCTATTGTTTCTGGTGATGAACCACAATCGCAAACTGCATGGATGGGTGAAATTTCCCGCGAAGCCCAGCAGCGTCAAACGATGGGCGTATTGGTTGCGGAAATGCAAGTCAGTTTGCGCCAGGTTGAGAAAAATCTGGATGAGTACTTCCGTGATCCGGGCCATCATGAATCATTGAAAAACGTCGATGACGTATTGCATCAGATAGGCGGTGCATTGGCCATGTTGGATCAGGATGATGCGATGAAGGCCGTTAATCAGACACGTTCCTTGGTGGCCAAGTTTTCTATTCCAGTGAGTTCTGACGATGAGCCAGCCATTGCTGAACGCGTGGATGAGCATCAAAAAGTTGCGCAAAATATCGGCGCACTGAGCTTCTTTATCGAGACTCTGAAAGCACAGCCAGAAACGGCTAAAAAGAAATTCAGCTTTGATGGGGTTACTGGTACCTTCCGTTCGAATTTATTGGAAGCAGTGTCACATAAAGAACTATTGCCGACAGCCGAAGACATTCAAAGCCCCGATACAACTGATAGCAACCAGCATCAAGATCATTCGCAGGCATACGTGGCAACGGCTGAAGAAGAGTTGCTGCATCAGCAGCATGAATCTGCGCGTCTTGCCGTTTCTCTGTCTGAAAATCCGGAAGATAAAGACCTGCAAGCACAGCTCAAAGATTCTCTGGAGTCAGAACGTTCTGTGGCGAAATTGCTCGATGATACTAATGCTAGCGAACGAGCCAATGCAGCGATCGATCTATTGGCTCAGACAAACGAAGAACATTCTGCAGAGAACTTGCAAGATATCATTGCTGTTACTAGCGGTGCTGCTGAGCCAGTTCATGCGGACGTGCATGTCGATTTGCCGCAAACAGATGAAGCTATTGATGCTGAACTGTTGGAGATATTCCTGAGCGAGGCCGAGGAAGTACTAGCGTTTGTGCAGGAAACTTTGCCATTATCAAAACGCGATAGTGACAATCAGGAATATCTGACTAGCTTACGTCGCTCATTCCATACCTTGAAGGGCAGCAGCCGCATGGTAGGTTTGAATGTGTTTGGTGAGACTGCCTGGAATATTGAGCAAGTCATGAACTTGTGGTTGTCTGAGTCACGCCCTGGTAATGACAATCTGTATGGTTTACTGGAACATACGGCAGCGGAAATGGTTTTGTGGGTTGGAGAACTCAAACAGCACGGGCATTCTGCAAGAACTGGCAACGCCATTATTGCTGCAGCAGAGCGCATTAAAGCTGGTCTTGATTATCAGGAAGCGTCAATTGAAACGGCGATACATCCAGCACCCGTTGCAAATGCTGTCCCTGCGGTCGATAATCATCTTGATGTCGTTCCTGAAAAACATTCAGAGCTAGCAAGCCTCTCTGAATCTCCAGCCCCAACGCATGATCTGATTCACGAAAATAAGCTTGCTGATGTAGGTTTAGAGTCTCTGAATTTTGACCTCAATGAACCGCCAGTGAATGAGGCAATCGAGCCACCTCACAATGAGGGAATCGTCGCGTCAGCGTTGACTGAAATTGAAGCCGTAAGTGTGCCAGAGTCAGGCGATCTGGAACCGTTTGATTTCGGAAGCGATATTTCTTTGCATAATGAAATCTCATCGAATCTGGCTACTCCTGTTGCACCAGCGTTTGAAGAATTGCCAGAAATAACAGATTCTGCTGTTGAGTTAACGCATGACCCAGAAGTTACTCATCATGTTGAGCAGTTAGCTCAGGCTCAAGCAGATTTGACTAAAGCAGCAGAATTTGCTGTGGATTTATCACCTACGCCAAGCATGGATGATCTGTTGGCTGCATCATTAGGAACAACGACGACGATTGCTGCTGACGTCATTTTGCCGGAATTACTTGCCCCTGCCGCGCTCGTTGATACGGCGCCGAGCTCAGACGTGACGGTATCTGAACAAGTCCTAGAGCATGTCGCAGACCACGGTGCAGAATTTATCGATGAACACGTAGCTTCAGAAAGTATTTCAGAACCTGTATCAAACGCACAAATTCTGGACTTCCCAGATTTGATCAAGCCTGCGCAGAGTCTTGATGACAATATCAAACGCATCGGTGATCTCGAAATTAGTTTGCCCTTGTACTCAATTTACATGGCAGAAACCGATGAGATCGTGCGTTTCTTGTCGCAAGATTTTGCTGAATGGCGTCATGAGCCGCATCGCAACGTAACGACACATGCGATACACGCAAGTCATACTTTAGCGGGCAGTTCGGCCACTGTAGGTCTGAAACCATTGCAAGATTTGGCGCATAGTCTGGAACTGGTATTGCAAAGACTTGAACGTCATCCAGTCACTTTGCAAGCATCTGAATTTGATACTTTGCAGCACGCGCTGGAAACAGCAAAACGCATGCTGCAAAAATTTGCCTTGTCAGAAATTGCTGAATTTGCGCAAGACGATGTTCGTCAATTAGAACTCTTACTGCAGGATGTTATTTCTCGTTCTGATGCAGGTGCTGACGAAGAGTTTATTACTTCAACTAATGAAAAATTAGATTTGAAGGATTGGTCTGCGGATAATGATGTAACGTCACAGACAACTGTTGCGAATGCGTCTGAAGATGCTGCGGCGCAACTTGTATCAACTGCATTGGCACATCAAATTGCTGATCAAAGTCTGCAAATTAAAGATGACCTGGATCTGGATCTGTTGCCAGTATTCCTTGAAGAGGGGCATGATCTTTTGCCCATGGTTGGCCAATTACTACGCAACTGGCAAGAACATCCTTCTGATACCGCCATCCCTCAATCTATCGCGCGACTCATGCACACTATCAAGGGTAGTGCGCGGATGGCTGGTGCAATGGGTTTGGGGCAACATATCCACGATATGGAAAGCCGTATCGAAAGTCTGATGCACGCAGGTAGCCTGGTGCGCCAACCTTTGTTAGAAGATTTGCTGGCCAGACACGATCACAGCATGTTGCTGTTCGATCGATTGCAAAATCCGGACGCACATCCTGTGCCTGTACTCAGCCAGGAACCTCTGACAGCTGCGCAAGAGCTTGATCAATTCCAGGAAAGCGTCGCAGCGGGTGATGCAGAGCCAGCTCCAAGTACCGAAATGGTCAGCCTGAAGCCTGTCATGCCTTTGGCTGGTGCCACTGCAACCAAAGCGATGCCAGCGTTGAATGCGGCCTTGAATGCGCCAGTTGCACCGGGTGCACCAGTTCCGCTTGTCAGGGTGCGTGCTGACGTACTTGACCGCTTAGTCAATCAGGCTGGTGAAGTTTCTATTTCGCGCTCACGTCTTGAGAATGAAGTCAGTACTTTGCGCTCTTCGCTTGGTGAGTTGACCGAAAACGTCACTCGTTTGCGCGATCAGTTACGTGAAGTGGAAATTCAGGCTGAAACGCAGATTACTTCCCGTATGGCACATTCTGCCGATCGTGAGTTTGACCCTCTGGAATTTGACCGCTTTACGCGCTTGCAAGAATTGACGCGCATGATGGCTGAGAGCGTCAGCGACGTGGCAACCGTGCAAAACAATCTGCATCGTACAATCGATGGTGCAGCGACGAATCTGCATACGCAGGCTCGTTTGACACGTGAACTACAGCAAGATTTGATGCGCGTGCGTATGATTCCGTTCGCCAGCGTTTCTGAACGTCTATATCGCGTTGCACGCCAGACAGCTAAGGAAATTGATAAGCGCGTCAATCTGGATATCCGTGGAACCACAGTAGAGATGGACCGTGGCGTGTTGGAAAAAATGGTCGGTCCGTTTGAGCATTTGTTACGTAATGCAATCGTGCACGGTATCGAATCACGTCAAACACGTCGTCAGATTGGCAAAGATGAAACCGGTGAATTGCTCATCGAAGTGCGTCAGGAGGGTAACGAAGTCGTTATCCGCTTTAATGACGATGGTCAAGGTTTAAATTTAGCCAATATCCGCCAGAAAGCGCAATCTTTAGGCTTGTTGCTGGAAGGTGAAACCTTATCTGATGCAGAAACAGCGGGCATGATTTTTGAGCCCGGTTTTTCAACCGCGACCGAGGTTACCGAGTTAGCTGGCCGTGGTGTGGGTATGGACGTGGTGCGGGCTGAGGCAGCAACCTTGGGTGGTCGGGTTGAGGTTTCTAGTGTTGAAGGTAAGGGTGCCGAATTTACGATTCACTTGCCATTGACTCTCGCGGTGACACAAGTTGTGTTGCTGAGTTCTGGTGGCCGGACTTTTGCCGTACCGTCTGTTTTGGTAGAGCAAGTTCAGCATTTAAAAGCGAATGCTCTGGCAAACGCCTATAACGATGGTGCTGTTATCTGGCAGGATCAACGCGTCTCTATGCATTATTTATCTGCCTTGTTGGGTCACAGAGATGCAGTGCCCCTGGCGCAGCAATACACACCGTTATTGATCATGAAGAGTGGTACTGACCGTGTCGCGATCCACGTGGATGATATCGTCGGTAACCGCGAGGTGGTGGTGAAAAACATCGGCCCACAATTATCTCGCATGATCGGTATCGCTGGCGCGACGGTGCTTGGTTCGGGTGAGATCGTATTGATTATTAACCCAGTGCCACTTGCGCATCGTCTTGAGCATGAACATGCGCGTTTGCCACAAGCCGGTACTGATGCAGTGAATGTGGGTGCAGTGGCTGATTTGCGGCAACAGCAGCAACAAACTGCTGTCAATACAGAGCCTGTACAAGGATTACGTACCCAGCATACCGTGATGGTTGTCGATGACTCTCTGACTGTACGTCGCGTCACGCAACGTTTGCTGACACGTGAAGGCTATCAGGTGATTCTGGCTAAAGACGGTATTGATGCGTTGGAACAATTACAATCGGTGACGCCAGACATTATGTTGGTCGACATTGAAATGCCGCGTATGGATGGTTTCGATCTGACCCGTAACGTGCGTAGCGACGCGCGTACTGCGCATGTTCCTATCATCATGATTACTTCGCGTACCGCCGATAAACACCGTAATTACGCCAGAGAATTAGGTGTCAATGAATACTTCGGTAAGCCTTATCGCGAGGATGATTTGATGGCGGCGATTGTGAGATTTGTCGGGAAAGATCAGGCAGTAATCGTTTGATGCCAGTCGTTTAAAGCAAAAAAAGCAGGGGAAACCCTGCTTTTTTATTTTTGCCTTGATTAATGTTCGGACTCAGTAGTGGTATCAATTTTCTTCACGACTGCATAGCGTGTCAGTGTTGCCTTTCGGGCGCTGTCATGATCAACAATTGGATATGGATAATGCTCACCAAGTTTGACACCTGCTTGCTGTAGCAGCAATGGAGCAGCTTTCCATGGTGCATGAATTGAGCGTTTATCCAACTTGCTTAATTGCGGCAGATAGCGGCGTATAAATTTTCCTTCCGCATCAAATTTCTCAGATTGTGTGATGGGATTGAATATCCGGAAATACGGTTGCGCGTCGCAACCAGAAGAGGCAGCCCATTGCCACCCACCGTTATTGGCAGACAAATCAAAGTCGTTTAACTTTTGCGCAAAATAAGCTTCCCCGCGACGCCAATCTATACCGAGATCTTTGATCAGGAAGCATGCTGTCACCATACGCAGACGGTTGTGCATATAACCCGTCTGATTCAGTTGATGCATCGCTGCGTCAACCAGTGGATAGCCGGTTTTTCCTTCACACCACGCTTGAAAAAGCGCGTCGGCCTGCGTACCATTTTCCCATTGGATTGCATCATAGGCGGTTTTGAATGCTGAGGTTTCTACGCGCGGATGATGATGCAAGATCATGAAATAAAAATCACGCCAGATGAGTTCATTTAACCATATCTGCGCCCCCTGATTTGCCGCGGTACGTATCTGTTGCATCGCTTCACGAACCAGATGTCGTATGGAAACGGTACCAAAGCGCAGATGTACCGACAGATATGACGGCCCTTTAATTGCAGGAAAATCGCGTGCAATATCGTAATCCTTCATGCGATTCGTAAACTCATCCAGCAGTTGCTGCCCGCCAGACATGCCTGCCGGTAAGTTAATTGGATTTTCCTGTGCCTCAGCAAACCCCATTGCCGCTAATAGTGGAACTTCAGAATGCGGAATAGCTTTCAGATTTGCTGCATATTTTTCTACTGGATACGCTCGTGAATAAAAATCATCGCTCTGCGCATAAAACTTTTTTAGCCAGGCATTTTTGTAAGGCGTAAATACTGAGAACGGCGTGTTCGATAACGATAAAACTTCCTCTTTTTCGAAAATGACCTGATCTTTGTAACTAATTAACTCGCAAGAAAGTGTCTTCAATGTCGTGGCAACGTGTTGATCGCGACGAATAGCAGCAGGCTCGTAATCATGATTGACGAAGACCGCCTGCGCACCAAATTCCGCAACTAATTCTGGTATGACATCAGTCGCTTCTCCATAGCGGACAATCAAACCTCCTCCAAGATCGAGCAAGGCTTGTTGCAATTCAATGATGCTGTCGTGAATAAATCTGATACGCCTGTCATTTGCAGGTAAATGGTCTAAGATAGATTTGTCAAAAACAAATACGCCAATGACCTGCTTGCTTTGACGCAATGCTTGGAATAGTGCGGCATGATCAAAGCTTCGCAAATCCCGGCGGAACCAGACCAGGGAGATAGGGAAGGGGGTGGTGATTTCACTCATAAAATGCTGTAAATCAATAGACTAAGGGGAGTATTACACCTTAGCACACATCGAAAAAACACGTTAAAACTGCTAGAATACGAGGATGGTGAAGCAAATAAAATCCCTCAAAACAGACTTGGCTGGTAACAAGTCTGCGCCTTCAATGGCATTGTCAGACACAGATGGTTCTGCGACTGATGAAAAAAGTTCGTCTACCGAGTTAAATCTGACCAATCACTTCCTGATTGCCATGCCATCTATGCAAGATCCGGTGTTTGGCGGCTCGGTGGTTTTTATCTGTGAGCATAGCCCGCGTGGGGCAATGGGAATGTTGATTAATCGCCCAACGGACATGAATGTTGCTGGTCTGTTTGATCGCATTGATCTCAAGCTGGAAAATATTCCTGATTCACACCCTATGGGTAAAGATCCTGTCATGTTTGGTGGGCCGGTTCAAGACGATAGAGGCTTTGTTTTGCACGCCCCAGTTGGCAAATACACTTCTTCATTGCAGGTTACCGATGATATTGCTTTCACGACATCGCGTGATGTGCTCGAAGCGATCGCTGCTGGTGATGGCCCTGATCGCGTTCTGATGAGTGTCGGTTACGCAGGTTGGGGTGCCGGACAATTGGAAAAAGAAATACTCGATAATCAATGGCTGACCGTCCTTGCTGACCCGGAGATCGTGTTTTCTTTGCCGCTCGAAGAACGTTTTAATGCAGCCATTAAATTATTAGGGATTGATCCCCTGATGCTGGCGACGATAGCGGGGCATGCCTGATGCAAGACGCAGCGCGTATATCTTCAGAAGGCACGGTTCTGGCATTTGATTTTGGGTTGAAACGGATAGGCGTCGCGGTCGGGAATACTTTCCTCAGACAAGCTGAACCCTTAGCAATTATTCATGCCACGACAAATGACGCCAAATTTGCCGAAGTGGCCGCACTGATTAAAAACTGGCAACCGGTATTATGCGTGGTTGGTTTGCCTATGCACCCTGACGGTGAAGCACATGAAATGACGCAACGCTGCACGCGGTTTGCGAATCAACTGCAAGGCCGATTTAGTTTGCCGACGGTATTGGTTGATGAACGCTACACATCAGCGGTACTCAATGGACAACGCGGTGAACACATTGACGATGACGCCGCGGCTTTAATTCTGCAACAATATTTTGACGAGACACTATGACCTCTCTTGCAAGTAACCTCAATGCAGAAGCGCTATACCAGCAGCTTTTAAATCACATCAAAACCCACATCACAACTGTTGCCTATCCTATTTCTATCGTTGGCATTTACTCTGGCGGAGTCTGGATTGCAGAGCGGCTGGTGAGGGATTTAGGATTAACCAACAATGCAGGTCAGATTGACGTCTCTTTTTATCGCGATGATTACGCTGCCAAAGGTTTGCACGCGGAGGTGAAACCTACCCACATTCCTTTTGAAGTGGATGGTGCCCATATTCTTTTGGTCGACGATGTTTTATATACTGGCCGTACTACCCGCGCCGCTATCAACGAATTATTTGACTATGGCCGGCCAGCTCGCGTCATGCTTGCAGCACTGGTTGATCGTGGTGGTCGTGAGCTGCCAGTCACTGCTGATTTTATTGCTCATGTCGCTTCATTTGAACCCGCCGTCTCTGTCAATCTGCAACGTGCAGACGATGGCACACTAAGTTTCTCTATTGATCATGCATAATCCCCAATTAAACAAACATGGTGAGCTTCAGCATTTGCTGACGATAGAAGGCTTACCAAAATCCATTATCAATCACATTCTTGACACCGCCTCGTCGTTTGTCAGCGTCAGTGACCGGGAAGTCAAAAAAGTCCCGCTGATGCGCGGTAAGAGTGTTTTCAATCTGTTTTTTGAAAACTCTACCCGCACCCGTACCACATTTGAAATTGCGTCCAAGCGTTTATCCGCCGACGTGATCAATCTAAATATCGCGGCATCGAGCACCAGTAAAGGTGAATCGCTGCTCGATACGATAGATAATCTGGCGGCGATGCATGCCGATATGTTTGTCGTACGTCACGCAACGTCTGGTGCGCCATTCCTGATTGCCAAACATCTCAATGATACGAAGCAACATCATGTTCACGTTGTGAATGCAGGTGATGGTCGCCATGCGCACCCGACCCAGGGTTTACTCGACATGTACACCATCCGTCATTACAAAAAAGATTTTACGAATCTCACTGTCGCAATTGTTGGTGACGTATTGCATAGCCGTGTTGCCCGTTCGGACATTCATGCGTTGACCACTTTGGGTGTTCCTGAAGTTCGTGTTATTGGGCCGCACACTTTGCTGCCGGGTGGCTTGGAGCAAATGGGTGTACGTGTGTTTACCGATATGAACGAAGGTTTGAAAGGCGTCGATGTCATCATCATGTTGCGTCTGCAAAACGAACGCATGAGTGGTGCGTTGCTGCCCTCAGCGCAGGAATATTTTAAAAGCTACGGTTTGACCCCGGAACGACTGGCGCTAGCGCATCCGGATGCGATTGTGATGCATCCAGGGCCAATGAATCGTGGCGTGGAGATCGACTCTGCTGTCGCAGATGGTCCGCAGGCTGTGATTTTGCCACAAGTGACGTTTGGTATCGCTGTCCGTATGGCAGTGATGAGTATCGTTGCAGGCAATAGCGGCGGCGACATTTGATGAATCGTACAAGCTCATCAGGTCGTCAAATTGGTAGTTCAAAGACCGCCTGATTGTGGCGATGTCCTGGGAATAGAGAACATGAAAATACAGATTAAAAATGGTCGCGTGATTGATCCAGCCAGTGGTAAAGATGGTGTGCAAGATGTATTCGTTGCAGACGGGATAATTCTTGCTCTGGGGGCGGCACCTGAGGGCTTTGTCGCTGATCAGCTGATTGACGCCACTGGTTTGGTCGTTGCACCAGGTCTGGTCGATCTGAGCGCACGTTTGCGTGAACCTGGTTTTGAATACAAAGCAACCTTGGAATCCGAATTGCAAGCCGCGATGCGCGGTGGCGTGACCAGTCTGGTTTGTCCACCAGATACCGATCCGGTACTCGATGAATCCGGTCTGGTCGAGATGCTCAAGCAAAGAGCACGTATGCAAAACAAAGCGCACGTTTATCCGCTCGGGGCGTTAACAATCGGCTTGAAAGGTCAATCTTTGACCGAGATGTCAGCGTTGACGGATGCCGGTTGTATTGGTTTCTCGCAGGCAGAAGAGACGATAGCGGACACCAATACGCTGCAACGTGCTTTGCAATATGCAGCGACCTTTGGCTACACGGTCTGGTTGCGTCCACAAGATGCGTACATTGGTAAAGGTGGCGTGGCACATAGTGGACCGCTGGCGTCGCGTATGGGCTTATCTGGCGTACCGGTGATGGCAGAAACCATCGCATTGCATACCCTGTTTGAACTCATGCGTGCAACTGGCGCGAAAGTACATCTATGCCGCATTTCTTCGGCTGCTGGTTTAGATTTAATTCGTAAGGCGAAAAAAGAAGGTTTGCCATTAACTTGTGATGTCGGCGCACACCATGTGCATCTGACGGATGCTGATATTGGCTTCTTTGATTCGAACGCCAGAATGACGCCACCATTGCGCAGTCAAAGTGATCGCGATGCGATTAAGGCTGCCTTAGTGGATGGCACCATTGACGCAATTTGTTCGGATCACACACCAGTCGATGACGACGAAAAATTATTGCCGTTTGCTGAGGCAACGCCGGGTGCAACAGGCCTCGAATTGCTATTGTCACTTGCATTGAAATGGGCAGAGGACAGTCGCGGTGAAGTGTCTGTCAGCCAGGCATTGGCGGCGATCAGTTATAAGGCAGCGCAAGTCGCAGGCATTGGTGCTGGAAAGTTGGCCGTTGGAGATAGTGCTGATCTGTGTATTTTTGATCCGGCAGATCGCTGGAAAGTCGAAGCCAAAGCGTTGATCAGTCAAGGCAAGCACACTTTATTTCTTGGTTACGAATTGCCTGGTGTGGTTAAGGTGACGATGGTTTCTGGCCGCATTGCTTTTAATACTTTACATTAATACTGTGCATTAATCCGGTGCGTTAATGCCTTGCATTTATTACTTGTGTAGTGATCTCTGATTAGAGTATTTTGTTGGATGCCTCTATGTCCTTCAAATAGTTAGTGTAGCCGGCGCTGTAGAAGAAAATCAAGGAAATAAGAAAAATGCGGGAGTATAGGTTTTTATAACCTCACTCCCCTTTATTTTATTTAAATAAATTAAAAAATTAATTGATACTCTGACTGAGTATCTTGTGAGTTCAGTATGCTTTTCTGGTATTTTTTCCGCGTCTTTTTGCATTTGCTTTCTGGTTTGATGACGTGTGTTTTTGTGTTTCCATTTATTGATGTTGAAAAACAACAAAGCAAAGTCCGTGTCTGGTCACAACAATTGCTGGAAATTTGTACGGTTGATGTCAGATTTAAAGACGCAAGTAATGGCGTGATTGCGGATCGTGCAGTGATTGTCTCTAATCACGTGTCCTGGTTGGATATTTTTGTGATCAATACTCTGCACCCTTGCCATTTCGTTGCTAAATCAGATATTCGCAATTGGCCTTTGATTGGATTTTTGTGCGAAAAAGCCGGTACAATTTTTTTAGCTCGTGGCAAACAACGTGAAGTTCGTCGTATCTATGAAGGTCTGGTACACCAGATTGCAGACGGCAAGCGAATTGCTTTTTTTCCTGAG
Organism: Undibacterium sp. Dicai25W; assembly: GCF_049340505.1. Classification (NCBI taxonomy): domain Bacteria; kingdom Pseudomonadati; phylum Pseudomonadota; class Betaproteobacteria; order Burkholderiales; family Oxalobacteraceae; genus Undibacterium; species Undibacterium sp. Dicai25W. Next base: position 260,104 of record NZ_JBMPOQ010000002.1, on the reverse strand, counting down.
GGCACAACTTCGGCGCAAGGAAAATTGTTGCCATTTCATGCGAACTTATTTGAAGCTGCTATCGAGGCTAAAGTACCTGTGCAACCATTTGTTGTGCGTTACGTGGATGCCGATGGCAAGTTTCATCAGGCGGCTGATTTTATCGGTGATATGACATTTGCGGAGAGTATGGCAGTGATATTGCGAGCGCCACGCATGACCGCCGAGTTGATTCGGTTGCCAGCGATCTCCACCGAGGGCACACACCGCCGCGAAGTTGCGCAGTACGCCAGAGCTGCAGTATTGCAAGAGTTGGGTATCGCTGAAGTATAGGTGCGTTAAAAATTGCCAGTGACAGTAAACGTTTTCGCACGTCGCACCGTCACTGGAGCCGCAATTTTAAGCGGCGATGGGTTGATCTACGACGTCGGCAGATGTCAGCAGGGCTTGAACCGCTCTTTCAAATAATGGTTCAGCTTCCATAAATTTAACTCGGCCATGGGCAATCATGCGACGGAACATACGCACGCTGACCAGTGAAGGTTTATCATGCCCATCCAATCGCAAAACGAGATTTTGTAATTGTGGGTCTACCCAACTGAGTTTTCCAACACTTGGTTTGAAACCTAAATGTAGCTCCAGGCTGACACCTGTGCGCAATCTTTCCTTGATCATCTCTGGTGTAGCGGTAGCGATCGGCGTAGCTGCGTCGGATAATCCTCCGTTGTCAGTTGTTATTGGCGCTGATTCCGTCGCTAATTCTTCGCTGCAAATTTGATCCAGCATTTCGACTTTGATATCCAGATCGCGAATCGCCTTATCCAATATTTTCTGTATTTCAGGGGTTCTTGCTTCGCCCAGCAAGTCTTGTCGTGTTTCTTCATCTGGATATACAAAATGATGAAAATGTTCATGCACCGAGGGCAGTGATAATGAACGCATTTGGACATTGCTCTGCGTAGTACGTAAAGCCGCAGTGTGGGCATCAACAAGCCAGTCGAGTAATTCTTTTTGGTACTTCGGATCACAATTTATCGATGCCAATCCTTCGCGAATTGTCCCAAGAATAATCGGCAGTAAAGCAAACAGTTGTGTACGATCATCCTCAACTGCTTTGGGGACTATACTCCAAAGCAAGTCAGGTACTAACAGGCGGTAACGGGTACCGCGCCTGATATCGTCACGTTCTGTCACCTCAATTGCGGAGATCCAGGTACTTTCAAGAAAATCACGAAGAAAAGAATTGATCGTCAATTTTTTCAATACTTCTTGTAACTGTGCGGTGATGTGTACCAGACGCAGTGTACGGTTTTGTGCTTCTTCGACTGCCACGACGGTTTGATCGAGTTGCTTATCGCTATTGCGTAATTCGCGCGCAATGAACGCATCAAATTCGTCCAGCATGCGGGTGAATAACTGAGAATTTTCGCTTTCGTCTTCGAGCAGGGTTTCGACTATCCGGCAGATTTCCTGAGTAATGTGAACACCACTCGGATCGATTTGTTTTAAACCGAGTGAGATAGAGCCAACGCGGTTAATCAGTAAGCGCGCTGGATGACCTTTTTGTGTTAGCAGACTCTGATCACGCAAAGCAATTTTGAGTACCAAAAATTGCAGACGTCCTAATTGAGCACGGATTTCTGCAGGAACCTGGTTGTCACTCAAAATAAACTCGAACAACATGGCGACCACATCGATCGTCATTTGCTCATCGACATCTTCTGTCATGTCGTTGAGTTGTGCGCGCTGCTCAAGAATCAGATTTCGGATCCGACCTAGTTGGTCGAACATCTGCTCTATTGGGGCAGTGTGCGTTTTTTGTAATTGATGGACGGATTGAACAATCCCTGACTCAGAATAGCGCGGCATTTCCTTAAACTGACTGGAGTTAGATGCGTCGGAACTGGCGCCGCCGGGATGGGTATTGTTACTCTGCATGTCGCTCCCAGTGCTATCATTGCCACCGGACTGATATTTGGCTGCTTGTTCCGAGGTAGAGCCACTTGTCGTTTCTGCTCCCGCATCGCTACCCTCGTCATTGTATAAATGCATTTGCGTTGCATTGCCGTTACCGTTGGTAGCTGTTGTGTTGCCTTGTCCACCAAATACTTTGCGTAAGACACTGCCGATAGTTTGATTTTGTGCTAACCACTTAAACTGGTTTGCGCCAAATGGGCTGCCCGCGCTTTGTGCAGTTTGTTGATCAAAATTCTGCTCGGCCGCATTTGGGTAACGTTGGCTATTTCCGCTGTTAAATCCAGTCTCGTAGCCGTTACTAAACGCTTTTGCAAAACCATTACCGCTAACCTGACCGACACCAGCGACATGAGGTTGAGCCATCGCACCGCTGATACCGGCCGCTATCCCACGTACTGTTTCAAATAGTCGTTCAACTGGACTCCTTGGCTGATCACTGGAGATTTCCCGCGAGGCGGTATTATAAAATTTACCGCCAATCTCTACGATACCGGATTGCGTAGATGGGGCACCACCTGGGTATTGCTGTACACGCGACTGATTTTGTTGCCCAACACCAGGAAATTGATTACTGGCTTCACCTGATTGAGCGATGTCATCTGTGGCGGTATCCAGGTCATCTTCCATCACATTGTTTGAGGACTGTGCTGGCGTCGCAAGATTGGTCTTCTTCAGCTTAAATTGGAGCTCGGCGGCAACCCCGTTCAAGGCCAGACAATGATTGACGTTTTCGTATATTCTTAAAACGTGACGGGAAAAATTCTCAGCAATCTGGGTTTCCAGAATGTTACACAGTTCACGTTCCAGATTTAATGCATCGATGGTATTTGCAATACAGCGCGCCAGAAGATAGGGGCGGAACGGATTTTCCCGTTCTTTAATGTTGTCTTGTGCAAACAAGATTGCAATACGAATATTCAAATCGCGAATCTGATCGCCCGCTTCAATTCTGAAGCTCTCAGTGATTTCATTTAGTAGTAATTCATCGTCAAACGCATTCGCATCGACCAACGACAGGCTACTACTTTTCATACTCAGCGCCGATACCGGGCGGAACGTATTGTAGGTCGTCTGAAAACTTCGGGTCAGCAAGGCATCCATGTTGATACTCATTTGCTGTATCAGTTCATCGGGTCTGCGCAGCAAAGTACAGGCGTGCAGATAGCGCCCTTGCTCAACTGAGGTGTACGAGCTTTCGGCTTTTCTGAAAAGTACTTCAACTGACTGTGGGAGAGCTTGCTCCAAGGACTGTACGAAGGTTTTTTGAAATTCCGTACGAGTTATTGGCAGAAGTTCGTTGGGGTCCATGCTTTTCCCTTGGCGGCCTGACATAGTTGGAAATAATGCTATTTATTTATCTATTCCACAGTATATGCGCTTTTGACTCGCTAGAAACAACGTAAACAGAGATTTGAACATTTTTGACAACTTTTAAACTTTTAACGTGAAATGACAGATGTTGCCTCAAGGAACTGGTATTTACGCGGAACCATTGTTACAGAAATAGCAGTTAAATGTGAAAATATGCAAAAGTGTCTTTGAATGATCCTATTCAAATTAGACGCTAGAAGACAGCGAAGCAAGTGTTATCAATAGCTATTGATAACAATGGCGCGCCATGTAGTTGAGTTTTGGATTCGTACACCAATGGAGCAGTGAAAATTAATGCCCCGGATCTTTGTTTGCAATGCAAAATGATCTGAAGGTCACGATTTTGTAACAGAGGTATCAAGCAGGTATGGTCAGCCAGGTTTTTGTTGTTGCGGGCAGTCAATTTGAATAATCTGGCGATCATGCATTGATACTGCCGTGAGTTTTCCACCCCACACACAGCCGGTGTCAAGACTGATCAGATTGGGTCTTATCAATAAACCTAAGGTAGACCAATGACCAAATACCACCGTGCAATCAGCCGTTGCCCGATCTATATCAAACCACGGAGCAAAGCCAGTCGGTGCCGCCGTCAAGCCATCTTTGGTGGCAAAATCCATGCGTCCATCTGCCGCACAAAAACGCATTCGGGTTAAGCCATTAACGATACAGCGCAGACGATCGTTGCCAGTTAAATTATCGTTCCAGACGTCTGGCGTGTTGCCGTACATGGATCTTAGAAAGTTGGTGTGTTCATGGCTTTTGAGCACGGCCTCAACTTCATGTGCGAGTGCCATTGTCTGTTTGGCTGTCCACGAAGGAAACACCCCAGCATGCACGACCAGATGTTGATTTTTTAAAATGGCCAGAGGGCGCTGACGTAGCCAATGTAATAATTCACCCTTGTCCGGTGCGTTTAAAATATCATCGAGCGTATCGCTCCGGTGTGCCGGGCGTATGCCATTGGCGACCGCTAACAAATGCAGATCGTGGTTACCTAAAACACTTTCGGCCAGTCCGGTTTGTTGCAGCTTGCGAACTAGCCTTAAAGTTTCTAAAGATTTTGGACCGCGATTGACCAAGTCGCCGGCAAAGATATAGTAATTGTTCGATGAAATCTGTTCTATTTTGCTGATCAACGTTTGCAGTTGATCAGCACAGCCTTGCAGGTCACCAATGAAGTAAGTGTTTGCCATACTCTCTTTAGTGTTCGGCACCAAGACGTTTTGCTTCTGAACGGCTCAATAAGGCTTGTTGTTTTTGTTCTTCGCGCAGACTGGTTGTCATCATCGTTGGCCAGCCGATTAAATGTTGTTCAGCGATTTCCGCCAGTCCCCGCATCCATGCTGGCGACTCGTTGAGGCAAGGAATGTAATTAAATTCTTTACCGCCCGCATTTAAGAAATCGACACGTACTTCCATCGCAATTTCTTCCAGTGTTTCCAGACAATCTGCAATGAAGCCCGGGCATATCACATCGATACGTTTAACACCATCTTTGGCAAGTTTTTGAACCGTTGGTGCGGTGTATGGTTGCAGCCATTCTGCACGACCTAAACGCGATTGAAACGTCACCACATATTGATCTTTGTTGAGTCCCAATGCTTCGGCAAGCAATCGTGCTGTTTTATAGCACTCGCAATGGTAAGGGTCGCCACGTAATAAAAATGCTTTTGGCAAACCATGGAAGCTCATCACCAGTTTTTCAGGTCGGCCGTGGGCGAGCCAGTGCGCTTGAACTGATTGTTTTAAGGCATCGATATAGGCTTCATGGTCGTGATAATTTTTAACCATGCGCAATTCAGGGACGTTACGCACTTGCTGATAATGGCTGAACACGGCGTCAAAGTTAGATGCTGTCGTCGTTGCAGAATATTGCGGATATGCGGATAAAATCAACAAACGCTCGTAGCCTTCGGTTTTTAATTTTTTCAATACTGAAGGGATGGAAGGTGAACCGTAACGCATTGCGTAAGTGACGTGCACTTCATGTCCGCGCTCACCGAGATAACCTTTAAGCAGCAACGCTTGCTTTTCGGTGTGTATTTTTAAAGGCGAACCGTCTTTGGTCCAGATGGACGCATATTTTTTTGCGGATTGTCCCGAGCGAAATGGGAGGATAATCAGATTCAGAATAAACCACCAGATCAGGCGCGGTACTTCGACGACGCGCTTGTCGGACAAAAATTGTTTCAAATAACGTCGTACTGCGGAACTGGTTGGTGCATCGGGCGTGCCGAGGTTGACCAAAACAACTGCGGTCTTGCCTATTTTTCCGTGCGAGTAATCGGGTTCTTTCAGGAAGCTCATGAGTATTCTTTGTAATAAATTTAGGAAGCCAATAATTCTCTGGCGTGTTTGCGGGTTGTCGCCGTGATTTCTATGCCGCCTAGCATACGCGCAATTTCTTCCACGCGTTGTTTGCTATCGAGTGGAGTGATTGATGAAATCGTTCTGCCTTCGCGGCTAACTTTACTGACTTGGAAGTGCTGATTAGCTTGGCTTGCGACTTGCGGTAAATGTGTCACGCAGAGGACCTGACGGTCTTGTCCCAGACGTTTTAATAGTCGCCCAACAACTTCTGCTACGCCACCACCAATGCCACTATCAACTTCATCAAAAATCAGCGTCGGGGTTGCTGTTGCGCAAGAAGTAATAACCGAAATTGCTAATGAAATTCGTGCTAACTCACCACCTGAAGCCACTTTTGCGAGAGGGCGTGCTTGCACTCCTGCGTGTCCGGCGACTAGAAATTCTATTTGCTCCAGACCATAAGCTGCCGCTTCGCAGGGAACCAGAGAAACGCCGAAATTACCGCCGCTCATGCTTAAATCTTGCATTGCTGCGGTAACCGCTATACTCAATTCTTTGGCAATTTTTTGGCGTGATGCACTTAATTTATGTGCGGCTTTCAAATAAGTTTGGTAAGCTTTTTCTTCTTGCACTTTGAGTGCGTCAATGTCAGTCGCATTGGATAATTGCAGCAATTGTGCTGACAGGGTTGCAAACTCCTCGTGCAATTTTTCTGGAACGACATGAAAACGTCGCGCTGTTGAGTGTATGCTTTCGACACGGTTCTCGACTTCACGCAAGCGCGCTGGATCAAGTTCGGTGCGGCTAAGATAGTCGTTGAGAGCATAGGTTGTTTCCTGTAAGTTGATGCAGGCAGATTCAAGTGCATCAGTCACAGGTTTTAACGCTGCGTCATAGTCGAGTAGTTTGAGTAATTTTTGCTGGACAGCTGACAGCTGAGACAAGACGGGATGCTCCGACTCCGATATCAACGTAGCGGCTTCTTGTGCGCCATCAAGCAAGCTTGCTGCATGTGCGAGGCGACTATGTTCTTGCGAAATTTGTTCCCATTCACCGGGTTTGATCTGTAATTTATCGAGTTCGCCTACTTGCCACTCAAGCCGTTCCCTTTCTTGTAAAACGCTTTTGGCATTAGTTTCAAATTCTTCACGTTGCTTGCTCAGATTCCGCCACAGTCTGTAGGCAGTTTCGACCTCTTGAGCTTGTGGCTGTAATCCACCTTGCATATCAAGCAGCGCACGTTGCGCCTCAGATTTGAGCAGCGATTGGTGGGCGTGCTGGCCATGAATATCCACCAGAAGATCACCGAGTTCACGCAATTGGGTAGCGGTGGCTGTAATGCCGTTGATCCATGCCTTTGAACGTCCAGCGTTATCGATGGTACGGCGTAAAATCAATTGTTGTTCAGGGTCACTGAATTCATTGTTTTCCAACCAGTTTGCAACGGCGTCGTTGAGAGAAAATTCTGCGCTGATATCTGCTTTAGCGGCAGATTCGCGCACCATGCTGGCGTCGCCACGACCACCAAGTGCCAAGCTAAGAGCGTCGATCAATATTGATTTTCCGGCACCAGTTTCGCCGGTTAAAACGCTGAAACCAGAGGAAAATTCAAGCTCTAAAACATCAACAATGACAAAATCACGAATAGCGAGCGTGCGCAGCATAGGAGCGGTATTTTAGTTAGAGTAAATGAAATTAAGTAAGCGAACAGCCGATGAGCGGCTATTGTAACAACCTGTGATTAATTGAGTGCACCTTCTACTGAAGGATATTCATTCCAATGTAACTTCTCACGCAAAGTATTGTAGTAATTCCAGTCCTGCGGATGTAAAAAGGTCACTGTATGGGTAGAGCGTTTGACGATAATTCTGTCCTGATGCATCAGACTGGCAAAAGTTTGCATATCGAAATTAACACTGATGTCTCTCCCGGCGGCGATTTCAATCACAATTTCACTGCTATCGGGCAGCACGATAGGGCGGTTGGACAGCGCATGCGGTGCAATCGGAACCATGACGATGCCACTCAGACTAGGGTGTAAAAGTGGCCCACCTGCCGACAATGCGTAAGCAGTAGAACCTGTCGGTGTAGATACGATCAAACCATCCGAACGTTGGTTGTACATAAACAAGTCATCCACTTCCACCCTCAGCTCTACCATGCCTGAGCCTGCACCTCGCGCCACTACGATGTCGTTAAAAGCGACCCCACTGAAAATCTGATTGCCATCGCGCACGACGATCGCTTGCAATAAACTGCGCCGCTCAGACACGTATTTGCCTTCCAGCATTTCGCTAATCACCGGGATCATCCTATCAAGAGGAATATCTGTGATAAATCCGAGTCGCCCCTGGTTGATTCCGATTAAAGGCACGTTGTACGGTGCGAGCTGGCGCGCAATGCCGAGCATAGTGCCATCGCCGCCGACCACAATCGCAGCATCAGCAGTTTTACCGATGTCAGCCACCGACATTGCAGCCAGGTTATCGAGTTGAATATAGCGGGCGGTTTCTTCTTCCAGTACCACTCTGTGACCAGCCTGATCCAGAAAGCGCGCCAGATCGGTCATAGAATCAGTAATGCCGGCAGCATTATATTTACCAACAAGTGCAATCGTTTTAGCCTGTACAGTCATAGAAAATGAAGGGTGACGTGATTCGTCAGATTAGACCATAATTATGAAAAAAATGAACTAACAGAGTGCTCTATATGACAATTAAAGCCGTATTACTCGATTTAGACGACACCTTATGGCCGATCGCACCCGTCATTCAGCATGCGGAAGCCACTTTATACACCTGGATGCAGCAACATGTTCCGAACGTCACTGCGCAGCATGACATCGTTTCTTTGCGATCGTTAAGGCAGGCGTTGGTGACAACTGATCCGCGTTTTTCTTATGACTTATGGGCCTTGCGTCATCAATTATTGCAAAACGTGTTCAGGCAATATGATGAAGATGTTGGCAAAGCGGATCAGGCGATGGCAGTTTTTGCTCACGCGCGCAATCAGGTCAGCCTGTACCCGGACGTGGCGCCGGCATTAGGTGTACTTGGGCAGCGTGTGAAATTGGGGACGATATCGAATGGTTTCGCTGATCTGCAAGCGATAGGATTGGCCGGGCATTTCCATGTATCGGTTGCTGCCCATCAATTTGGGTGCGCCAAACCGGATGCTAGAATATTTCATGCTGCCTGCGATGGATTGGGTCTGGCTCCGTATGAAGTGTTGTATGTAGGCGATGATTTATTGCTTGATGTGCAAGGTGCTCAGCAAGCAGGCCTTAAGGCTGGGTGGATGAACCGACGCAGTCTGGTCAATGACGATCCACGCCATTCTCATGTCAAACCCGACGCAGAATTTAAAGATTTACATGATTTGACACAATGGTTGTGAATTTCGTAGTGTTCAACTTGGCTTAGGTCGCATAAAATAAAAATATGCAACTTGATATCCGCGCCCAAACGTTATTAAAAGCTCTGGTAGAACGCTACATCGCTGACGGTCAGCCTGTAGGTTCCAGAGCATTGTCTAAAATTTCTGGTCTGGAACTGTCTCCAGCGACGATACGCAACGTCATGGCTGATTTAGAGGAACTCGGCTTTGTCGCCAGTCCACATACTTCTGCCGGGCGTGTGCCGACCCCGCGGGGTTATCGCGTTTTTGTCGATGAATTGTTAACTGTGCAAGAAATTGATGAATCCGCATTAAGCTCTCGTCTCCAGCCGGGGTTTTTAACGCAGCCACCGCAAAGAATTATCGCGAACGCGGCACAAATACTGTCTTCGCTGTCGCAATTTGCGGGGGTGGTCATGACGCCGCGTACGGAGTCGATATTTCAGCAGGTAGAATTCCTGCGTTTGTCTGAAAAACGTATTTTGCTGGTCGTCGTTGCTCCTTCGGGGGACGTGCATAACCGACTGTTGTTGACCGATGTGGATTACACGCCAACACAACTGGTGCAGGCAGCTAATTATCTGAACCAGAATTTTGGCGGCTTAAGTTTTGATGAGGCACGCTTGCGTATCAATAGTGAATTGCGGCAGTTGCAGAGTGACATGACCAGTCTCATGCAGGCGGCAGTGGAAGCTGGTAGTGATGCTTTGGCGGAGCAAAACGAAGAAGTTGTTATCTCCGGCGAGCGTAATTTACTCAATGTGCAGGATTTGTCTTCTAATATGAATTCACTGCGCAAATTATTTGACATGTTTGAGCAAAAAAGTGGCTTAATGCAGTTGTTGGATGTATCTAGCAAGGCGACAGGTGTGCAAATTTTCATTGGCGGCGAATCGCAATTGGTGCCTATGGACGAAATGAGTATAGTCACAGCACCGTATGGTGTGAACGGTAAAATTGTCGGCACCCTGGGTGTCATTGGTCCGACTCGTATGGCGTATGAAAGGGTGATCCCTATCGTCGACATTACTGCCAAATTGCTTTCAAATGCGTTGAGTCAGTAGAAAGGTCATATTATGTTGAACAAAAATGTCTCTATTTTGTTGATTGACGATAACGATATTACGCGCGAAGTGCTACGGGTTGTATTGCGGAGCGAGGGGTATAACGTTGTTGGTGAGGCAACGGATGGTGGCACGGGTCTGGATATGGCTTTAAAACTGAGACCCAACATCATTCTGTTGGACGTGGTCATGCCTAAGATTAGTGGTTTGGAAATTTTGCCAAAAATCAAAGAGATGTTGCCAGAAGCGATGGTATTAATGGTGACTGCAAGCAAAGACTCCGAAACTGTTTCGGAGGCCGTGAAAGCGGGAATACATGGCTTTATTCTGAAGCCATTTAATGCGCAAAAAATTCTGGATACGGTCGAAGGTGTTGTGGCAAAAATTAAATAAAAAACTCATTTGTGATTTAAGGGCAGGTGCACCCGCCCTTTTAATACAGGTAGTTCGTCTTAATTGTCTTTGTGCGCACAATTTTCTTTTGTGCAACTACCGTAAATTGCCAGCGAGTGATCGGCAATTTTGAATCCACGTTCTAAAGCGATGGTGTGTTGTCTTTTTTCTATTTCCGCATCAAAAAATTCTTCGACGCGTCCGCAATCAAGGCAAACCAGATGGTCGTGGTGAGAGCCTTCATTTAATTCAAAAATAGCTTTGCCAGTTTCAAAATGATTGCGGTGAAGTAATCCTGCCTGTTCAAATTGCGTCAACACGCGGTAGACCGTCGCCAGACCTACGTCCATGTTTTCATTCAGTAATATCTTATAGACATCTTCTGCGGTCAAATGCCTTACTTTGCTACTTTGAAAGATTTCAAGGATTTTCAGTCGTGGCAAAGTCGCTTTAAGCCCGCTTGCTTTGAGATTTGAAGTGCTGTTTGTCATGTTTTCGGTCAAAAGAATGCTATCTGCTTTATGATATAGGTTTTTAGGGCATATTGCTCAATTACTGAGGGTACCTATGCGATTGTTGTTTTCGAAATTGATTCAAGCACCAGCTTTGCGTTTAACAAGCCTGGCGCTCATGTTAAGTCTGACTGCTTGTGCCTCAAAATCGCCGCTAATGGCTGATCAGGGGGCAACTGCTAATTCTGGCGTGGTGGCAAATACAGCCATTGGCACCCAAGTGTATACCCCGACAGGCGTCAAAAAGTTTTTGGGCTATATTTCCCCATATCGCATCAGCGTTCAGCAAGGCAACTTTGTCTCTGAAGAAATGATGGCGCAGATTAAAGAAGGCATGACGCGCGAACAAGTACGCTTTGTATTGGGTACAGCATTGTTGACCGATATGTTTCACGAAGATCGCTGGGATTATCCATTCCGCCTGACCAAACCTAAGGGTGAACAGGTCACGAGTCTGGTCACAATTTATTTTAAAAATAATACGGTATCCAAATTTGAAGGCGGCAATTTGCCAACTGAAAAGGAATATCTGGCGCGTATTACCGAATCAGCATTAGGGCTGGACAAGGTTGAATCTTTGAACGATCTTGATGGCAATCCTAAGAAAAAAGATAAAAAATAAAGAGAACTCGGTATGACAGTATTAAAAGTTGCGGTAGCAGGTGCGTCTGGGCGCATGGGGCAAATGTTGGTTGAGGCGATCAGCGCAGATCATGATTTGCAACTGACTGGTGCCCTCGATGTGGCGGGTTCACCTGCTTTAGGTGTTGATGCGGGTGCTTTTCTGGGTAAACCCGCGGGTGTCAAGATCGAAGCTGATTTGTCGGCAGCACTGGCAAACGCTGATTTTTTGATCGATTTCACGCGACCTGAAGGAACGCTGAAGCATCTTGCTTACTGTGCTGAGCACGGTATCAAGATGATTATCGGTACGACTGGCTTTGATGATGCAGGTAAAGCTGCTATTGCCGCCGCAGCGGAAAAAACCGCGATCGTCTTTGCGCCTAACATGAGCGTCGGTGTGAATGTGACGTTAAAACTGCTGGAAATGGCTGCAAAAAGTTTTGCGACTGGCTACGACATCGAAATCGTTGAAGCTCATCATCGTCATAAAGTGGATGCGCCATCTGGCACTGCTTTGAAAATGGGTGAAGTTATTGCTGATGCGCTTGGCCGTGATCTCAATGAAGTTGGTGTATTCGCACGTGAAGGTGTGACGGGTGAACGCGACCCATCTTCTATTGGTTTTGCCACAATCCGTGGCGGCGACATCGTTGGCGACCATACGGTCTTATTTGCAGGTATTGGTGAACGTGTAGAAATTTCACATAAATCCTCAAGTCGCGTCACTTATGCTCATGGCAGCTTGCGTGCAGCACGTTTCCTGGCAGACAAATCCAGCGGTTTGTTTGATATGTTCGATGTGCTGAACTTGCGTTGATTTGCCTCTATGGACGCAGCGATCAGTCATTATTGGGAACAGTCAGATCAGTTTGGTCATGCGATTGCGTATTTGCTGTTATTGATGTCCCTGTTGAGTTGGACTTTGATGTTGTCCAAGGCTTGGTCATTCTGGTGGGTACGTAAGGCCGCTCCCTCGATTAAATCATTTTGGCTGGCACCAACAATGACCGACGCGCTGGCTTTATTGCGTTTACGGGATAAAGAAAAAATCTTTCTGACGCTGGCAGAAACTGCCGTCAGTGCCGCTGATCGTCAGCAGCTCGCCTCTACCTTGAGCGTTGATAGTGGCATAAGTGAAGTGCTGATGCGGGCTTTACGTCAGGAACTGCAAAGCGCAACGACACGATTAGAAAATGGCTTAACCATCCTGGCATCCATCGGTGCAACGGCGCCCTTTGTTGGTTTACTAGGAACTGTTTGGGGCATTTATCATGCCTTAACCAGCATCTCTATGGCTGGCATGGTACAAATTGATGAATTGGCGGGGCCAGTGGGCGAAGCCTTGATCATGACGGCATTTGGGCTGATCGTCGCCATTCCGGCAGTGCTGGCTTTTAATGCATTTAACCGGATTAACCGCATTACCCTTGCCGAGCTTGATGGTTTTGCTCACGACTTACATGCGCATCTGAGTCGTCAACAAGAGAATAATGCATGTTGAAATAATGTGCTTTTCTTATTAATGCGAACATGAACATGGCTTTTGGTCAATTCAACGAACGCTCCTCATCTTCCAAGCCTATGCATAGCATGGCTGACATCAACGTTACACCTATGGTAGATGTAATGTTGGTACTGCTGGTGATCTTTATCATTGCAGCCCCTTTGATGACCCCTGTCATTAAATTGGATTTGCCTAAGGCAGCGGCCAAAGCCGCGCCGCAACCAGCCGATGTTTTGCACGTTGCCATCGATGGTGCAGGTTTATTGTACTGGAATGACCAACAGATTGACTTTCCAGCGCTAGAATTGAAGCTAGAGTCCGCTGGTCGGCAAGCGGTTCCACCTGATTTGCAATTACGCGCCGATAAGTCCACACGCTATGAAATGATCGCCAAACTGATGTCGGCAGCTCAGTCAAAAGGCGTCAATAAAATCTCATTTGTTACCGATACACCCAAGTGAAGTCTCGGCTTTGCTCATAAATGACACGTAAGCAGTTATAATCTAAGGTTCTGAGTCATTTTCGCACCTATCTCCGGTCACGCCATGCAAGAAAAATATACTCCCTCCGACGTCGAACAAGCGGCGCAATCCCATTGGAAAAAAATTGATGCCTATACGGCAACGGAAAACGACCCGCGTTTCCCGAAAGGCAAGTATTATGCTTGCTCCATGCTGCCTTACCCTTCCGGTAAGTTGCATATGGGGCATGTCCGTAACTATACGATCAATGACATGCTGGCACGCCAGCTGCGCATGAAGGGATACAACGTCCTGATGCCTATGGGTTGGGATGCGTTTGGTTTGCCTGCAGAAAATGCAGCGATCGCTTACAAAAAATCGCCTGCTGAATGGACTTACGCCAACATCGAAGACATGAAATCGCAGATGCAACCGCTCGGTCTTGCATTTGACTGGTCGCGCGAAGTGGCGACTTGTGATCCAGATTACTACCGTTGGAATCAATGGTTGTTTTTGAAGATGCTCGAGAAAGGTATCGCTTACAAAAAAACCCAGGTCGTCAATTGGGACCCGATTGATCAAACTGTGCTCGCTAACGAGCAAGTCATTGATGGCCGTGGTTGGCGCTCGGGCGCTTTGGTTGAAAAGCGCGAAATTCCAGGTTACTACTTCGGTATTACCCAATACGCTGATGAGTTGTTGAACAGCATAGAAACACTCGATGGGTGGCCAGAACAAGTGCGCACTATGCAGCGCAACTGGATCGGTAAGAGCGAAGGCGTACGCTTTGCGTTCACGCATCAGATCACTGACGAATCTGGCGCATTGGTGCAAGACGGTAAAATGTTTGTCTTCACTACCCGTCCAGATACGATTATGGGCGTGACATTCTGCGCGGTGGCGGCAGAGCATCCGTTGGCGACTTTGGCAGCAAAAAACAATCCGGCATTGGCCGCGTTTATTGAAGAATGCAAAGCGGGCGGCACCACAGAAGCCGAAATGGCAACCAAAGAAAAAGAAGGTTTGCCTACCGGTTTGTTTGTGACGCATCCTTTGACTGGCGAACAAGTTGAGGTATGGGCCGGCAACTACGTGCTGATGACTTACGGCGATGGCGCAGTCATGGGTGTGCCAGCCCATGATGAACGTGATTTTGCATTTGCGAAAAAATACAATATCGCGATTAAGCAAGTTATTGGAGCGCATTTAGCTGATGAACTATCCGACGATATTAATAGGAGTAAGCGTTTAACAGACCCTGCTCAGGCTCAACGTGCAGACGTAAAAAATGACTTCTATACTTTTTCTACGGATGCATGGAAAGATTCATACGGATATAAAGGTGTCTGTATTAATTCTGGCAAATACGACGGATTGTATTTCGATGATGCAAAAAATGCTGTTGCCGCTGATCTGGCAGCAAAAGAATTGGGCGAAAAGAAAACCACATGGCGTTTGCGCGACTGGGGTATCTCACGTCAACGTTACTGGGGCACGCCAATTCCTATCATTCATTGCGAATGCTGCGGTGATGTGCCGGTTCCTTACGAAGATTTGCCAGTGGTCTTGCCAACCGAATGTATTCCCGACGGTTCCGGCAATCCATTGAAAACCCACGCCGAATTTTTGAACGTGCCTTGCCCAAAATGCGGCAAACCAGCGCAACGTGAAACTGACACGATGGATACGTTTGTCGATTCCAGTTGGTATTTCATGCGTTATACCTGCCCGGATGCCAAGACAATGGTCGATGAGCGCAATGATTACTGGATGGCGATGGATCAGTACATCGGTGGCGTTGAACATGCCGTTCTGCATTTACTGTATGCCCGTTTCTGGACCAAAGCGATGCGCGATCTGGGTCTGGTGAAGATCGATGAACCATTCAAAAACTTGTTCACACAAGGGATGCTGCTCAATGAGTCGTACTTCCGTGAAGAAGACAATGGTAAAAAAACCTGGTTCTATCCAAATGAAATCGAAGTTCAACACGATGACAAAGGTCGTCCGATTTCAGCGATGTTGAAAAGCGACGGTCAGCCAGTACAAATGGGCGGCATCGAAAAAATGTCGAAGTCCAAAAATAACGTGGTTGAACCAAAAGATATCATCACCCAGTTTGGTGCTGATACGGCGCGTTTGTTCACCATGTTTGCCGGCCCACCAGATCAAAGCGCCGCCTGGAGCAACAGTGGTGTTGAAGGTGCTTCACGCTATTTACGTCGTTTGTGGGCGAATGCTTTACGCTTGTCCGGCACGATTGCTGCTGGTGGTACCACTACCGTTGCGCCAGCGAACTATGCGGCAGATGTCAAAGCTTTGCGTCGTGAAGTGCATTTGACTTTGAAGCAAATTGATGGCGACTACGACCGCTTGCAATACAACACCGTGGTTTCCGGCGCGATGAAATTGCTCAATACGATTGAGTCGTTTAAGTCGGAAGCAGAAGGTTATGCGCCAGCGTTGCGCGAAGCATTCAGCGTCTTGTTGCGTGGTTTGTATCCAGTTTGCCCGCACATTACTCACGCTTTATGGCAAGAATTGGGCTTTGCTGCTGAATTGGGTGAACTGATCGATGCGCCATGGCCTGTGGTTGATGAAGCAGCTCTGGTGCAAGATGAAATCGAATTGATGATACAGGTCAACGGCAAATTGCGTGGCAGTATCAAAGTTGCCAAGGATGCGGATAAAGCGACGATAGAAGCGACTGCGCTGGCAAGTGAGAGCGTCCAACGTTTCATCGAAGGCGCACCAAAGAAAATCATCGTTGTACCAGGAAAATTAGTCAACATCGTTGCTTAACAATACTTCAGGAGCGTACCGCATGCGTCATTTTTTTTCACGTCGTCTGACATGGTTACTGATGATTGCCATGTTGATGAGTTTGTCGGCATGCGGTTTTAAGTTGCGTGGACCGGTAAGTTTTCCGTTTCATTCCATTTATATCGGTGTTCCTGAAACGTCAGAATTTGGTGCGCTGTTGCGGCGCCAGATTCGAGCCAACGGTCAGACGCAAGTCACGACCAAGTCCGAAGATGCTGAAGTCATTATGGATGTCCTACTTGATTCCAGAGAGAAGCAAGTCTTATCCCTGAATAGTCAAGGTCGTGTGCGTGAATATAACTTGTTGTACAACTTCAGTTTCCGTTTACGTAATGCTTCGGGAAAAGAATATCTGGAACCTGTAAAAATACAATTAAAACGGACGATTACGTTTAACGAATCGGTGGTGTTGGCGAAAGAATCTGAAGAGGCAGCTTTGTACCGTGATATGCAAAATGATCTGGTGCAACAAGTTATGCGACGCCTCTCGGTTGTGAAAATGGACGATTGATATGCAATTACGCTTCGATGCCCTCGATGGCCATCTGGCGAAAACACTGGCACCGCTGTATGTGATTACCAGTGATGAGCATTTGCTGGCGCTGGAAGCGGCGGATAAAATTCGTCGCGTTGCAAAGGCGCAAGGTTTTTTTGAACGTGAAATTTTGAGCGTAGAGCGCAGTTTTAAATGGGGTGCTTTGTTAGCGGCCAATCAGTCACAGTCTTTGTTTGGCGATAAAAAACTCATTGATTTACGTATCCCTACCGGTAAGCCGGGCAAAGATGGCGGTCAGGCTCTGCAGGATTATGTTGGCAACTTATCGCCAGATAATCTGACCTTGATTACGCTGCCAAAATTAGATTGGGCAACGCAAAAAGCTGCCTGGGTCACCAGCCTGCAACAAGCTGCAGTGTATATTGATATCCCATTGGTCGAGCGTGCTCAGTTACCGAATTGGATTAATCAGCGTTTGGGTTTGCAGCAACAAAGCGCGGATCGCCAAAGTTTGGATTTTATTGCTGACCGGGTTGAAGGCAATCTGCTGGCAGCACATCAGGAAATCCAAAAACTCGCCTTATTGCATCCAGCTGGTAAATTGAGTTTTGAGCAAATTCATGATGCGGTGTTAAATGTTGCCCGTTACGATGTCTTTAAACTTAATGAAGCCATGCTGAGTGGTGATGTAGCGCGTTTATCACGCATGTTGAATGGCTTAAAAGGAGAGGGCGAAGCCTTGCCCTTGGTATTATGGGCAATGGCTGAAGAAATTCGCACCTTGCTTAAATTGAAATCTGGTATGGCACAAGGGCGTCCTTTATCTGCCTTGTTGAAAGAATATCGCATTTGGGGCCCGCGTGAAAAACTCATGGATCCGGCTCTGCGAAGAGTAAGTTTGCAGACCTTGCAAACTGCGCTGCAAGAAGCATCGCAAGTCGATAAAATGGTCAAAGGTTTACGCGCCAAAGCATTTGCAGGTGATGCCTGGGATGCATTATTACAATTGGGACTCAGGGTGGCGCGCGCCTCCTAGTTTCAGAAGCTGGGGTTGACTGTATCCACAAGATACCAGCAAAACCGCATAATATTTGTCATGCTTTCTTTAAAAATAGCGGAGCATTTGAAATAAAGATGTGAGCTGTCCTTTTTCCGGGTTGTCGTTCCGTCTAGGTTGAAGGATGTGTCAAGAGAACACAAAAAAATATACAAAGAATATGCAAAGGAATACGCTGAGGAATACTTCCTCGCGCAATGACATCATGGATATCAAGCATTACATGAATGACCTCGGCTTGCATGCCCGCGCTGCTTCCCGCGCGATGGCTAAAGCTGACACGGCAACAAAAAATATGGCTTTGCGCTTGATTGCCACCGCGATACGGCGTGACGCTGCCGCTTTGCGTGCTGCAAACGAGCTCGATCTGGCTGCCGCTAAAGCTGCTGGTATGGAAGCTGCGATGCTGGATCGTCTTACCCTGTCCGATAAAGCCATCGCGACGATGGCAGAAGGCCTGGAACAAATTATCAGTCTGGCGGATCCTATTGGTGAAATTTCAAACATGAAATATCGACCGACCGGTATACAAGTAGGACAAATGCGCGTTCCCTTAGGCGTAATTGGTATCATTTACGAAGCACGTCCTAATGTGACAGTTGACGCCGCCGGCTTATGTATTAAAAGTGGTAATGCAACTATTTTGCGTGGCGGTTCAGAAGCTATCCATTGCAATCAGGCACTTGCCAGGATTGTGAAAGAAGGTTTGGCAGGTGCAGGTTTACCGCAAGATGCAGTACAGATTGTCGAGACCACAGATCGCGCTGCGGTTGGCGAGTTGATCACCATGCCACAATACGTTGACGTGATTGTTCCACGCGGTGGCAAAGGTTTGATTGAACGTTTGATGCGTGAAGCGACGGTGCCTATGATTAAGCATCTGGATGGCATCTGTCATGTCTACATTGATGATAAAGCGGATCTGAAAAAAGCGATCGACGTCGCTTTCAATGCTAAATGTCATCGCTACGGTACCTGCAATACGATGGAAACTTTATTGGTCGCACGTGGTATTGCGGCGCAGGTTTTGCCAGCATTAAGTGAGTTATACGCTAGCAAGCAAGTAGAATTACGTTGTGATGAAACAGCAGCACAGATTTTGGCTACTTATCCGTATTTGGCCGAAGCAACGGAGGCAGACTGGAGTACAGAATATCTGGCAGCAATTTTGTCGATCAAAGTGGTCGCTGACATACATGAAGCGATTGCCCACATCAATGACTATTCATCTAAACATACAGAATCGATAATTACTGAAGATTACACGCGTGCTATGCGCTTTTTGCGTGAGGTAGATTCGGCCTCGGTGATGGTGAACGCATCGACGCGCTTTGCAGACGGATTTGAATATGGTCTCGGTGCAGAAATTGGCATCTCGAATGACAAATTACATGCACGTGGCCCGGTGGGATTGGAAGGTTTAACATCCTTAAAATACGTGGTATTTGGCCATGGTGAAGTCCGTCAATAATTTTTGAAAGTACAGAAAGTACAGAAAGTACATGATGCTCTGGATTAAAGCTTTTCATATTTTGTTTGTGATTTCCTGGTTTGCTGGCTTATTTTATCTGCCACGTATTTTCGTTAATCTGGCAATGGAAAAAGATACCGCAACCACTGAGCGCTTATTATTGATGGCGCGTAAGTTGTATCGCTTTATGACCGTTTTAGCCATTCCGGCACTAGCATTAGGTTTATATTTGTGGCTGGTTATTGGTATTGGCAAAGGACCGGGTAATGGTTGGATGCATGCTAAATTAACTTGCGTGCTCTTGCTGATTGGCTACCACCATGCCTGCGGCAGCTTATTGAAGAAATTTGAAAAAGGTGTGAATCAACGTAGCCATTTCTGGTTCCGTTGGTTCAATGAAGTCCCCGTGATTTTATTGTTGATCGTGTTAATCATGGTTGTAGTCAAACCATTTTAAGCGAGCTTTTGTAGGACGGGTGCAACCTGCGCTGAGATTGCCCCTGCCTTTTTTTGAATGGCAATTTGTGTTGATGTAATTTATTTATCGTAACGACTCTTTCGTCGTTGTGAAGGTTTTTTGATTTTTAACGGATAAAAGGTTCCCCCATGACAAGATATTCCTATTTTTGTCCATGCCCACGCGGCATGGAAATCGCTCTTGCTGAAGAGTTGAATGAAATCGCTGCTCTTGGTAGCACGATGTCGGTACACAATCAGGTACCAGGTGGTGTGCATTGCTCGGGTAGTTTGCAAGATAGCTGGCGCATCAATTTGCATTCGCGCATTGCTTCCCGTGTGTTGATGCGTATGGCGCAATCAAGCTATGTCAATGAAAACGATATTTATGATCTGGTGTTAGAGCAGCCATGGGAAGATTGGTTTGGCTATCATCACACGATCCGCGTGGATGTGACCGCAGTCAAGTCACCGCTCAAGAGTCTGGAATTTACGACACTCAAAATCAAAGACGCGATCTGTGATCGTTTCCGTGATCAATTTACCCAACGCCCTTCGGTGAATACCAAAACGCCGGATATGCGTATCGTTGGTTTTATGGATGCGCGCAATTTTACAATTTACCTCGACACATCCGGTGAAGCCTTGTTTAAACGTGGCTGGCGTATGGAAACCGGTGACGCGCCTTTGCGTGAAAATCTGGCGGCAGGTTTGTTGCGTACCGCAGGCTGGAAACCCGGTGTGCCATTATTTGATCCTATGTGTGGTTCAGGCACCATTTTGATTGAAGCGGCGCAAATCCTCGCCGGTATCCCGCCAGGTTTGAAGCGTGAATTCGCTTTTGAGAAATTCCATCAATTTGATGAGACTGAGTGGCAGGCGATTAAAGCAAGCGTTAAGCCAAATCCGTTACCAGCTGAACCAAGTATCTTTGGTAGTGATATTTCTGGCGATATGGTTGTGATGACCCGCAATAACTTGAACAAAGCCGGTATCCGCTTTGAAGTGCCGCTCAAGCAAATTGAAGCGCAAGAAATCAAAGCACCGACTACGCAGCCAGGTGTGTTACTGACTAACCCACCTTATGGTGAGCGTATCGGTGTCCGTGGTGATAGCACGCTGGAAACGGATGAATTGGCCAAAGAATTTTTCACGGCATTCAGTTCAACATTGAAGCAACGCTTTGCTGGTTGGAGCGTGTTTTTATTCACTGCCGATTTAACTGTACCAAAAATGTTGCGATTAAAAGAATCTCGCAAAACGCCATTTTTCAACGGTGCACTAGAATGCCGTTTGTTCCGTTTTGATATGGTTGCAGGTTTCAATCGTCGCGAGGAAGCGAAACCAAAAGAGCAGAATTAATTTCAGCTTGTCTGGCTCGATATCAATATCAAAAACGGTCAGGTCTCAGCAGACCTGACCGTTTTGCTTTAGGCTTAAGGCCTACGAGTTTTAGGACTGTATTGCTCCAGTTATTTATCCTTATTACGGAGACCCCATTATGTTTTTACATCACATCGCTGATCAATTGAAATTAAAAGATAGCAACTTATTGCGTGACGCCGCTTTTATTAATGGGAACTGGTTAGTGAAAGACCAACGTTTTGAAGTGAATAATCCTTCGACGTTACAAGTGTTGGCGCGGGTGAGCAATGTGACTGAGAGCGATACGCATGACGCGATCGCCGCGGCGCAGGCGGCATTCCCTGCCTGGGCAGCGAAAACGGCAAAAGAACGTGCCACTGTCATGCGCGTCTGGTTTGATTTGATGATACAGCACGCAGACGATCTGGCTGCCATCATGACGGCAGAACAAGGCAAGCCATTGGCGGAAGCGAAGGGCGAGGTGATTTACGGTGCCAGTTTTCTGGAATGGTTTGCCGAAGAAGCAAAGCGTGTTTCCGGTGATGTGATGGCTTCAACCTGGACAGATAAGCGCATCATTGTGTTGAAGCAGCCTATCGGTGTGTGTGCCGCGATCACCCCATGGAACTTTCCGATTGCGATGATTACCCGCAAGGTCGCTCCAGCTTTAGCGGCTGGCTGTACTATCGTTATTAAACCAGCAGAGCAAACTCCTTTGTCTGCGCTTGCCATGGTGGAGTTAGCGCAACGTGCAGGTATTCCTGCTGGCGTGATCAACGTGTTGACTGCAGACGCAGAGCGTTCTATCGCTGTTGGTAAAGTGCTGTGTGATAGTCCGGTCGTACGTCACTTATCATTCACTGGTTCCACGCCCGTCGGTCGTATTTTGATGCGTCAGTCAGCGCCCACAGTGAAGAAGCTTGCGTTAGAGCTTGGCGGTCATGCGCCGTTTATTGTTTTTGATGATGCCGATTTGGATGCTGCGGTCGAAGGTGCTTTGCAATCGAAATTCAGAAATGCTGGTCAAACCTGTGTTTGTACCAATCGGTTCTATGTCCACGCGTCTGTTTACGATCAGTTTGTTGAAAAACTGGCGGCAGGTGCAAAAAAAATCCTGGTTGGCGACGGTTTTGTTACTGGCGTACAGCAGGGGCCGATGATTGACGCGCAGGCGATTGCGAAGGTGACTGAACATGTGGCAGACGCGCAAACTAAGGGCGCACGTCTGGTTACTGGCGGTAAGCAACATACAGCGGGGTCATTGTTTTATGAGCCTACAGTTTTGTCCGATGTCACTCCTGCGATGTTGATCATGAATGAAGAAACTTTTGGTCCGGTGGCAGCGGTGGTCAAATTTACTTCTGAAGAAGAAGTCATTGCAGCCGCAAATGATACTGAATTTGGTCTGGCTTCGTATTTTTATTCACGTGATATTGGCCGGGTCTGGCGTGTCGCAGAAAAACTCGAATACGGTATGGTGGGTATTAACACTGGATTGATGTCGAATGAAGTAGCCCCGTTTGGTGGCGTTAAACAGTCAGGCTTAGGGCGCGAAGGCTCAAAGTATGGCATGGATGAGTATCTCGAAATTAAGTACCTGTGTCTTGGCGGTATGGGAGTTTAGTAAATGTATTTCTAACTAAGCTTCGCCTAAGGATAGGTCCATCTAGATATCCCGGACGGAGCGATTTTCGCCCTATTTTTTATCAAATCATTGAATTGCCGCTTATGCCATCGAATATCAAGCTCAGTAACGCAGGATTAGCCACTTTGTTGGCTGCGCTAGCGATGCTGGGACCGTTTTCCATCGATACCTATCTGCCCGCTTTCCCGAATATACAGGCTAGTTTGCAAGCAAGTGCACTGGAAGTTCAGCAAACCCTCACTGCTTATATGTTGTCTTTTGCCGTCATGACCTTGTGGCATGGCGCCTTGTCTGACTCGTTTGGTCGCAGAAATGTAATTTTAGTGGCGTTATTGGTTTTCTGTGTGGCCAGTTTTGGTTGTGCATCCGCACATAGTATTCATTATTTATGGGGTTTTCGGATTCTTCAAGGCGTGTCAGCGGGTGCCGGGATGGTAGTCGGAAGGGCGCTGATCCGTGACTTGTATTCTGGTGCTCCGGCTGAACGTTTATTGTCGATGGTGACCATGATTTTTTCGATTGCTCCTGCGATCGCGCCGATTTTAGGTGGCTGGATAGTCGGATTTTCGACCTGGCGTGGTATCTTTCTGTTGTTATTTGGATACACTGTGTTACTTTTTTTGGCTTGTTACAAATTTCTTCCGGAGTCTTTGCCGCGTGAGAACCGGCAAGAATTTAGTCCGGAGTTTCTTTGGAGAAGTTATTTGAAGGTGTTTAAATCGCCGCTATTTCATTTGAAAGCAGGCACTATAGCCTTTAATTTTGGTGGCCTTTTTTTGTACATATCTTCTGCGCCCGTGTTCATTACACAACATCTTAAATTGCGTGCAGATCAATTTGGTTGGCAGTTTATCCCGTCGGTTGCAGGGATATTTTTGGGCGCTTTAATGGCGAACAGACTGGCTGGAAAGATCTCAGTCTGGAAGCAAGTCAGCATTGGTTTTTGTTTTTTAATTGGGGCTTCTTTATTTAATGTGATCTTTAATTTTATCTCGCAGCCTATCTTGTTTTGGTCAGTCATGCCCTTGTTCTTTTATACATTTGGCATGTCTTTGGTGGCACCAGGCGCAACTTTATTGGTATTGGATTTGTTCCCGACAATCCGTGGCATCGTAGCATCTTGTCAATCTGCAACTGTAACTTTGCTGGGGGCTATTATTGCTGGAGTCGTCGCACCCGCTCTCGACCATTCCGCATTCAGTCTGGCACTAGGGCAGTTGGGATGCGCGTTAATAGGATCGATGCTGTGGTATACCGGTCGCATCTACTGGCGAGCAATAACAGCACAGAAGGAAAGTGCCTTGGAAACAATTGGTTAAATGATAATCAAGGTCGCGGTAAAAAAGCTTAAAAGAAAATTTTTTTACCTCACTTGAAATAGTTCAGATATTCCTCATATCGCTTGTGCTATGCAGCAATCATAAAAATTGCCTATAATGTAGCCTTAAGCCGCGATAAATCAGTTTTTGTTTTTTTGAACTAATCCCGATTTGGCGTGTCTTTAAATTGCAACGTTTTGTAAGACCTTGTTTTTATAGTAGTTTGATTTCATCAAAATGTCATTTTCAGCAGGTATCTTGGCATTTGTCATTGAATCAATGTTCGATTCGAGGCTTTGAACAGACCTGCAATTCAGTTTTTTGCCGCGCTAGGTTTTGTGCCGCAGCAAAAATTTAACATTCATTTTTGGATACTAGACAATGAAAAAATCATTCCTCGCACTTGCTCTGATGAGTGCTTTCTCCGGTGCGGCATTCGCGCAATCTTCTGTAACTATCTACGGTATCGCTGACGTTGGCGTTCAAGGCTTGAGCACTGGCTCTGGTAAAGTAGCTAAAATCGAAAGCGGTCAAGAATCTGGTTCACGTATCGGTTTCAAAGGTACTGAAGATCTGGGCAATAGCTTGAAAGCTAACTTCGTATTGGAACAAGGTATCTCTATGGATACTGGCGCTTCTGATCAAGGTGGTTTGACATTTGGTCGTCGTTCTATCGTTGGTTTGTCTGGCGATTTCGGTGCAGTTAATCTGGGTCGTGATAAGTCTACAACTTTCCAATTGTTCGATAGCTTCGATCCATTCGCATCTGGCATGATCAACAGCGGCAATGGCTTGAAAGGTATCTACTCTATCGGCGGCCAATCTACTTTGGGCGTTGCAGCTACTGCAACTGCTAAAGCAACAACTACTAACGCTAACACACGTGGTCGCGTAAGTAACTCCGTGTTCTACTACACACCAAGCAACCTGGGTGGCTTCTACGGTGCAGCTCAATACGGCGCTGGTGAAGTTGCTGGTGATAACTCTCTGGGTCGTTCTTTGGGCGTGACTTTGGGTTACCAAATCGATGCTTTGAACGTAGCGTATAACTACTACAAAGACAATGCACAAGACGCAAACTTGTTCACTAACGCTAAATCTGCAAACACAGTATTGGTGAACTACAACTTTGGCGTTGCTACTCCAGTGTTCATCTACCAAAAAGTTAAAACTGACGGTACTTCAGCAACTGCTGCAGTTGATCGTAAGATTTACACTCTGGGTGTAACAGTACCGGTTGATGCAGCTGGCAAATTGTTGGCTACTTTCACACAAGTAAAAGACAACACACCAACAGCACTGAACGCTACAACAACAGTTGGCAATGCTAAGCAATTCGCTATTGGTTACCAATACGCGTTGTCTAAGCGTACTGATCTGTACACAGCATTCGCTCGTACAAATCAAGATGCAGCATCTAAAGGCTTTGAAGGTTTGGCTTCTGTAGCTGGCGCAAACATCAACGAATTCACTGCTGGCGTACGTCACCAGTTCTAATTGATTTCAGGCTTATGCCTGAAGCAATGAGTTGATAGAAAGAGCGGTCTTTTGACCGCTCTTTTTTATTTTCTTCGCTTTAAAGTCACATGAATATGCATACGTACTTGATATGACATAAAAGCCGACAATTATTCGCAACTTTGCCTGGCTTGATTTGTTACAATGACAGCACGTTTAGCTCAACAGGGTCTTGCCATGAAAAAATCATTGAAACTGCGTTTAGGCTTGGTGTCTGGCATATTTGCTGTGTCTCTGGCAGGATTTGTCCACGCGCAGTCAACAACTAATAAAACTGAACTGGTGACGCCACCACCACCGCCACAATTAGAAGTGTTGGAAGAGGGCCCAGCAGCCGCTGACATGAAAGCGGGAAAGCCTGAGCAAAAAAATCAAGTTAAAGACATTCGCAACAATGCAGGAAAAGTCACCGAGGTGCAGGTGCATTCTGGTGGCAGTCATTACGTGTTGAAAGCTGATCCGGAAATCGGTAATGCACCAAAGGGTACCGCACAGGGAGACAACAACCGTGCTCCACAATGGACGATTTTGCAGTTTGGTGGTAAAAAAGAAAGTAAAGAAGTCGAACCTTTACCCGTTTTACCACCAGCACCTACGCAAGCAGTTTCTGCGAGTTCTTCCGATAAATAATTTCTGACGGCTTCTTTTTTGCGATATATCAATGGCAGTTTTTACACCTGTTACCCTGAATGACCTGAATTCATGGATAGATCAATTCCCGCTAGGGAAGGCGTTAGCAATCAAAGGTATTGCGTCTGGGATTGAAAATAGTAATTTTTTTATTACGACTGAAACCGGTGAATATGTTCTGACGATTTTTGAAAATCTGAGCTTTGAACAACTACCATTTTATCTAAAATTAATGCGCCATTTGGCGGATCATAGCGTACTGGTGCCTGCGCCAGTCGCCAATGCCGATGGCGAATTGGTGGTGGCCTTGCATGGAAAGCCAGCATCGATTGTCAGTAAGCTTGAAGGCAGTTCGCAAATGGAGCCGCAAGCGTCACATTGTGCGGAAGTCGGGCGCATGTTGGCGCGGATGCATCTTGCTGGCAAAGATTTTCCTTTGCATCAAAAGAATTTACGCTCATTAGATTGGTGGCACGCAACAACGCCTAAGGTACTGCCTTTCATCTCGGATGAACTACAACATTTGCTGCGGGCAGAAGTGCATTTTCAGGATGCGTTTGATAGTACCCCGGTGTATCGTGCTTTGCCGCGAGGTCCGATTCATGCTGATTTGTTCAGAAATAACGTCATGTTTGTTGGTGAACGACTGACCGGGTTTTTTGATTTTTATTTTGCTGGGTGCGATACCTGGATTTTTGACGTTGCCGTCACCGTAAATGACTGGTGTATCAATATTACCACCGGTGAACTCGATATTGTCCGGGTTCTGGCTATGTTGAATGCTTATCACGAGGTAAGGCCATTTAGCAAAGAAGAAGCGATTGCATGGCAGCCTATGCTGCGTGCGGCAGCGTTACGATTCTGGTTGTCGCGTCTGTATGATTATTACCAGCCGCGAGATGCAGAAATGTTGACGCCACATGATCCTGCCCATTTTGAGCGTATTCTGCGTTTGCGCGAATCTTTACCCGTCCCACCTTTGCCAGAAAATTTATGAATCCAGTAACACCATCAACTGGCTTGCTTTGGGTTAAACGAGGATTTATCTTGTTTCGCCAGCAACCCGCAGAGATGCTGACCTTGTTTTTTACCTACATGTTTATCGTGATGGGATTAGGCCTTATCCCAATTGCAGGAGAGTTCTTGCCTTTAATGTTGATCCCGGTATTTAGCATGAGTTTTATGCAGGCTTGTGATCAAATAGAAAATGGCGTCAAGGTTTATCCAAATCTGTTAATGCTTGGATTTCGTTCGGAGGCACTGGGGCGTCTGCTCACTTTGGGGATTTTCTATGTATTGGCGGTTGCGTTGGCAATATTTGTATCTAGCCTGGTAGATGGTGGCGCACTCTTTGACTTCCTTTCCAGTCAAAAACCTATCGACCCCAAAGAAGCCCCTGATGAACGTATATTCTTGGGTATGTTAGTCGCGGTGCTTACCTATCTCTTGCCGTTAATGGCATTCTGGTTTGCTGCTCCTCTGATTATGTGGAAAAAAATGTCTGTCGGAAAAGCCTTGTTCTACAGTTTTTTTTCCGTGAAGCGTGCAGGGAAGGCATTTTTGCTCTACGGGGCAGCGTGGATGTTGATTGCGGGTATTTTGCCAGCCTTGGTCAGCGTAATGATCGCCGTGATATTTGGTGATCCTATCGTCGTGATGTTGACCATGTTGCCGATGTCAGCATTGTTGACGACCATTTTGTATTGTTCGTTTTATCCGACTTACCTTGATATTTTTGGTAAGCCGGAAATTAGTATTCAGGCTTAAAGCTCCATACCTGAGTACATCATATAAACGAATTGGTGTCAGGTTTGATCACCTGACACTAATTCAACCGTCAGGTCGTCAATGATTTCGAAGCTATGCGTCATGACAGCAGTTTTTTCCAGCATAATGGACGCTGAGCAGTATTTCTCATGAGATAGTTTGATCGCGCGTTCAACCATTGTCGGTTTTAACTGACGGCCACGGACCGTAAAATGAAAGTGAATCTTAGTAAAAACCTTGGGTTCGGTTTCGGCTCTCTCTGCTTTGAGTGTCACGTCACAGGCGCGCACGTCTTGTTTGCCTTTGCGTAAAATCAGCACCACATCATACGCTGTGCACCCTCCGGTACCTAGTAGTACCATCTCCATGGGGCGAGGAGCGCGGTTGTGACCGCCACCTTCTGGCGCACCATCCATTAATACTGCGTGGCCTGAGCCTGTTTCGGCCAGAAATGACATTCCTGATGGGCCGGTCCAGCGTACGGTTGCTTCCATGAGTTACCCTTTTTTCTTTCGTTGTTGTCGTCTTTAAAATTGTACTGCATTCATTCATTAATTTTTTGCGATATCGGATTTTGCTGGCTAGACCATATTTCATCTTGCAGTCTTGGTTTAGAGGAAATCTTCGCACATTTTTCAGAATTTTTCTTGCACTGCACAATTTCTTATCCTATTATTGACTCATCGGTTAGTTATTGCATCTCAGCAGCACCAGAGGCAAAGTCTACCAAGCAATTGTCTCCTCCACCTACTCCTTTGGTGGATTCAGCCCGAAGCAAGTTCTTCGGGCTATTTTTTTGTCTCAGGGCATGTTAAGCGCTACTTGGGTGCTATTGCGGCACTTTTTCTGCCTAAAATTTAAACAGTTCTTGCACTAAGTCTTTGAAAACCTTATAATTTCCGATTCTCGATTTGCCTGAGCGAGAAATTAACAAGGGAGAGTCTGCCAAAACATAGGTAGAACCACCGCACAAAGGCGTATTTAACTTTTTAGGATTCAACATGAAAACCTTTTCCGCTAAGGGCCATGAGGTTCAGCGCGACTGGTTCGTGATTGACGCGACAGATAAAGTACTCGGACGTGTTGCCAGCGAAGTGGCACTCCGTTTACGCGGCAAACATAAACCAGAATTTACTCCACACGTTGACACGGGCGATTTCATCGTCGTAGTGAATGCAGGTAAACTGCGCGTGACAGGCACTAAAGCTCTGAACAAAACATACTACCGTCACACTGGTTACCCAGGCGGTATCTATGAAACAAATTTCACGAAAATGCAAGCGCGTTTTCCAGGTCGTGCACTCGAGAAGGCTGTTAAGGGCATGTTGCCTAAAGGCCCACTCGGCTATGCAATGATCAAGAAGCTGAAAGTGTATGCAGATGCAACGCATCCGCACGCAGCACAGCAACCACAAGTACTCGACATCTAAGGATTAGCCATGATCGGTAATTACAACTACGGAACTGGCCGTCGCAAGAGCGCAGTTGCTCGCGTATTCCTGAAGTCCGGCAGCGGCAAGATCGTTGTGAACGGCAAACCAGCAAACGAATATTTCTCTCGTGAAACTGGCCTGATGGTTATCCGTCAACCACTGGAATTGACTAACAATCTCGAAACATTCGATATTATGGTTAACGTTCACGGCGGCGGCGAATCTGGTCAATCTGGTGCAGTTCGTCACGGTATCACCCGTGCACTGATCGACTACGATGCAACATTGAAATCTGAGCTGTCAAAAGCTGGTTTCGTTACACGTGATGCACGTGAAGTTGAACGTAAAAAAGTTGGTCTGCGCAAAGCACGTCGCGCAAAACAATTCTCCAAGCGTTAATTTTTTTTCGCTGGATCAAAAAGCCGTCCTTTGGGCGGCTTTTTTGCTTTTTCTGCTTTCTGTTTTTTCATGTAACGAGTTTTAACACTGTCGTTGAGATCGTTAGCTCTGCTGTTAAAATAGTGAAAAATTTCTTGCAAGGAAAAAATATATGATCAAAGTAGGTATAGTAGGTGGCACCGGTTATACCGGCGTGGAATTGTTGCGCATATTGTCAACCCACCCCGATGTAACATTGACAGCCATTACTTCACGTAAAGAAGATGGCTTGCCCGTTGCTGATATGTACCCGTCTTTGCGCGGCAAGGTGGCGCTGGCATTTTCTGCTCCTGACAAAGCTAACTTAACAGAATGTGATGTAGTGTTTTTTGCTACACCTCATGGCGTCGCAATGGCGCAGGCTCAGGAGTTGTTGGCGGCTGGCGTCAAGGTCATTGATCTGGCGGCCGATTTCCGTCTGCAAGACGTGGCTCAATTCGAAAAATGGTATGGCATTCCTCACACTTGCACTGACGTTTTAAAAGAAGCAGTGTATGGCTTGCCAGAGCTGAATCGTGAGGCCATTAAATCCGCACGCGTCATTGGCAATCCAGGTTGCTATCCAACCACGATGCAGCTTGGTTATGCACCGTTGTTGAAGGCGGATGTGATTGATGCCACTAGTTTGATTGCCGACTGTAAATCAGGCGTTTCGGGTGCAGGTCGTAAAGCTGAAATAGGCATTCTTTTTTCGGAAACCAGTGACAGTTTTAAGGCGTATGGCGTATCTGGCCATCGTCATACTCCTGAGACGACCGAACAATTACAACGTCTGACCAAGCAAGATGTTGAATTGCTGTTCACTCCACATTTGGTGCCAATGATACGCGGCATGCATTCGACTCTGTACGCACGTCTGACGCGTGACATCAGCAATGAAGAACTGCAAGCCTTGTTTATTGAAGCTTATAAAGATGAACCTTTCGTTGATGTGATGCCGTTTGGGTCACATCCGGAAACGCGTTCTACCCGCGCATCGAATATGTTGCGCCTCGCTTTGCACCGTCCAAACAATGGTAAGACCGTGATCATTTTGGTGGTGCAAGATAATCTGGTGAAAGGTGCGTCCGGGCAAGCTGTGCAGTGTATGAATCTGATGTTCGGATTAGAAGAAACCACAGGACTGCACCATGTTCCGGTGATGCCATAACAGTATATGGGCAAATCACGTTTCTCGCAGAGGCGCTATTTGGCGCCAAAAATGACGATTACCCATGCCTGGCCTTGGTATGTCAAAGCCGGAATTGCAGTCTTGATTCTCGCGTTGGTAGCGGTGCTGGCTTGGTGGACTTACGATTTAGGACGTAGTTTTGCCTTTGGTCCACGAATTAATAGAGACCAGGTTCATGAATTGCAAACTAAGCTTGAGCAACTGACGTCCGAGCGCGATAAGTTGCAACTCGAAGCCAATACGATAGAAAGTAAGCTCAATATTGATCATTCGATGCAAAAGCAGTTAGCTGATCAAGTTAAAACTCTGACTACGGAAAATCAAAAGCTCAAAGATGACTTGGCTTTTTTCGAAGGTTTGATGCCATCCGGAACCGGTATGGACGGCATCACCGTGCAGAATCTGAAGGTTGAACTACAGGCACCAGGACAATTACGCTACCGTGCTTTGGTGATGCAAGGGGTGAAAAGCACCAAAGACTTTGAAGGCGAGTTGCAATTTTTTGTGAGCTTGGTTCAGGCAGGAAAACCTGTTACGATGCAGTTCCCTGATGTTAAATCGGGTGATGCTGGTAAATTAAAATTGTCGTTTAAACATTACCAGCGATTGGAGGGAGTGATTACTCTCCCCGATGGCGCGACAGCGAAAAATGTACAGGTAAAAGTCCTGGACCGAGGCGTGATTCGCGCGCAGCAGGCTGTTAATTTATAAACTTTTTCAAAATCGCTGACTGGTATTACGTGCATAAACGTGAATAGCAAGTATCGCATTTTGAATACTTCCTGAAAAAGGAAAATTTCATGTTTACCCGAAAAGCAAAGAATACGATAGATAGTCTCATTGGTGCGACCACCAGAATTGAAGGGGATCTTCATTTTAAAGGTGGCTTACGAATCGATGGACACATCTGTGGCAATGTAATCGCTGACGTTGAGGCTTCAAGTATGTTGGTGATTTCCGAACAAGCCGTCATCGACGGTGAGGTCCGTGCAGCACACGTCGTGGTCAATGGTGTCATTAACGGTCCGGTCTTTTCGACCGAGTTGCTGGAATTGCAGCCTAAAGCCAGAATTTCTGGCGATGTGCACTACAAAACCTTAGAGATGCTGAGCGGTGCTTTGGTCTCTGGTAAATTAACCCATGATGTTTTGCAAGAGCCAGCTTTATTAATGCTGGCGGCTTCCAATGCATAGTTTTGCAAGCAGGACTATAATGGAAGTATCTTAGATTGAAGGAGTAAGAAATGAATGCCGTTGCCGAAATGCCAGCACCGATTGTTTTTACTGAAAGCGCTGCTGCCAAAGTTGCGCAATTGATTGAAGAAGAAGGTAATCCTGACCTGAAATTGCGCGTGTTTGTGCAGGGTGGCGGTTGCTCAGGTTTTCAATACGGTTTTACTTTCGATGAAATTACCAACGAAGATGATACGACTATGACCAAAAATGGCGTACATCTGTTGATCGATTCCATGAGCTACCAATATCTGGTGGGCGCTGAGATCGACTACAAAGACGATCTCGAAGGCGCACAGTTTGTGATTAAAAATCCTAACGCCTCCACAACTTGTGGTTGTGGTTCTTCTTTCTCGGTCTGATTTTACCGGATAGATGATCATGTAAAAAGGACGCTGCGGCGTCCTTTTTTTATGCGTTGAAAACAATTCAGTCAAGTTGGCGCAAACTATTCATCGCAAGCTGAATCAAAGCTGATTACACTGATAAAAAAATAAATAGGTGTCGGTATGGAGCAAATCAGTTCAGAGCAGATTTTTGCAACGCGGCAAAGAGAGGTGGCGCGCGCTTTACGCCAAGCGTTGCCTGAGCACTGCGTGTTGCACAATGAAGAGGATACCCGTCCATACGAATGCGACGGTCTGGCGGCATTTCGTCAGCTTCCTATGGTCGTTTGTTTGCCAGAAAACGAATCACAAATTATCGCTACGCTGGAAGTCTGTCATCACTTGCAAGTACCCATCGTGCCGCGTGGTGCAGGTACGGGCTTGTCTGGCGGTGCGATGCCGATTGCCGATGGCATTGTGTTGTCCACCGCCAAGCTGAACAAAATTCTCAAAGTCGATGCCTATGCCAGAACGGCTGTCGTGCAACCTGGCGTGCGTAACCTCGCTATTTCTGAAGCCGTCTCTGCGCACAATTTATATTACGCCCCAGATCCATCCTCACAAATCGCCTGCACGATAGGCGGCAATGTGGCTGAAAATTCTGGTGGTGTGCACTGCCTGAAATATGGACTGACGGTACACAATGTCTTGCGGGTGCGTGTCGTCACCGTCGATGGTGATGTCGTCGAACTCGGCAGTGAAGCCTTGGATGCGCCGGGCTTGGATCTGTTAGCCGTGTTTATTGGTTCCGAAGGCATGTTAGGTATCGTCACCGAAGTGACCGTGAAACTGATTCCCAAACCGCAGGCAGCGCGCGTTATCATGGCCTCATTTGATGATGTGGTCAAAGGCGGTAATGCCGTCGCGAATGTTATTGCAGCAGGCATTATTCCTGCTGGTCTGGAAATGATGGACAAGACCTCGTCGCGGATGGTTGAGCCATTTGTTAAGGCTGGCTACGATATTGATGCCGAAGCGATATTGCTGTGTGAATCCGACGGTACCAATGAAGAAGTCGAAGAGGAAATTTCTCGTATGACAGCCGTGCTTGAACAAGCCGGTGCGACAGCGATTGCGGTATCTCAAAGTGATGCAGAGCGTTTGCGCTTTTGGTCAGGACGTAAAAATGCGTTTCCTGCAGCTGGTCGTATTTCCCCCGATTATTACTGTATGGATGGAACGATTCCCCGCAAACGTCTGGCCGAAGTCTTGATCGGCATTACGCATATGGAGACCAAATATGGACTGCGCTGTGCAAATGTATTCCATGCGGGCGACGGAAATCTGCATCCTCTGATTATGTTTGATGCGAACCAACCCGGTGAATTCGAGCGCGCCGAAGCATTTGGTGCAGAAATTTTGGAGCTCTGCGTGACTGTTGGTGGAACCATTACCGGCGAACATGGTGTTGGCATAGAAAAAATTAATTCTATGTGCGTACAATTTTCCCGTGCAGAACTGGATGCCTTCTTTGCCGTTAAACGTGCGTTTGATACCCACTCTCTATTGAATCCGGAAAAGGCGATCCCGACCTTGCATCGGTGTGCTGAATATGGCCGCATGCATGTCAAGCAAGGACGCCTCGCATTTCCTGATTTACCTCGTTTTTAATCTCTAACTAAAAATAATTTGACTGATGAAGACAGAGATGACTACAGAGATGACGACAGAGACAATGGCAGAAATGACGACTATTTTGCAAGGTTTCAGAGAGCAAATTCTGCATGCAAAGGAGCAAGGCAACGCCTTGCAGATTCGCGGCGGCGGGAGCAAATCCTGGTATGGTCAAGAACCTGTTGGGAATGTGGTAGATACCCGTCCATATCGCGGAATCATTGCTTACGAGCCAACCGAATTAGTACTAACCGCGTGTAGCGGAACCCCTTTATCTGAAATCGAAGCCGTATTGGCTGAGCAAAATCAGATGCTTGCTTTTGAACCACCGCACTTTGGTGTTGGCGCAACCTTGGGCGGCATGTTGGCATCGGGCTTATCCGGTCCTCGTCGCCCTTATGTTGGTGCAGTTCGCGACTTTGTTCTTGGTGCGACTTTGATGGATGGCAAAGGCGAAATTTTAGAGTTCGGTGGTCAGGTCATGAAGAATGTGGCCGGCTACGATGTGTCGCGCTTGTTGGCAGGAGCAATGGGGAGTCTGGGTTTAGTGCTCAATGTGTCGATCAAAGTATTGCCGCGCCCCTTTGCAGAAACGACCTTGGTATTTGCTTTATCTGAGGCTGACGCGATAAAAAAAATGAATCTGTGGGCAGGGCAAGCGTTACCAATTTCTGGCAGTTGCTGGCATGTTGGTCGCTTAATGCTGAGATTGTCCGGTGCCGAGGCAGCAGTACGGTCTGCACGGCAAGTTCTGGGCGGTGAAGAGATGCACGACGCGGCAGCTTATTGGACTGCTTTACGTGAACAGACACAAGACTTTTTTTCTCAAGATGAAGAGCATGGTTTGTGGCGTTTGTCCGTGCCATCCACAACCGTAGCATTGCCTTTAACCGGAAAATCCTTGATCGAATGGGGTGGCGCGCAACGTTGGCTATTTAGCGATGAAACGCCGGAGGTCATACGTGCCGCTGCGAGCGCGGCTGGCGGTCATGCCAGTTTATTCCGTGGCGGTAACAAAAGTATAGGTGTGTTTACGCCGCTGCCTGCGCCTTTGCTCAACATACACCAACGCCTTAAAGCTGCATTTGATCCTGCTGGGATATTTAATCCAGGCCGTTTGTACAAGGACTTTTAATTCGCTATGCAAACCAATCTCGCTGATTTTATAAAAAATACACGTGCCGGCAAAGAAGCCGACGACATTCTGCGTAAGTGTGTGCATTGCGGCTTTTGCACCGCGACTTGTCCGACCTATCAATTGATGGGAGACGAGTTGGATGGTCCGCGGGGTCGTATTTATCTGATTAAACAGGTTCTGGAAGGTAAGCCTGCGACGGAAAAAACGCAGCAACATCTGGATCGTTGTCTGACCTGCAGAAATTGCGAATCCACCTGCCCATCAGGTGTCCAGTATGGCCGTTTGCTTGACATCGGACGCCAGGTTGTCGAGCAGCAAGTGCAACGACCCTTGTCACAAAAAATCGTCAGAGAAACGCTGAAGGCGATCTTGCCAAGAGCATGGATATTTCAGCCAGCAATGCGTTTAGGGCAAAGTTTGCGTCCGCTATTACCGCAAAGTCTGAAGAATAAAGTGCCTGCACGCCAGGAGTCAGGAAGCTGGGCGCACATCTCGCATAATCGTAAAATGTTGTTGCTCGATGGCTGTGTACAACCTGCGATGGCACCGAATATTAATGCGGCGACTTCGCGTGTATTGAGTAGTCTCGGCGTGGAATTGATTGTTGCTCCTAAGGCGGGCTGTTGCGGAGCAATACGCCACCATCTGAATGATCACGAGGCGGCATTAAATGACATGCGTAGAAACATTGACGCCTGGTGGCCGCTAGTCGAGGCTGGTGCCGAGGCCATCGTCATGACGGCCTCGGGGTGTGGTGTCACCGTAAAAGAATACGGCCATATGTTGGCGCATGATGCCAACTATTCACAAAAAGCGGAACGTATTTCAGCCTTGACCCGCGATCTGAGTGAAATTTTGCCGGAATTTGAAGCGCAATTAGTACAGAAGCTGCAAGGCAAATTATTGCAGCGCATTGTTTGGCACCCGCCTTGCACGCTACAACATGGACAGCAAATCCGTGGCAAAGTCGAAGGCTTGCTCAAGGCCTTGGGCGTTGATGTGCAATTGTGCGCTGATAGCCATTTGTGTTGTGGCTCGGCGGGAACGTATTCGGTATTGCAGGCAAAAACTTCGTATCAGCTACGCGATAATAAATTGCACAATCTGCTGGCGACAAAGCCAGACATGGTCTTGTCCGCCAATATTGGTTGTCTCACGCATTTGCAATCGGGAACGGAAACGTCAGTAAAACATTGGATAGAACTCATCGACAGCGCACTCGCAAATTCCGCGCTTTCTGAATAAAAATCCAGGAACAAATGATACGAACTTTTTCCGTTTTACTGATTTTCCAATGCCTGGGGGAGGGGGTTGTCTATGCGACAGGCTTACCTGTGCCCGGGCCGGTGATTGGTATGTTGTTCTTGTTCATTTACCTCGTGATCAGAAAAAGCGAAGCGGCGAAACTTGTTCCCGGTGTTCAAACTTTATTGGGGCATTTGTCCCTCTTGTTTATTCCGGCAGGCGTAGGAATCATGGTGCACGGAAAAATGGTCATGGAAGAGTGGCTGCCCCTGAGTGTCGCGTTGATTGTGAGTACGGCGGTATCGATTGTGGTTACCGCTGTTTGCGTGAAGTGGCTGCAAAAATGAATCACCAATTATCGGCTGTCTGGGTTTATCTTGCAGCGTCACCCTTGTTAGGATTGACCGCCACGCTGATTGCTTACCAAGTCGCCTATTTTATTTATACCAAGTGTAAATTCAGTCCTCTCGCAAATCCCGTTGCGATTTCCGTTGCATTGATCGTGACGGTGTTGCTGAGTACGCATACCTCATATCAAACGTATTTCGCTGGTGCGCAGTTCGTGCATTTTTTGCTCGGTCCGGCAACGGTAGCCTTGGCCGTTCCGCTGTACCAGCAGATGAATCGGTTGCGATATCAATGGAAAGCTTTTCTGGTGGGAGCGGTATTAGGTAGTGCTTCGGCGATTGCCACCGCTATGTTAATTGCGAATGTATTGGGAGCCTCGCGGGTTACTGTGCTTTCTCTGGCTTCGAAATCGGTGACGATGGCAATTGCAATGGGTGTGAGTGAAAAAGTAGGTGGCCTACCTTCTTTGACTGCGGCCTTAGTCATGCTCACCGGTATCCTCGGTGCCATGATGGCGGCGGGTATTCTCGATGTTTTGAGAATCAGAGACCATGCAATTCGTGGCTTTGCATTGGGTGTTAGTGCGCATGGAATAGGCACTGCCAGAGCGTTTCAAATCAATCAGGAAATGGGTGCGTTTGCCGGACTGGCGATGGGTTTGTCAGGATTGATTACCGCGATTTTCTTACCGTTTGGACTACGTCTTCTCGGGGTAATTTAAAATCGCGGTTGTCTCAAAATAATACTGCTGACTTATTCAGCCAATAGTTGCGTGAGGTCGGCGATCAGATCCGCTGGCGTGGTTTGCGGCGCATAGCGGCGAAATACTGTGCCATCTTTTTTGATCAGAAACTTGGTGAAATTCCATTTGATGGCCTTGGTGCCCATCAAGCCAGGCGCTTCATTTTTCAAGTTCGTAAAAAACGGATGGGCAGCATCGCCATTGACGTCAATTTTCTCAAACAAGGGAAAAGTAACGCCGTAATTTTTTTCGCAAAAACTGCCGATTTCATCCGCAGTACCTGGCTCCTGATGACCGAATTGATTGCATGGGAAACCAAGTACAACGACGCCTTTGTCTTTGAATTGTTGATAGACCTGCTCCAGACCTTGGTACTGCGGCGTAAACCCGCATTTGCTGGCGGTATTGACGACTAACACGACCTGACCCAAATACTGCTTCAGATCAATATCCTGACCTTGCAAATTCTTAGCGTTAAAATCGAGTGCATTCATACTTACAATATCCCTAAGTGATTGGTTCCTGCAGAGAGATCGCGGTCTTTTGCATCTTTACCTTGCAGCATAATTGCTAAGCGTAATTCGTTGACGGAATCCGCGTTACGCAATGCATCTTCATAGGTGATTTTATCTGCTTCATGTAAATCAAACAGCGCCTGATCAAAGGTTTGCATGCCGAGTTCGCGAGATTTTTTCATAATCTCTTTCATCTCATGCACCTGGCCTTTGAAAATTAGATCGGAAATGAGTGGTGTGTTTAACAGCACTTCCACCGCGGCAATCCTGCCTTTGCGACCTTTGACAGGAATCAGACGTTGTGAAATGACGGCTTTCAGATTTAAAGACAAATCCATCAACAATTGCGCACGGCGCTCTTCAGGGAAAAAGTTGATAATACGATCTAAGGCCTGATTCGAGCTGTTGGCGTGCAAGGTGGCAAGGCAAAGATGGCCGGTTTCAGCAAAGGCGACAGCAAAATCCATGGTTTCACGATCACGGATTTCGCCGATCTGTATTACATCCGGTGCCTGACGCAGAGAATTTTTCAGTGCTGCACCCCAATCTTCGGTATCGATTCCGATTTCCCGCTGCGTAACAATACAGTTGCCATGTGGATGCACATATTCAATCGGGTCTTCGATCGTAATGATGTGGCCATAGCTATTCTTATTCCTATGTCCAACCATCGCTGCCAGCGTGGTTGATTTACCTGAGCCGGTTGAACCCACCATGATTACCAGACCACGCTTGGTCAGAGCGATTTCTTTCAAATGCTCAGGCAAGCCCAAATCTTCTAATTTAGGAATAGCGGTGGTAATGGTTCTCAGAACCAGGCCAACGCGCCCCTGCTGCATGAATGCGGAAACGCGAAAGCGCCCCATACCCGCAGGGTTGATTGCGAAATTACATTCTTTGGTTGACTCAAACTCTGACGCCTGTTTATCGTTCATGATAGCGCGCGCCAGATCGACCGTGTGCGCAGGTGTTAGCGGTTGATTTGAGACGGGAGTTACTCTGCCATCAATTTTAAATGCGGGCGGGAAATCTGCTGTGATGAATAAATCCGAGCCATTTTTAGTCAGCATGAGCCTTAACAGGTCATGCATAAATTTGGTTGCCTGATCGCGTTCCATTGTTGTTCTTGTCCTATTTGCTCAAAATGTACTTCAATCAATTAACCTGGGAAATTGTCCGGGATTTTGGCTGCGCTGCGTGCCGTCCCTACTGAGATTACATTTCGTCTGACGAGATCAGTCAAATTTTGATCCAGTGTTTGCATGCCGATACTGCTACCAGTCTGAATTGCTGAGTACATTTGGGCAATCTTTGCTTCGCGGATTAAATTGCGAATCGCTGGTGTACCCAACATGATTTCATGGGCGGCTACGCGGCCAGAGCCATCCTTGGTTTTTAATAACGTTTGTGAGATCACTGCTTGCAGAGATTCTGACAGCATGGATCGCACCATTTCTTTTTCTTCGGCAGGAAATACGTCGACAATACGATCGATCGTTTTTGCCGCAGAAGAGGTGTGTAAAGTACCGAATACCAAGTGACCTGTTTCCGCGGCGGTCAACGCCAGTCGTATAGTCTCCAGATCGCGTAATTCACCCACCAGAATCGCGTCAGGATCTTCACGCAATGCCGACTTCAACGCGTTTTGAAACGACATGGTGTGGGGGCCTACTTCACGTTGGTTGATCAGGCATTTTTTTGACTCATGCACAAATTCAATCGGATCTTCGACAGTCAGTATGTGGCCATATTCATTTTCATTCAAATGGTTCACCATCGCCGCCAGGGTCGTAGATTTACCAGAACCTGTCGGCCCGGTAACCAGCACCAGGCCCCGTGGTTTGAGTGCCAATTCGGCAAAAATTTTAGGTGTGTTGAGTTGTTCCAGCGAAAGGATTTTCGATGGAATGGTACGCATAACAGCCGCCGGACCTCGCTCCTGATTGAACGCATTCACACGGAAACGTGCCAGACCTGGAATTGAAAAGGAAAAATCACACTCCAGATGTTCCTCGTAGGTCTTGCGCTGCGAGTCATTCATGATGTCATAAATCAACTCATGTACGTCTTTGTGCTCCAATGGCGGCAAATTAATACGTCGGACGTCGCCATGTACCCGTATCATCGGTGGCAAGCCGGAAGATAAGTGAAGGTCAGACGCGTTATTCTTGACGGAGAACGCAAGGAGTTCAGAAATGTCCATTTATAATTCCGGTAATGAGAGTGTCGCTGATGATCGTTGTAATACAAGCCTGATTTTGGATGGGTATAGCAAAAAGTGACCAAATTCCAACTAAAAATTTAGAATCGAGATTCCTTGATTATGTCCTTAATTTCCGACAACTTGCAAGCCGTACTTGCTGATATTCAACTTGTTGCACTCGATTCCGGACGTTCACCAGAACAAGTGCGTTTGTTGGCTGTTTCTAAGACCTTTGGTGCAGATGCTATTTTAGATGCTGCCAGCTGCGGACAGATGGCTTTTGGTGAAAATTATCTCCAGGAAGCGTTGGAAAAAATTGATTTTATCCAGCAGCATTCGCCAGACTTGAAACTGGAGTGGCATTTTATCGGGCCTATACAAAGTAATAAAACTAAACCGATTGCAGAGAACTTCTCCTGGGTACATTCTGTTGACAGAGAAAAAATTGCGCAGCGTTTATCTGAACAACGTCCGGCCGATTTAACAGCTTTGAATATTTGTTTGCAGGTCAATATCAGTGGCGAAGTGAGTAAAAGCGGGGTATTGCCGCAAGATGCGGTGTCATTGGCGCTTAAAATCGCGCAACTTCCCAGACTTAAGTTGCGTGGACTGATGGCTGTACCGGAAGCAACCGAAGATGAGCAACAACAGCGATTAGCGTTCAGACATTTGAAGCAGCTCAAGGATGAAATCTGTAAGCACGGTATCGTATTAGATACCTTATCAATGGGAATGAGCAGCGATTTACATGCGGCAATCGCGGAAGGTAGCACCATGGTCAGAATAGGTACGGCAATTTTCGGGAGAAGAAATTATGCAAAGTAAATTGAAGATCGGTTTTATCGGCGGAGGCAACATGGCGGTTGCCTTGATTGGTGGCCTGTTGCAAGGTGATGTCCCTGCGAAACATATTCATGTAGTAGATGTAAGTCAGGCAATGCTGACACGCTTGGAAACGGAATTCGGCGTTAGTACATCCCTAAGCATCGATCATCACTTGCAACAAATGGATGTCGTCATTCTCGCTGTAAAACCACAGCAGTTAAGGGACGTGGTCGGAGCGTTGTCAGCGCACATCAAGCACCAATTATTGATCTCTATCGCTGCTGGCATACGTGTTACTGATATTTCACGCTGGTTAAACTCATACGGCAAAATTGTGCGTGTAATGCCGAATACGCCCGCCTTAATCGGCAAAGGTGTTACCGGTTTGTATGCGTTGCCAGGAGTGAGCGAAACAGAAAAACAGTGTGCAGACGAAATTTTACGGGCTGTTGGTTCTACAGCGTGGTTCGAGGAGGAAAGACTGATCGACGTGGTGACTGCTATTTCTGGCAGTGGTCCAGCATACGTATTCTATTTCATTGAAGCAATGCAGCAGGCCGCTCAAGAGCTAGGACTAAGTGCCGAGCAAGGCAAGCAATTTGCTGTTGCAACGTTTGAAGGTGCCGCCCAGCTAGCCATGCATTCTGGTGACGCCGTATCTATTTTGCGTGAACGAGTCACGTCTAAAGGCGGTACGACTTATGCCGCCTTAAGCAGTATGGAGGCGGACGGTGTCAAATCTCATATTATCCGTGCGATTAAAGTAGCTGCCAGCAGGGCAGCTGAACTTGGAGAAGAGTTTGGCCAACAAAATTAATGAATGTTAATAAGAATAAATAGCGAAAAACTAATACAAATTGCTACAAACCAATAAAAATTGTTTCTTAGAGTAAGTTGTATTAACGATAATTTCAACATGGTAAATGAAGCTGTCCATTCATGGTTGGCTTCA
Organism: Undibacterium sp. Dicai25W; assembly: GCF_049340505.1. Lineage (NCBI taxonomy): Bacteria > Pseudomonadati > Pseudomonadota > Betaproteobacteria > Burkholderiales > Oxalobacteraceae > Undibacterium > Undibacterium sp. Dicai25W. Next base: position 217,721 of record NZ_JBMPOQ010000002.1, on the reverse strand, counting down.
TTTTTTTTTGCCTTAAATTTAATTTGCGTTGTTTTTATTATAATTTAGTTAGAATCTGAGCTCTTATTTGCTAAGCACACGCGTAAAATTTTGTCTCAATGAGATACAATGCGATACTAATAGTTTATTAATGCTGTTAGTTGTAACAATTGTAACATCCCTCCCCAAGTGTTGCGTTTTACCACCTTCAGGTGAAATTTTCTTAGTTTCTGAGAAAACAAAACAGTAAACCGCACAAACCCCATTGCACTTTTATTGGCTTTTGTATGGAATTTTTTGTTTGGTTTCGCAGTTTCTTTACATCTTTGCTTCAGGCTACTGCCGGCAATAGTTATCAGAACACATACATTCTGAATAGCATAAAAGCGCCATTTTCCTTGGAACGTCCAAGGCGCCTTCTCGCGTCTTTTGATTGGACATGGATTGCATTATTGTTGCTAGTATCAATGTATCTTGTTCCGGGTTTGATCGGTCATGATCCTTGGAAGCAAGACGAAACATATATTTTCGGAATCATTCATCACATGCTCGAAACAGGTGATTGGATTGTTCCGACCATGGCTGGTGAACCATTTATGGAAAAGCCACCGTTGTATTATTGGCTTGCCACTATCATGGCAAAAACCTTCTCGCCGTGGCTGGCATTGCATGATGGCGCAAGATTGGCGACTGGTATATTTATGTCGGTAACCTGCATTGCTGCTGGTTGGGCTGCACGCCAATGGTGGGGCCGTGGTTACGGGCGTTATGCCGTTCTTTCTTTATTGGGTTGCCTCGGTCTGGTACTGCATTCGCACATGATGTTAACTGACGTGCCTTTGTTGACAGGTTTTGCGGTCGCTACGGCGGGTTTCGTACATATTGATGAAAACCCGCATCGCTCAGGTGCATTGATGGGAACTGGTGTTGGTATTGGGTTTATGGCAAAAGGGGTGTTGGCGCTTGGTGTATTTGGTCTGACAGTCGCTTTATTACCGTTCTTATTCAAACAGTGGCGTAAGTCTAGCTACTGGCAGGTCTTAAAATTAGCGATGTTATATTCTTCACCGTGGCTATTGATTTGGCCGGTATGCTTGTATCATCGCTCCCCGACGTTGTTTATGGATTGGTTTTGGCTCAATAACGTGGGACGCTTTTTTGGCTTTTCGGTGGCGCAATTGGGTGCTCCGCATACGGAAGGTTTTTGGATTACCACCTTACCATGGTTTGCTTTTCCAGCTATGCCGCTGGCAATGATTACCCTATGGCGTCAGCGCGCTTCCTTGTTTACTTCATCCGCGATACAAGCTTGTGGATTGGTATTTGCGATTATGCTTCTCGTGTTATGGCGCGCAGCCTCGGCGCGTGACAATTACGCGCTGCCTTTGCTTTTGCCGATTGCTTTGATTGCCGCTCCTGCAGCTCGAAATCTGGCTGTCAGTGTGGATAAGATCTGGGATTGGTCTGCAAGAATGATTTTTGGATTTGTCATTGGCTTTATCTGGTTGGTGTGGGCTCTCATGACTATTAAAGGATCTCCACCAGAATGGATGTTCTTGCTTAGAGTCTTGCCAAGAGAATTTGTACCGCATTTTGAATTCTGGCATGTTGTTTTTGCCTTCGGTTTAACTGCCTTGGCCTTTGCCGGACTTGGATCGCTCTCTAAAATTCAAGGTCGCGGTTTAGTCAGCTGGGTTGCTGGCCTGGGTTTGAGCTGGATGTTGATGAGTCAATTGCTTATGCCTTGGGTTGATCATGCGAAAAGCTATCGTAGTGTTTTTTCTTCCATGCAAACCGCATTGCCAGGTAATTTTGACTGTATGGCGAGTAAGGATTTAGGTGAGTCTGAAAGAGCGATGCTCAGATATTTTGCTGGCATTACAACCTATAGACAAGAGAACATTCCTGATACTAGCTGCGATTATCTGTTAATTAATGGATTTCAAAAACAGAAGCCAGAACATATGCATGATAAAAACTGGGAATTGGTGTGGGAGGGCGCTCGCCCTGGAGATAATAACGAACGGCTCTGGCTGTTTGCTGCCAAGAAAATGAATGGCCAATTAGCGTTCAGTAGCGCACGCCGTCCATTGAGATAAAGCGGTTTCAGGGAGAATTTTTCGACTCTGACTTAAATCGTTTAATCACTGGCACGATTGTTTTCCATATTTGCCAGGTTTTAAGCGCGGTTCTTGAGAGTGACGCAATACGAGTTGGTTTGATGACAAATACTACTGCAGCAATTGCAATTGCTGCCAGTGGCTGTTGTTTGACTTTTGTTATGACGCTGCTAGCACACTGATAGCTAAATTCTGCAATATCGAGCGATTGTCTGATCTCTTGCGTTTGCAAAGTGAGTACTTGCCTTTGTGCCCGAATCTTAATTAACAAAGCTTCGCGGCGTTGCGCAAGTTGATTCGGGTTCATAGTCATCAATTCGTTAATCTATCGGTGAGCGTGAAGAATTGCCATGCAGTGCAGAGGCATCCTTGCTTAGCTCTGATAATGTGAGCGAAAGTAAACGCGGTTTTTTAACAAACTGAGCCCTCAACCAAAATCCCAAACCCAGCGCAGCAGCGGAGAAAACAGAAATCATGCCGGTAACGACAATAATTCTGTGACTTTCCCAAAATACCGCAATTAACAGTACCGCGAGCAAAACTAGCGCAAAACAAGCGCAAAAAAGGGCGACGAGAGACCAAAGCAGAAGTGAGAAAAAACGTCCCAATTCTTCTTCGATCTCTACTGATGCCAGTTCCAGCCTGGTATGGACGATGCCAATGAAGGTCGCCGCCAGTTGGCCTAGCGAGTCAAGAATCGCCATATTTATTTATTGCGACCGATCAACAACCCTACTAGCAATCCCACGCCGGCTGCGATACCAGCAGATTGCCATGGGTTTTCTTTGACATACACATCCGTGGCGCGGGCTGCGTCTTTGGTGCGGGTAACAACGATTTCTTCAACGCGAGCCAATTCAGCTTTGGCATTTCGCAGAGTATGCTCAAAGCGTGCTTTCGCTGCTTTAAAGCCTTCACCAGATTGTTGCTCAGTGTTTTTGAGCATGTCTTCGGCATCACGTATGACCTGATGCAAATCGTCCATTAATTTGTCTTTTTGCTGTTCTACAGAGCTCATCTTCGTTCCTTTAAATTGGTTTTAGATAAAACATCCAGATTCAGTCTAGGTACAACTCGACTTGCGACACTTGCGGTAGATCAAAAAACAATGCAATTGTTGCTATATTCACCTTACGTCATCCGGCACCATGTTCTGGTCAAACTGCAGGGGCGGATGAGATATCCTGCCAGGAATTTTGCTTGCCTGTGCAAATACAGACTTTTACTTTAATGCATAGTCAAGTGCAACACCAGCAAAGATTGCGGCTCCCAGCCAATTGTTATGCCTGAACGCTGCGAAGCAGCGCATGCGATCACGTTCACGTATGAGTGTGTAATGGTAGAGCGCAAAAACTACTGCAACTCCCATCCCCATATAAAACCAGCTACTTAAACCATATTGGTGCGCTATCACAGAAATCAAGGAGAAGCTTGCGCCATAACACAACATCACCGCCAGCACATCGTAGCGACCAAACGTTATTGCCGAAGTACGGATGCCTATTTTTAAGTCGTCATCACGATCGACCATCGCATATTCAGTATCATATGCAAGCGACCAAAATACATTGGCAAGCAGTAATATCCAGGCGCTCATAGGAACAGCATTTTGAACCGCCGCGTAAGCCATAGGTATGCCAAAGCCAAACGCGATCCCTAAATAAGCCTGAGGGAGTGCAAAAAAGCGTTTGAAATACGGGTAACTTACGGCGATCAATACCGCAAACACTGAAAGTTGCTTGGTTAATGTATTCAAAGGCAGGATTAACGCAAACGAGATCAGAGCTAAAATTCCAGCCACCGCCAGTGCTTCTTTACCTGAAATTTTGCCACTCGTCAGTGGCCGCTCCGCAGTACGTTTCACGTGCTTGTCAAAATCGCGATCTGCAAAATCATTGACCGCGCAACCTGCGGACCGCATCAAGACGGTTCCAACACTAAAAATGAAGACAAGTTTCCAATCTGGCTTACCGGCGGAAGCAAACCACAGCGCCACCAGAGTAGGCCACAATAGCAATAAAATTCCTATGGGTTTATCTAAGCGTACTAATTTGACATACCAATGACAACGGGTAACAAAAGCGTTCATTTTTACTTGTTTGTTGTTTCAATCAAATGGAATTATAAGTCCTCTATACATCAAGTGGTCTCAATGCTATCTTAGCCGATCTATTTATTTAATCAGGTATTTTGCAAACCAGGCGCTGAATGCGCCCAGGTGAAGGTTTCAACTGGCACACCCTTAAGAGCCTTGCTGATGACCATTTATTGCAAGTGTCCTGCTCATTATCTGTACTCCAGGAAATTACATGAAATTTTTACGACAATTTGGCTTGGCTGCCTCGGCCGCGTTGATGCTGACACAAGCCGCTCCCGCCTTAGCAGTAACCGAAATAAGTTGGTGGCATTCAATGACAGGTGCTCTGGGTGACAGAGTCAATAACCTGGCCGATGAATTCAATAAAAGCCAGTCTGAGTATAAGGTTACCCCGGTTTACAAAGGTGAATACGATGAATCTTTATCGGCCGCGATCGCTGCCTTTCGTGCTGGAAATGCGCCAGATATTTTACAAGTATTCGAGGTCGGTACGGCGACCATGATGTATGCCAAAGGCGCCATCAAGCCAGTATCCGAAGTGATGAAAATTGCTGGCGAAAAGTTTGAACCATCTGTATATATTCCGGCAGTGGCGAGTTATTACACGGCACCAAACGGCCAGATGCTGTCGTTGCCATTTAATAGTTCAACGACGGTGCTTTTCTATAATAAAGAGTTGTTTGCCAAAGCAGGGCTTGATCCGAACAAACCGCCGACAACATGGCAGGAAATGATTTCCGATGCGGCACGCCTGAAAGTCGCTGGCAGTAAATGCCCGTACACCACTGGTTGGCAAACCTGGATCCAGCTGGAAAATTTTTCAGCATGGCATAACGTTGATTTCGCATCAAAAAATAATGGTTTCGGTGGACTCGATGCGCGTCTGAAATTCAATAGCCCTCTGCATGTCAGACATATCGAAGATATGGCGAACTGGGCTAAGCAAGGCTACTTTGTGTATGCAGGCCGTAAGAGCGAAGCTGATGCGAAGTTTTATTCGGGTGAATGCGCGATGCTGACTTCATCGAGCTCTGTCTATAGCGTGATCGTCAAAAATGCGAAATTTAAATTTGGTGTGGGTGCTTTACCATATTATTCCGACGTACCAGGGGCACCACAAAATACGATTATTGGCGGCGCTTCTTTATGGACCATGGGTGGTAAGAAGAATGAAGAATACAAAGGTGTTGCTAAATTTTATAAGTTCTTATCGCAACCCGAAGTACAAGCTAAATGGCATCAAGAAACGGGCTATTTGCCAATCACCACGGCTGCGTATGAATTGACTAAAAAATCTGGCTTCTATGAAAAAAATCCAGGCACAGGAGTCGCGGTTCAGCAAATGGTGGTAAAAACGACAGATAAGTCACGTGGCATCCGTCTGGGTAGCTTTCCACAAATCCGTACTGTGATTGATGAAGAATTGGAATCTGTCTGGACCGGAAAAAAGACAGCGAAAGAAGCCTTAGATGCAGCCGTAACAAGGGGTAATGATTTATTATCTCGCTTCGAAAAAGCTAATAAATAAGCGACCTCATGATATCGTCGCGATAGCTTTTGCGCTGGGTACAAGCAAATGCTTTCGCGATGACACTAAAAGTGAGGGGACTTTTTAAGTTCGATACTGCAACTAATATCGTGCTTAATGATTGTATCGGTTGTATCGGTTGTATCGATTGTCTTGATTTGACTATTTTTATCAGAAGGTGATTCTTGGAAAAACGAGCGCGTTTTCGCTCACGATGGGTGCCCTACGCTTTATTGGCACCGCAGCTCATTGTGACAGTTTTATTTTTTTTCTGGCCGGCAGCACAAGCGCTATATCAATCAGTTTTGCTACAAGATGCATTTGGATTGTCCAGTGAGTTTGTCTGGCTGGATAATTTCAACACCTTATTTGCCGACCCCAGCTATCTGACTTCGTTTAAAACGACGGGTATATTTTCCGTGTTGGTGGCGGTATTGGGGCTGGGCATATCCTTGCTTCTCGCCGTGTTTGCTGATCGCGTGGTACGCGGTGCAGCTGTCTATAAAACGTTGTTGATCTGGCCGTATTCCGTGTCGCCCGTTGTTGTCGGTGTTTTATGGATGTTCTTGCTTAATCCTACGCTCGGTGTTGTTGCCCATTTGTTGCGCCACGTTGGTATTGAATGGAACCATTTGCTGAATGCCCAGCATGCGTTGATTTTGATCGTGTTAGCGGCAGTGTGGAAGCAGATCAGCTATAACTTTTTATTTTTCCTTGCTGGGTTGCAGTCGATTCCAAAATCCTTGATTGAAGCAGCCGCAATTGATGGTGCCGGACCGGTTCGGCGTTTTTTTTCTATCGTTCTGCCTTTACTGACACCGACCAGTTTTTTTCTGTTAGTCGTCAATATTGTGTATGCGTTCTTTGATACATTTGCGATCGTAGAAGCCACGACGCAGGGTGGTCCAGGTAAAGAAACCGAGATTCTGGTGTTTAAAGTGTTTAATGATGGCTTTAAAGGCGGTGATCTTGGTAGCGCTGCGGCGCAGTCTGTTATTTTGATGTTGATCGTGGTTGTGCTGACAGTAGTGCAGTTTAAGTATGTAGAAAAGAAAGTGCAGTATTGAACATGATAGAACGTAGACCTTTTCTGGATGCGCTGAGTCACTTCGTCTTGATCTTTGGTGTGTTGCTGATTGCATTTCCGATTTACATTGCATTTGTCGCCAGCACGCAAACCTCCGACCAGGCAGCACTAGCACCGATTTCTTTAATTCCCGGCGATCAGCTATGGCATAACATTGTGACAGTGCTCAATGGCGGTGCGAGTGCCAATGTAGATATTAATCCGGTTGCGCGTATGTTGTGGGTAAGCCTTGCCTCTGCATTGCTGATTGCCGTTGGAAAAATTTCGATTTCTATGTTGTCTGCATTTGCTTTGGTGTATTTCCGCTTTCCGGGCAGACGTTTATTTTTCTGGATGATCTTTCTGACCCTGATGTTGCCAGTCGAAGTCAGGATTAATCCGACTTATAAAGTCATTTCTGATCTTGGTATGCTCAATTCGTACGCCGGTTTGACTGTACCCCTGATTGCTTCAGCAACAGCGACCTTTCTTTTCAGGCAGTTTTTTTTGACAATTCCTGACGAGCTGGCCGAAGCTGCGCGCATCGATGGCGCGGGACCATTACGCTTCTTTAAAGATGTGATCTGGCCTTTATCACGTACTAATTTGCTGGCACTGTTTGTGATCATGTTCATTTATGGCTGGAATCAGTACTTATGGCCGTTGTTGGTGGCGACTGACCAAAATATGTATCCGATTGGTGTCGGGATTAAGCGCATGATTGCTGGTGGCGACGCTGCTGTCGAATGGAATCTGGTCATGACCACTCTATTGTTGGCGATGCTGCCACCGGGATTGATTGTCATCTTGATGCAGAAATGGTTTGTCAAAGGATTGGTTGACTCAGAAAAATAATGGCTTTTTTTCGCAGCGAGCAACCCGCAAAATAAAGAATTTGTATAGAGAGTGAAGATGGCACAAGTCCACTTAAAAAACGTAAAAAAAATATACGGTCACGGCAAAAAAGCAGTGAATGTGATTCATGGTGTTTCTGTCGATATTGATGATGGTGAGTTTGTCGTTATCGTTGGTCCTTCAGGCTGCGGTAAGTCGAGTTTGTTGCGCATGATCGCTGGTCTCGAAGAAATTAGCGAAGGCGATGTAGTGATCGGTGACAGAGTCGTCAATGACCTGGAGCCAAAAGACCGCGATATTGCGATGGTGTTTCAGAACTATGCGCTGTACCCGCACATGAGTGTTTTTGAAAACATGGCGTATGGCTTGAAGATACGCGGTTATTCAAAACTGGAAATTACAGACCGCGTTAATAAGGCCGCCAAGATTCTTGAACTGGAAAATTTACTCGATCGTACGCCCCGCGCTCTGTCTGGTGGCCAACGTCAGCGAGTAGCGATGGGGCGTGCAATTGTGCGTGAACCAGCGGTCTTTTTGTTTGATGAGCCATTGTCAAATCTGGATGCCAAGTTACGTGTGCAAATGCGCCTGGAAATTCAGAAACTGCATAAAGCATTGGCAACGACCAGCTTATATGTCACGCATGATCAGGTGGAAGCGATGACCTTAGGGCAGCGCATGATTGTGATGAATGGTGGCGTGGCAGAGCAAATTGGTACACCAGATGAAGTCTATTCCAGGCCAGCCACGAGTTTTGTAGCGAGCTTTATCGGCTCGCCGCCAATGAATCTGCTGCAAGGTAAAATCAGTAGCGATGGACATTGGATGACGATAGGCGAGGTTAAATTCGAATTGCCATTCCATCCTTTGCATCTGCAACGTCAGACTGAGGCCGATACCGAAACTATACTCGGTGTGCGTCCTGAACATTTATTTATCGGTATGCCTGGCTTACCATTTGAGGTCGAACTGGTGGAGTCTTTAGGTGCCGATTTATTGATTCATGGACGCTGCGCCGGTCAGCAAGTTGTTGTACGTGCACCTGTGGGAACGCCAGTGAGCGTTGGGCAGAAGACGACGGCAGGATTTACCTTTGATAGCATGCACAGATTTGATCCGCACACGCAGAAGCGAATTGATTAAAGCAACTGAGAAATTCACATCAACATCGAAGGTTTGCGGCGTGGCATTTGCGTGATCAGGTCTTTTTCTGCTGGTTCGGAATCGCTGATTAGATTCGACATATCTGTCAGGTGACGATTCGATACTTGCTCTATCCCGTGCTGTTGTCCAAGCATGTAGCCGGAAGCAAAGACGATACCTGTGGCCAGAATACAGGCGCTATAGCGGATGATCGTTTTCATAAACACCTTCCATGTCTGATGTTGGGATTCAGCGGGTAAATGGTGGAGGAGACACGATTCACCCGCTACGCTCACAGTAATCAAGCAAGTGCTCAACTACGTCAGAGAAATGTCTGACCAGAACACCACGTTGGCTTGGTCAGACAGTTGTTACTCACTTAAAATTCAAGAATATTGATTGCTGAGCGTAGTGTCGCAATTCATAAAACTTCGGACTAGTAAAATGTTCTAAGGTCTAGAAAACAGTATCTATGGTATCGAAATTTGATGCTATTGTTTCAAAATCTCAATTTTAAAGGGAAGCCATGAGTTCACCTGAGTTATTACTGAATGTATTGCGCGCTGAGCTTCGGGCTGCTGGAGTGACCTACAAAATTCTGGCTGAACGCATAGGGATGAGCGAGTCCAGCGTAAAGCGTATGTTCGGCCAAAAGGACATGAACTTATCGCGCCTGGCAGAAATCTGCAAAGCAGCCGGTATCGCATTGGAAGACGTGTTTCGCCAAGCCGCGGATGTGACACCGCATTCTGATACCTTAACGCTGGAACAGGAAAAATCTCTGATTGCAGACGCCAAGCTTCTGTTGGTCGCTATTTCTTGCCTAGGTCACTGGACACTGGAACAAATTGTTGAAACTTATGAGTTGAGTCAGGCCGAATGTGTCCTGCATTTGATTGCACTGGATAAGTTGGAGTTGATTGAATTACGTCCGAATAATCGCTATCGCTTGAATGTTTCGCCTGCGTTTCACTGGCGCCCCGACGGCCCCGTGCAGCAGTTTTTCCGTGATCACGTCGTGAGTGATTATTTTAAAGGTACTTTTAATCACACTGGCGAAACCTTGCTTTGCGTACCAGCAAGGGTTTCAGACCGCAGCGCCATGGAAATTGTGCAAAAAATTCAGCATCTCGCTGCGGAACTGGCGCGTTTGCAGCAAGATGATCGCCGCTTAAAACCAGAAGAGCGCGATGGCTTTACGCTCTTGGTTGGTTTCCAATCATGGGAATTTTCTGCCTTGACTGCTTTACGCCGTCCAGAGACGAAGCCTGAACTCCCACGTACGACTCACCAGATTGGGCTTAAGAAAAGATAGATGGCGGAGCCCGCGCCACGGGTTGCTCCAGCACCAAAAAACAGTGGGCCAAAGCGGGTGTCGACTGACAAGCTAGCGCTACCAGCCTGCTTTAAAATACCTCTGCTAAAAGGTTCGGTCGTACCGTAGGTACCTCCGACTTCCGCGGACAAGGCAAAGCGGATCGCGCCACCCACTGTGCTGGGCAGTGCACCTATTTTACGTGCAACTACGATCCGCCCAAACACACTTCTATCGCCGTTTAACGAGTTCGTTGGTAATCCTGATAATCTCAGAAAACCACCCAGAGGTGTATCCGGATCTTTGTTTTGTGTACGCGACCACTCACCGTATATGTGTCCTGACCAGTCACCATATTCAAATGCCCGCAAGGCACTGATGGTGGATTCCGCTGTGGAAGGTTCTCCTGAGACTTTGCTTGGTGATCTTTGCCAAATGGCATTGACGTAACTGCCTTGCGTAGGGAAAGCGAGCGAATTGAGTGTGTCTACTTTAAAATTAATAATTTGGGTAGTGTCAAAAAAGCGCAGATTAGGATCGAAAGTTTGTTCAGGGTCTGATGATAATTCCGAGTTAATCTTTCTATACCCTCTCTCTATACCCGCTTCAAGACTTCCCCAATTGCCGAATTGTCGTCCTACTAAAAATGTGGCGCTGGTGTTGCTGATTTCTCTGTTGGCGATCTTGACTCCGCTATCATAAATATTTTGGTTACGGGCGCTGTATTCGATTGCTGGCGCAATATACCACTGGGAAGCGGGTGCTAAAGGTTGCCAGAACTGTGTTTTGAATTTTCTGACACTACCAATTTTTGCCAACGTACGTAGCTCCCCTCCGTATGAATTAAGTGAGGAAGCGACGTGTAACAAATCTAAGGAAAAACTATTTTCGTCAGAAAAATTGCTGGCGAGTTCCATTCCGAAGCGCAGTCGATTGCGACTGGAATTCGATTCAGTTGGTTTAATCAGAACACTGCGTTCACCATCTTTATCGCTGATCATGGTTTCGACGTTGTCCAAATCTCCCCGACCATAAAGTCGCGTTGTTGCCTTACGAATTTGTTCTTGAGTCAGTACCTGACCTTCCTCTAATCCTGTCTGAGAAATCAAAGCAATTGGGTTGATGTATTGCGTGCCCTCAACTTCGATCTTTGCAACCGGCAATGCTGTGATGGGTGTTTTAGTGATTGATCCGGCGTATAAACGATGCTCTTCGTAGGATGAAAATTTTTCCTGAGAAATGCTCAGGTTTTGCAATTTTTCTTTTAAATTTTCAACGGCTTTTTCTCCCGCTTTGATGGCGCGTGGATATTGGGCGAAATCAAGAAAACTAATGCCATCAAGACTGGGCGAAATTAAAATATCATCGGATTTTAATTGCTTGATTGAGCGTTGCACATTTTGTTCGGTAAGGATTTGCAGCATTTGCGTTGCCACATCGACGGCACTTTGCAATTGATGCTCTTTGGCTAAAGGTGTCCCGACATTGACTGCAATAATGATGTCTGCACCCATTGCCCGCGCCATTTCTACAGGAAGATTACTGACCAAACCACCATCGACGACGAGCTTTTCTTTAATACGTACCGGCGCAAAAACACCTGGCACCGCAAGAGAGGCGCGCATGGTTGCCAGCAATGGCGTGTTATCCAGCTCGACCAGATCACCCGTTAATAAATCAGATGCGGCTGAACGAAAAGGTAAGGCCAGTTGATTTACCGGATGGTCACGCATGCCCTCGGGGAGCAATTGTGTCAATGCGTTCTCTAAGGCTGCGTTGCCAGCCGCCGCCGGAGGTAGAAATACGCCTTTCTTGGTTGCCGCAAATTCTATCCTGGTCGGAATCAGTGTATCTTCTTCTTTACGTCTGAAATCTAAATCGGTACGGGCAGGTCGATCTGAGAGGACATTATCCCAGTCGGTATCATGTACCGTCTTTTCCAACTCTTCTGGTGTGCGTCCGGCAGCGTAGGCACCACCAACGACGGCACCCATACTTGTCCCTACGACGATATCGACCGGAATACGCATTTGCCTTAGTGCACGCAATACGCCTATGTGGGCGAACCCACGCGCACCACCGCCCGAGAGTACTAAGGCAATGCGTGGTCGATTTTGCGGTAAGTTCGTATCAACGGAACTATTCGTATTGGTTTGCGCAATGCTTAGTGGTGAAATAAAGAGTAAGCATAGGATGGCGTAAGAGTAGTAAAGACGGGGCAATAGCATGTTGAAGCAAGCTCTCTGCAAACATTGAACGGGGGGGGGGGGAGACCGAAATGAATCTAAAAAGTTTAAAAAAGACAACATTATAATCTTTTTGATGATAATCCTGAACCAAGATTATTCAGGCATCGTCGTGCTGATTAATGCGGTCAGTACATGATCACGCCATGCACCGTTGATTTTCAGGTAGGACTTGGCATAACCCTCCTTTTTGAAACCAAGGCGTTCTAAAACACCTGCACTGCGCACATTCTCTGGCAGGTAGTTTGCCATAATGCGATGCAATTTTTCTTGTTCGAACATATGTTGAATGGCCGCCTTTAGTGCTTCAGTCATATAGCCTTTTCCTTGATGGGTATGTGCTATCGCATAGCCGAGATGGCATGCTTGAAATACGCCACGAACGATATTGCTGAAATGGCAGTTGCCTATCATTTGTTGGTCACACATCAGCGCCAGGAACACACCATTCCCTGCTGCCATTTGTTGCAATTGTTGATGCAAACGCTCCTCGCATTGCGCTAGTTCAAAATAGCGATCATCCCTGATAGGCTCCCAAGGGGCGAGATGCTGGCGATTTTCTTGCAGGTAGTGCTGTAGTATGCTCGCATGTTCTGGTTTCAAAACACATAAGCTCAGGCGAGGCGTAGTAATGGGGTCAATGAGCATCTTCGTCGCTGAATAAGAAATTGAAATCGGTTAATTCTTGGCGCTTGTTTCGGCTGCTATCGAAACTCTTCTTGATCCAACTATCTCAAACACTAAGGCAAAGCGCTGAGGCTCCCTACCAATTTGAGTGGGAGCATAAAGCACTTGTGGCTATACATGGTTGATAAAAATAATCAACGAAGAGAAGAGTGTGTTAGTAAAAATTGCGTCACGACTTTATTGCGCGCTGGCGCTTTCGTTTAACATGGTGACACCTGGCAGGTCGCAGGCGAGTACGGCTTCGCGTATCGCTTCTATCGCAGCCTGGCGGGTAAAACTCTTGCGCCAGGCTATCACCACGCGGCGATCCGGAACCGGCTTGGCAAAGCGCACGTAACGCAACATGCCATCAGTGGTTTCCATGTCGGGTACTGATGCGATTGGTAGCACCGTTAATCCTATTCCTGACGCCACCATATGGCGTATGGTTTCTAAGGATGAGCCTTCAAAGGTGCGGGCGATGCCGTCACCTGTGGTTGAGAAACGAGCCATTTCCGGACACACTTCCAGCACCTGATCGCGGAAGCAATGGCCATTGCCAAGCAACAGCATGGTTTCTGATTTCAATTCTTCTGACGAAACTTCTTTGCGTTTGGTCCAAGCATGATCTTTGGGCATGGCAACGACAAAGGGCTCATCATATAACGGTTGAACCATCATTCCTTGTTCGGGGAGCGGCAAAGCCATAATCGCCGCATCCAATTCGCCCTGGCGTAATAGTTCTATGAGTTTGACGGTAAAATTTTCCTGCAACACCAGCGGCATTTGCGGCACGCGCTGTATCATCGTTTTGACTAAAGTTGGCAGCAGGTAAGGGCCAATGGTATAAATCACACCGAGTCTGAAAGAGCCGGCGAGAGGATCTTTGTTTTGTTTAGCAATCTCTTTAATTGCAGCAGTTTGCTCAAGAACCCGCTCGGCCTGCGCGACGATTTGCGCACCGAGTGGCGTGGTTGAAACTTCTGTTCCACCACGTTCAAATATGGTCACTCCCAACTCATCTTCGAGTTTTTTGATCGCAACGGACAGCGTCGGTTGTGCAACAAAACAAGCTTCTGCTGCATGACCGAAATGCTTTTGCCGGGCGACGGCGACAATATATTTTAATTCTGTGAGTGTCATGAGCTTAGTTTGGCACAGACTTTCGCTGGCGTCAGCAATCTGTTTTGTTTAGGACTGCAAAAATACGAAAAATAGGGGGAGTATATATTTCATCCCATTATAAAATAAGAGGAAGCTGCCAAAAATAGAATTATACTCAGGTGGAGTATTAATTTCGTTCGCTTGTTAAATATACAAGCGAACGAAACTCATATAGGCAAGAACTTCTTAATTTTTTTGCATTTTACTCATGGCCTTGCTCAATTCCAGATGCCCTTGAGCGGTACCACTTTCAGGCACAGTTTCGCCTTCGCGCTGGCGTACTTCTGCCAAACGGGCAGCGAGTTGCTCAGGCGCATCTTGACCGCGACCGACCCATATTCCAGGCGTCAACGTGATATTCGCTGCTTCAAAACTACCCGCTCCGGCACAAAGGATGGCGCGGGTTGGCGCATCCTGGGCTGCCAGCACCAACATTGCGGGTACCACGTCTGAGGCCTTGAGTGCCTGTAAAAATTCGGCAGGGAATAAGCTTTCTGTCATTCGAGTGGCTGCGGTAGGTGCCAGACTATTGACGCGAATATCGTATTTGGCGCCTTCTAACGACAAGGTTTGCATCAATCCTACCAACGCCAGTTTTGCCGCACCATAGTTCGATTGTCCGAAGTTGCCGTATAAGCCTGATGATGAAGTCGTCATCACGATACGACCATATTTTTGTTCAGTCATGACTGACCACACCGCTTTACAGCAATGTACGGCACCCATCAGATGGACATCCATAACGAGTTTGAAATCATCAATGTCCATTTTGGCGAAACTTTTATCGCGCAAAATCCCTGCGTTATTGATCAGGATATCGACCCGACCCCATTGCGCGATCGTCTCTGCGACCATCGCTTGCACGGCGGCGAAATCTGTCACGGAAGCACCATTGGCGATTGCTTCACCGCCAGCAGCGCGTATCTCTTCTACGACTGCTTGTGCTGCGGTTAACGATGACCCGGAGCCATCGCGCGCACCGCCAAGATCATTAACGACTACTTTGGCACCGCGTGCCGCCAGTGCTAATGCATGCTCACGCCCTAAACCGCCACCAGCTCCAGTCACAATTGCAACTCTGCCTTTGAAATCAATAGTCATTTGTTTTCCTTTAAACGATGTTGTTGAGTCGATCCGCTTTGCTTATTACTTTTTATTTATTACTAAACCTGAATGAGGAAATATCTCTTAATCCGCATGAATGTCGAACAACATTGTAATTGCTGTCTTTACGGCAGGTGCATGCAGGCATCAATTTATTTAGGAAATTGCCTCCAAAACACGGAACAGATCATCCTGTTCTTCGTACTGTATTTGTTCATTGCTAAGTGAACTTTTTTTGCATCATGATTGCCCCACCCATGGCAGGATTTAATTCATAACTGGTAAATCCCTGATCTATATACAAAGCATGTGCTGGCGCGTTGCCCTGTAATACTTCCAGCGTGATTTTGCAAAAACCTTTGGTTTGTGCAAAGTTGCTGATGAAGCTTAATAATTTTTTGGCGATTCCTTGTCCCCTGAACGCGGGATGTACCCCAAAATCATGGATATTCAGTAAAGGCTTACAAGCGAACGTAGAAAAGCCCTCTATGCAAATGGCAAATCCAACCGCCTGATCATTCTGATAGGCGAGAAAGCCACGAATATTTGGGCGCTTTTGTAACTCGGCGATCAGGTTTTGTCGTGCAAAATCTGATAACGGTTCGCCACCACCCATGGGGTCGCTGGCATAGGTATTTAGCATCAATACCAAATCGTCTGCATGCTGCACTTGTTGTAAATCGGCTTGGAGAATGGTTAGCATAATGAGATAAATAATATGAATGATGAATGCAGTTGAAGTGCTACGGGATTCCTTGTTAGTGAGTGAAGGTTTGTCGCAAAAATGACTTTATTAGCAAAGCGTATCGGCTTGCAACTGCACCCAAATTTTTTTCAAAATTCTCCCTCACACCATAAAAGCATATTGTAATACTCCTGATACAAGTCGATGCATTCTGAATATGACAAATGGTTTTTTGCAAGGCTATGATTCTCAGTTTGGTCAAATTTTAGCGGTGAAGATGATGGCAGAGACAAGAATATTCAATGTCAACCGCCTTTCTTAATGACCGTTAATGGTAGCACTGCACCGATCAATAAATGATGGAATTTGATGTTCATTATCGCAGTTCGGCGCATGATCAAAATGACTTCTTAAAATTTGTTTAAAGGAATTGCCATGAGCAAACTCGTAAAATGCCTGATCCCTTTTGCACTCGTTGTTGGGTTGTCCCCTTTTGTGTCGATGGCGCAAATGGTACCTGGTAAACATCCAGCTTATTTACATGCACTGACTGATTTGCGCACAGCACGCTGGTTTCTGTATCACCAAGCGGGCGACGCTAAAGTTTATGCAGGCGAAGATAAAGGCATTAATGAAATTGATGCTGCGATCAATGAAATCAAACGCGCATCCATTGATGACGGTAAGAACCTCAATGATCATCCTGGTGTCGACGTGAAAGAACACGGCAGCCGTTTATTGAAAGCAATCGAAACGCTGAAAAAAGCACATGCTGATATCGACAAAGAAGAAGATAATCCGGATGCACGTGAATTGCGTCATCGTTCTCTAGAGCACATTGATCGGGCAATTAAGGCTGCTGAATCTGCGCATGCAGAATGGTTGAAGGAAAAGAAATAAACTTTGCATCATAAAAAAAGCCGTGCAGTCAGCATTGTCTGATTGCACGGCTTTTTGAATTTCAGGCAGATTTAATGCGCTTCTTCCCAGTTTGTGCCGACGCCGACTTCAGCCAATAACGGCACATTTAATTGAGCGACATTGGCCATCAGTTCTGGCAATTTTTTCTTGACTAGTTCGAGTTCAGATTCAGGTACTTCGAGTACCAATTCATCGTGAACTTGCATAATCATTTTAGATTGCAAGTGATCCGCTTCCAGCCAATTTTGTACCGCAATCATTGCCAGTTTAATTAAATCGGCAGCTGTACCTTGCATAGGCGCGTTAATCGCTGCACGCTCCGCACCCTGACGGCGTGGACCATTTGGGCTATTGATTTCTGCCAGCCACAGACGGCGACCAAATACAGTCTCGACGTAGCCATGTGCCTTGGCTTTGGTGCGTGTATCAGCCATATATTGCGCGACGCCTGGATAACGTTGGAAATATTTGTCGATATAGTTTTGCGCAGCACTGCGTTCTATACCAAGATTCCCCGCTAGTCCAAATGCACTCATGCCATAGATCAGGCCAAAGTTAATGACCTTGGCGTAGCGGCGTTGTTCGCTGGTCACTTCTGGTAACGATACACCGAAAATTTCTGATGCCGTTGCCTTGTGTACGTCTTCGCCATCAGCAAACGCTTTGAGCAAACTCGCATCACCAGAAATATGCGCCATGATACGCAATTCAATTTGCGAATAGTCGGCAGAGATAATCACATTGCCAGGAGCGGCTACAAACGCTTCACGGATGCGGCGACCCTCCGCTGTGCGGACTGGAATATTTTGTAAGTTCGGATCATTCGAAGCCAATCGACCGGTTACTGCAACGGCTTGCGCATAATTGGTATGAACACGGCCTGTGCTGGTGTTGACCATCTTAGGCAACTTATCGGTATAGGTCGATTTGAGTTTTGCCAAACCGCGATATTCTAGTAGCACTTTAGGTAAGGGATAATCTTCAGCCAGTTTTTGCAATACTTCTTCATCGGTTGATGGCGCACCGGAAGGCGTTTTTTTGACGACCGGCAGACCAAGTTTTCCAAAGAAAATTTCACCTAACTGCTTTGGGGAATTTAGATTGAACGGCTGTTCTGCGAGTTCATAGGCTTTGTTTTCCAGCTCTAACAAGCGTTTGCCAATTTCGTTCGATTGCGTCGCCAGCAGGTCTTTGTTGATTAGCACGCCATTACGTTCAATTTTTTGCAGAACGATAGACGTTGGCAATTCGATGTCGTGGTAAACGCGCTGCAGGTTTGCGTCAGGCTCTATCTCTGGCCACATCGCCAAATGCAATTGCAGCGTGATGTCAGCATCTTCGGCGGCGTAGGCGGTAGCGCGTTCCAGATCAACCTGATCAAAGCATATTTGCGCAGCGCCTTTGCCGCACACTTCTTCAAAGCTGATGGTCTTTTTGCCGAGATGACGTAAAGCCAGACTATCCATATCATGCGATTTATGCGACTCAAATACATAGGATTCCAGCAAGGTATCGTGTTTGATACCACGCAAATGTACACCTTGATTCGCAAAAATATGCGTATCGTATTTCAGATTTTGACCGACCTTTGCTTTGCTATCATCTTCCAGCCATGGCTTGAGTTTTTCTAACACTAATGCCTTCGATAGCTGTGTTGGACAGTCACCGTAATTATGTGCGACGGGGATGTAGCAAGCGTGTCCGACTTCACAACACAGTGAGATGCCAACCAGTTGTGCTGTCATTGGTTCTAATGAGGTGGTTTCCGTATCCACGGCGGTTAAACTGGCGGCGTTGATGCGATGAATCCATTCATCCAATGCCGCTTCGGTCAACACGGTTTCATAGTTTTTAATAACGACTTTCGCTTCGCTTTGATTAGCGTTTGCGTCTTCATTAAATAAACCCGCTTGTGCTGGCGTATTACCCGAAGAGGCAGATGCAGATCCAGAGCTAAGTGGCGTTGCACCAGCTGTGGCGTCGCCGGATAATTCACGTAACCAGGTTTTAAAACCATAGCGCGTGAAGAAAGCGAGCATTGCTTCTTTGCTTTCTGCTTGCGATACCAGACTCGCTTGTATCGATTGATAATGTGCGGCAAGGTCGCAATCTGTTTTTACTGTAATCAATTCACGACCGCGTGGTAACCATTCAAGTGCCGCACGAAGGTTATCACCGACCACGCCTTTGATTTTGTCAGCGTTCGCGATCACACCATCTAAGCTATCGAACTCTGTCAGCCATTTGACCGCCGTTTTGGGGCCGCACTTTGTCACGCCCGGGACGTTATCGACGGTGTCGCCAATCAGGGTCAAATAGTCGATGATGCGGTTCGGTGGTACGCCAAATTTTGCCAAGACACCAGGCTCATCCATTTTTTCATTGGTCATGGTGTTTATTAACATGACTTGTGAATTGACCAGTTGCGCCAGATCTTTATCACCTGTTGATACCACGGTATTCATACCGAGTTTGCTGGCTTCTACCGCCAGTGTGCCGATCACGTCATCGGCTTCTACACCTTCGACCATCAGAATTGGCCAACCCATGGCTTTGACGACTTCATGGATAGGTTCAATTTGCAGTCGCAGATCGTCAGGCATCGGTGCTCGTTGTGCTTTGTATTCCGGATATAAATCGTCGCGGAATGTTTTGCCTTTTGCATCAAATACGCACGCCATGTATGCTGCCGGATAGTCGCTACGCAGGCGGCGTAACATATTGATCATGCCGTAAATGGCACCAGTGGGTTCGCCTTGCGGGTTGCGCAGATCAGGCATAGCATGAAAAGCACGGTACAAATAGCTGGAACCATCAACTAACAACAGGGTATTTTGCATATGAACGAGAACAGAAAAAATGTGACTAGGTTGCGCCAGATTATTGACAAAGATAAGGCAACTGCCTTAAAAGCGCGTGAATCATGGCATATGTTCACGATTATGGCAGAGTTTATCGACTCTACCGAGCGCCTTTCAAATATTGGTCCTGCGGTGACGATTTTCGGATCAGCCAGAATCAAGCCGGATGACCCGTATTATCAAAGTTGTGTCGATTTATCGCGCCGCTTGTCCGATGAAGGGTTTGCAGTGGTATCTGGAGGCGGCCCTGGCATTATGGAGGCGGCTAATAAAGGTGCCTATGAGGGTAAATCGGCCTCTGTAGGTCTCAATATTGAATTGCCACATGAGCAAAAAAGCAATCCCTGGCAAAACATCAGCCTGACTTTCCGTCATTTCTTTGCACGTAAAGTCGCCTTTGTAAAATACGCTGATGCCTACGTGGTTTATCCCGGCGGTTTTGGCACCATGGACGAGGTCAGTGAAGTCTTGACCTTGATGCAGACGGGAAAAACCCGGCGCATTCCGGTGATATTGATTGGGACAAGCTTTTGGGGTGGTTTGCTCGAATGGATTAAAGTGCAGATGGCAGGTAATGGCATGATTGCGCCAGAAGACCTGAATCTGGTGCAATTAATTGATGAACCCGCCAATATTGTCGACGCGATTTATGCGTTTTATGAAGAGCGTAATATCGAACCTTCCGAAGAAGAACGACACCGCATGCTGTATTTGTAATTTTTATATAGTCATTGTCGCATTGGCTCGGAAACAAAAAATGGCAGAGATCACTCTGCCATTTTTGTAGTGGCTTATGCCAGAAAAACTAATATCAAACCGATTGCCGCCGGAACACTCTGTATGAACAAAATCTTGCGGCTGGCGGTCGCAGCGCCATAAACGCCAGCGATAAACACGCAAGACAGGAAAAAAATTTTTACATCTTGACCAGCCGCACCCAACAGCAAACCCCAGAACAATCCGGCCGCTAAAAAGCCATTATATAAGCCTTGGTTTGCAGCTAGTACTTTTGTCGCCGCTGCAGACTCTTTGGTTTGCCGAAATGCACGCAATCCTGCTGGTTTTTCCCACAAAAACATTTCCAATACCAGAATGTACACATGTAAAACTGCGATGAGTGCGACAACTATATTTGTAACTACTTGCATAGCAATCCTTCTGAGGCCATAAGTGCTGGTGGACAATCAATCTAGCTGGGTTTTATCTAATCGATGTAATTAACGCGGGAAAATTTTGCCTTGAAATCGTCCGGCATTGCTACGACTTTGCCAGCCTGATAGTCAAAGAAAACAAAACCCGATTTTGCCATCGCGACTAAGGTCTGGTTGGCGGGGCGAGAGATGCGGAAAATAATATCGCCGCCATATTTATTAAAATCCATCATTCCGACTTCAAATAGCAATTGATCACGCGCATGCGCCTCGGCCTTATAAGTCGTTGCCAGATCAGTCACGATAATACCAATACCTTCTTGTGCGGTTTCGCGAATACCAAATTCAAACAAAAATCGTGCCCGAGCTTCCGAAATCATAGAAATCATTGAATCATTGCCGAGATGATTTGCGCCGTTGATATCGGTCACCCGAACTGTCAGGGGTGTGGAAAAGTAGTACTGGTCTTCAGGAAATTCTAATTGCAGGCGTGCCATAAAAACTTTTTAAAAAATATGCATAAGCCGTGATTGTAACTGGCTTTGAAGAGGCAAAAGGGAATTTCGTTATGTATGTTTTTTGCTAATTACATGTGTTTCCTAGATGTCGAAGGTCAAATTAGCCTGATCGGAAATATTTTTTAAAGCAAGTTATTTATTAAATATTCCTTATAAATAGATTTAACAATTGTTGAAATGTTGCTCCTTGTAAATACGAAATAAACGAATAGTATGAAAAAAGCGAAGCGAGGTACGTCATGAAAAGCGACCTGAAAATTGCTCCAGATGCTGAAACAATATCGACCCGTGATGCCGCTGAAGTTCTCAAGGTCAGCATCAGAGCCGTGCAAATGTGGGTGGCGCAAGGTCGCCTTCATGCCTGGAAAACTCCTGGAGGTCATCGGCGGATATTCAAGAGTTCTGTCGATGCGATGTGTACCGCGCGCTTTCCCTTTGTGGATGCTGGAGAGACATTTGATATTTTGGTTGTGGATGATCAGCCTTTGCATACAAGTCTGACTGACTTTTACGCCAGCATGCCCGGCGCTCCCATCAAAGTTTTATCAATTAAAAATTCTCTCGAAAGCCTGATACGAATAGGTGAAGCACCACCACATTTGTTGATTACCGATGTCGTGATGCCACATGTGGATGGTTTTCAATTTTTAGCGACATTGAGTAAACACTCTTGGTCTGAAACGATAAGGATCATCGTCACAACCAGATTATCGAAACAAGAAATGGATGACTTGGGTGGACTACCTTCAGTAATCGAATGCTACAAAAAACCGGTTGTGTTGCCTCAGCTATTAAAAGCGATCAGTAAGCATGTAGAAACATGGAAAATGTGCAGGAGCAAATCATGAATGCCCAGATGAAAATTTTCTTTGATGCTTTAAGCGATGGGGTTGCCATTGTGAACAAAGAAGGCATCGTGCAATACGTCAATGATCCAGGAAATACCGTATTTTCTGCCAAAATCGGTATGCCTTTTCCTGATCCACGGATAGTCAAAGGTGTACGCGATTTAGCAGCAGGATTTGGTAAAGCACCCTTGAGTGTCCCACTGCCAACACAATTGGGTAGTCCCGCTGGCTGCATCGCCAAACTGATGCCGTTACCAATAGCCGATCAGTATGCAATCGTGACACACATTCAGACTGAAAAACAATTTTATGAAATGACCTTAAAAAATTTCTACGAATTCATCAGGATTGATTTGGCACGACCAATTCATCAGTTCGCTCAACAACTGGATTTTTTTTCAGAAGAGGATAGTTCGCCTGAAATGCAAGGTCTGGTAGAAAATGGCAAAGCGATTTCAGAACGCTTGCAAAGAATCGAAATGTTGGCAGAACTATTTGGAACTTCACCTTTGGTTGATCAGGAACGTTTGCTTTTTGAAACCATGATTACAAGCGCTTTGAATGCCGAGAATAAGCAGTTGGAATCGCGTGGTCTGGAAATCTATTTAGATGGTCTTGATGCTGAATTACCTCCTGTGTATGGAAGTAGCATCTGGCTTACGCGGGCTTTACGCGAGTTGATCAACAATGCGGCGCGTCATGCATTACCAAAATCGCGGTTAGAAATCGTCTTGCGTTGTACAGGTACGCACGTCATTCTGAGCCTGCGTAATCATGGGCAATTTGCCAGTAAATCGCTGTTACAGAAAAAATTATTTGTGCCTTTTAATCAGGTTGAAGAATACGTTAAAGATAAAAAAGCCAGCGGTTCTAAACCAGGTGGTACACCAGCAAAAGGCCCTGGTTTAGGTCTGCCGATTTGCCAGCAAATTCTACATTTACATGGCGGTCGCATGACAGTAGTAGAAGGCGACGGTGATGACATCATCGAATTTAATCTGGAATTAGCAACCGGTGCGCCAGTTAATGATACGCAAGTCCTGGATGCGCAGCAGGCGCAACGCTATGCCCATGATATGGTCGCTTTAATGCAGCGCATGCAATCAGTAAGAGTGGCGCAAGCGGTCGAAAAAAAATGAGATCAATTATTGAATGCAAGTCTTTGTTGTAGGTCATCGTTGTAGGTTGTTGTGTAGCGGAGGCGAAAATGAAAACCAAACGCATACTGATCGTTGAAGATCAGGCAGATATCCGGAAATTAATTCGTATGACACTCGATTTTGGTGACTATGAATTACACGAGGCCGATAACGGTGATAGTGGCTATAACCTGGCATTGACGGTTGCACCGCACATCATTTTGTTAGACGTTATGATGCCCGGCAGTATGGATGGTTTGCAGGTTTGTGAAAAACTGAAGAAGAATCCAGAATACTTGCATACAAAAATCATTATGCTGACCGCCAGAGGTCAGCAATCGGATATTGATACTGGTCTCAAAGTCGGCGCTAATTCTTACATGATCAAGCCATTTAGTCCGCTCGAATTGATGGATACCATAGACCGCTATTTTGTTGAAATTGAAGCTAGTGGAGTCATAGCATGAAACCACCAATTTTAGTTGTCGACGATCAGTCGGATGCGCGGCAAATGGTACGTATGGTGATGGAAATCGAACGTTATCCTGTGATTGAAGCAGGTAATGGCGAGCGAGCGCTGGCGCTGGCACATGAGCACAAACCAGCATGTTTAATTATGGATCTGCGCATGCCGGGCATTGTCGATGGATTTGCGCTTTGCCAGGCGATTAAAGGCGATCCTGATTTGTGCCGCACGCCTATCATCATTTTGAGTGCATTTTTTCAGAAAGACGAAAAAACGCTTGGGTTCCAATTTGGCGCAGATGCTTTTTTTGAAAAGCCTTTTAACTTCTATCAGTTGATTGATGAAGTCGATCGCGTCATTTCCCGCCGTGCACAACTGCCCGTTGAAATGAATCATGGTTGAACAACGTTTTATGGATGTCTTTTTTAATGCTAATGCCATGCTCGCTACATTCTAAGTTTCATTAGATGTGCCCACAATGGGTAGGAGAAAATCATGAACCAGCAGCAACCACAAGTCCACGTTCGCCCATCGCGTCATCCGATTTTCCGGTTTATCCGAAAAGAATGGTTGGGTTGCCTGATACTGGTGGCGGGTTTGAGCATCTCCTATGCGATATGGAGTATCAGTATCCGTAATCACGAGGATATAGAAAAAGCGCGATTTATCAGCACAGGCGAACTCATCAGTACGTCTTTAGCGCGGCGCATGAATAGCAACGAACAAATCCTGCGTGGTGGCGCTGCCTTGTTTAACATGAATAATAATACCTCACGTGAACAATGGCGCACTTATGTCTCTAGCTTACGTCTTGATGAAACTTCACCTGGCATACAAGGGGTTGGTTTTATTTTACGCGTAGCGGACAAAGATAAGGCTGAGCATACGGCAAAGATACGCGCTGAGGGTTATCCTGAATACACAATTCATCCACTTGGGCAGCATAGCGATTATCTGACTGTGGTTTATATCGAACCATTTTGGGGGCGCAATTTGCATGCGTTTGGCTACGATTTGACTTCAGAAACGGTGAGAAGGACTGCGCTAGATTTGGCGCGAGATTCTGGTGAGCCTTCGTTGACCGGGCGGGTTAAATTAGTGCAGGAAGGTAAAGAAGGAAATCAAGCCGGATTTTTGATGTTTCTGCCTGTTTATACACACGACCTGCCCAGAGGATCTGTTGAGGAGCGTCGTGAATTCTTATTCGGTTATGTCTATATTCCTTTCCGCGCCGAAGACATGATGCGTAACGTTTTAGTGAATGTGGATCCAACAGTGGGGGTTGAAGTATTTGACGGTAAAGACTTAGACGAAAAAAATATGCTATTTGCTAATGCGCCAATGAATCAATTTGATAATGCGCATTATGTCAGCATTCGTGAAATGGAATTTGAAGGTAAGGTCTGGACCTTGCGCTTTGCCAGCCTCCCAGCATTTCAAGCCTTATCGAACAATATGATTAGCCACATGATCTTTGCCGCAGGTGTGTTGGTAACCTTTTTGTTGACCTTCGTCGTCACCAATCTTGCTGCGACACGTAATCGCGCCTTTGGCATGGCAAAGGAAATGACAACCCAATTGAGCCATAGTGAAAATGCCTTAAGAGCAGTTCTTGACTCCGCTGCTGATGGTATTTTGCGTGTCGATGGCAATGGCAGGGTGAAATCAGTAAACATGGCTGCTGAGCATATATTTGGTTTGTCTTCTGATATTCAGTCTGATTTTCCGCTGGAACAAATTATTGACGGAATGGATGTCAATAAGTTGACAGAGGTATTAAATAGCTATGGCAATGCTGGCAGTGCGATGCGTAGCGCCAGATTTGAGTCTTTTGGTATTCGATCATCTGGTGATCAATTTCCATTGGCAGTTTCATTAAGTCAATTTAATCAAAATGATGAAGTGAATTATTCCTTGATGGTCAGGGACATTAGTGACGACAAAATGGCAGAAGCGATTTTGCAATTGCGTTTAAAAGCGATAGAAGCTGCAAATAACGGTATTGCGATCGCAGATATGACGATGCCTAGTCAGCCTATCATTTATACCAATCCTGCTTTTGAACGAATTACTGGATACACCGCAAGTGAAATGCTAGGTATGAATTGCCGTCTCCTGCAAGCGGATGACCGTTTTCAACTTGAAATTGCGGAACTCTCGCAAGCCATTAAGGAAGGTCGTGAATGCAAAGTGCTGCTACGTAATTATCGCAAAGACGGTAGTTTGTTTTGGAACGACTTATCTATCGCACCCGTTGTCGATAACGAGGGACGCATCACGCATTATGTCAGTAGCCAGAACGACGTCACTGATCGCGTGTTAGCAGAGGAGAATTTACGCATCAGATCAATGCGTCTTGATGCCATTTGCACTTTGAGTCCGGACGGTGTCGTTGCTTTTGATGCCAATGGAAAACTCACCAACGTCAATCCGGCATTTTTAGAAATGACAGGATTTAGCAATATCCAATTATCAAACTTAAGCATGCAGGAGTTTGATCAATTGATGGAGGCATTGTGTGATCCTGCACATGCTTACGTCTCAGCACATGATGAAAATATGATGAATCTGGTACTCGATTCTGATGATGACCTGGTACAGGCGAGGCAGCAAATGGTGTATCTGTCGACACCGCAGACCAGGATATTAATCCGCTCTATACGTGTGGTTGCAGCGGGTTCTCTGGAACAGGTTATTTACTTCCGCGATGTAACACGCGAAACCGAAATTGATCGCATTAAGAGCGAGTTTCTATCGACTGCAGCGCATGAGTTACGTACACCCATGGCGAGTATTTTCGGTTTTTCCGAACTATTATTACGTCGTAAATATGATGAAGTAACGCAAAAAGACTTGCTTGGAACAATTAACCGTCAGGCTGGCATCATGATTAATCTGATCAATGAACTACTGGATCTGGCTCGGATAGAAGCACGCGCAGGCAAGGATTTTAAATTTACGGTACAGCCAATCGCTCCGATTGTTGAAAATGCCGTAGCCGCCTTGTTGGTCAATAACGATCCACGCCGCGTCAATGTCACTATCAGCGAAAATTTACCTAAGGTGAATGTGGATGCTGAAAAAATTGGCCAGTCCTTGATGAACGTATTAAGCAACGCGTATAAGTATTCACCAAACGGCGGCAATATTGATCTTCGTATATTGAGTGAAGAGCATGATGAGGTGAATGAAATCGGCATACGCGTTAGTGATCAGGGCATAGGTCTTACGCCAGCGCAGTTGTCACGTTTGTTTGAACGTTTCTTCCGTGCTGACCCATCCGGCAATATTCCCGGCACGGGTCTTGGTATGTGCATCGTCAAAGAGATTATTGAACTGCACGGAGGTAGGGTGGATGTTCAAAGTGAAAAAGACATCGGTACTACCGTCACGCTATGGTTACCAACGGTCAGAGAGAAAGAGTTGCTAGAGGCATAATCGTAGCTTACTTTTCTTGGCTGATGGCTCAAAACAATTGTGGATGGCGGCAGGGAATAATCCCTGCCGTTTTTAGATTTTGATCGCCATCCCAACTGACCGCGGCGCCGTGTGCTTAAAACCAAACTGTGCATACAAATCCTGTGCTTTTCCATCAGCGATCAGACTGACATACGCGCTGGAGGGGACTTCATCTTCAATAAATCGCATGATTTCTTGCATGATGATTTTCCCCAGACCTTTGCCCTGATGCTCAGGTAATACCGCAATATCCACCACCTGATAAAAACATCCCCCATCACCAATGATGCGCCCCATACCGATCGTCGTGCGCTGATGGATGATCTGCACAGCAAATAAACTATTGATTAAGCCGCGACCCGCCGCTTCGATAGTTTTTGCACTCAAGCCACTACCGCTGCGCAAGCGGCAATAATCTTCAATGCTAGGTGTTGATAATGCAGTGCTGTAGCCGGGCGGTAGTGTGATACGCATGCTCTAAAAAGGTAGTCAGAAATAAAAGGCAATGTTATCTTATTTTTAAACAATCAGTTTTATCTTATAGAAAGTATTTAGCAATGCTCCCCGAAGATGATTGTCTGGCTTCAGTTAAATTGTTCAATAAATTTGCAGAACGCTATGCAGAAAAATATTTTGACCTTGAGCAATATGATCGTTTCTATACGATGTTCGCTGCGCAGTTGCCGCATGCTGCGTGGGTGATTGATATTGCTTGTGGTCCGGGTAATGTGTCTGCTTACCTGCTAAGACATCGTCCTGATTTATCGTTGACTGGCGTAGATCTGGCGCCGAAAATGATAGACATTGCGCGGCAGCGCGTGCCGGCGGGACAATTTTTTGTCGGAGATTGTCGTCGTTTACATGAGCTTGCAACAGACTGTGATGGGGCGGTGTTTGCATTTGGATTGAGCTATCTGAATCAGACTGATGCGGAGCAATTTTTTACTTCGTTGAATCGCGTATTAAATGCGGACGCAGTATTGTTATTGAGCACAATTTCAGCCTCTGAGAGTTCTTCACGTTATGAGCGATCAAGTAGTGGTGATGAATTGTTGACGGTGTATCGTACTCCACAAGAAATTAGCGATATGCTGGTGAGCTACGGTTTTGAAGTACAGTTTGTTGAGTTAGTGGTGAGTCCGGCAAATGCGCCGTTTCCAACACAGGATGTGGTATTGATCGCCAAAAAGCTGGTACAACAGATTTAATTTCCACCAAAATATCGATCATTTTTAATATTTTGTCAGCTTTTACCTTGGCGTTCATCATAGCGGTCTCAGGCTAAGGCGCTGATTTGGTTCAGGTTTTGGCTATCGTGCGCTGGCTCTGTTAAAATACGGCCTTTACGGAACTGAAATACCATCGAAAGCCGCTTTGTCAAAAGCGGGCGTAAAAAAAGGGCGAAAAAAGCAGATTGCCGGATCATTGCCTGATTGATGTTTTTTAACGCCGTTCGATGTTGTTCAATTGTTCCAAATCTTCCTCTTTTGCTAAGTTCCCGTATGTCTGATTCCAAACCTGCTGATAGCGGCAAGCCGCTGTTTTATGACCCTACTGAGCGCCGTATTCGTAGCTTTGTGACCCGCGCCGGACGCTTGTCTGATGCGCAGGCGCGAGCGATCGAGACGCTTGGACCGCGTTTTTGTATTCCTTACCAAAAGGCGTTGCTCGATGTTGATGCGACGTTTGGACGTACCGCACCAACTGTATTTGAGATTGGTTTTGGTATGGGCGAAACCAGCGCCAAAATCTCGGCCAGCATGCCCGACAAAAATTTTATCGGCGTTGAAGTACACACGCCAGGTGTCGGTAGCTTACTCAAGCTGACCGAAGAAATGGGCTTGCAAAATCAACGCATTATTCAACACGATGCGTTTGAAGTGTTGACCAATATGATCGCGCCCTTGTCACTGCATGGCGTTCACGTTTTCTTCCCAGATCCATGGCACAAAGCGCGCCACAACAAGCGCCGCTTGATTCAGGGGCCATTGGTACAATTGCTGGCATCGCGTCTGGCACCTGGTGGCTATCTGCATTGCGCAACAGATTGGGAAGATTATGCTGTGCAAATGCTGGAAGTATTAAGCGCTGAGCCAACATTAAAAAATACCGCTGCAGGTTATGCGCCACGTCCGGATTATCGTCCAGTAACCAAATTTGAAAACCGTGGATTGCGGCTCGGTCATGGTGTGTGGGATTTAGTGTTCGAAAAAATCTAGTTTTGTAGTCTTACCTGCATAAGGCGGGTGTAACCATCAACTCCGATCAAATGTACAGCCCGCGCGGGCTGTACCTGCCCTACAAACTCACTGCTCTTGCGCCAAAGCTTCGTCAATAATTACCTTCTCTTTTCCCAGCGCAGAATGACTACGTTTGGATTTGAGTATAGGGTAAAACAATTCCGCCAGCCAGTTTTCTTTGCCATATAGCAGATCATCTTGTAAGCCAACTTTGGGTGGGTAACGCCGTGTGATCAATGCTGTCCCAAACAAAATATCCCAGAAAAATAAGAAATTTCCATAGTTGCCGCGGTAATGACCGATGCCATCATCCATGGTTAGCGCGTGGTGTGCGTAGTGCGTTGCCGGTGTTGAAATTGTACGTTCGACCAGCCACATCACATGCCTCATGACAGGCATTTCATACAATGGCTTATCCCAGGGGTTGGCGCTGTGCGCACCGATAATGACTGCTAGTTTAAGGATCACGTAGACTACATATACGTCGCCAAATCCAAGATAAATTAAGATAGACGAAATCCATATTCCAGGCATCGCAGCGTAATAGAAAAAGTTATTTCTATACACGACACGGATGCTCATATAGGCCGCCGAGTGATGCGCGCGATGGAATGGCCACATCCACGACGTGTGTGAGAGACGATGCCACCAGTATTGCGTCAAATCGTCTGCCACCAGCAGGATCAAAAACATGCTCCATGCTGGTAAATAGCTATACGCATTATGTTGCGATGGGAAGAAATGCATCCCCAAAAAATTCACCGCCACCACAATGCCTGGCTGTATCAGCGTGAGCAACAGAAGTAGCATCGCACTGTCAATTTTCCAGTCGTCTTTTGAGGCGCCAAGTTTGCTAAAACGGCCGCTGACCACCTCTACTAGCCCAAAGCCAAGATAGATCGCCGTAATGGCGATGAGTTGAATCGGGTTCATGAAAAGTCTCCAAATAGTTGGACAAACAGGTTTGTCCTGTTGTTTTCGCTCTCTGATGTAGCGTTAAGCCCCATTCTTCTCTTGTATTTGCTATTCGTCCAATGCATTATTTTATGATCTTTAATGAGTAAAAATCATTATTACGATATTTTTGATGACCTGCCGTTCAGGTCAGGCACATACCAGAAAAGGCAGGGGGCAGTTATGGATCTCCGGAAACTTCGACACGCCGTGGTCTTATCGGAAGAATTGAACTTTGCGCGGGCAGCGCAAAAAGTCAATCTGACGCAATCTGCCCTCAGCCGCAGTATACAAAGCCTGGAAGACGAACTTGATGGCAAGTTATTCGACCGCACTTTACATGGGGTTAGCATCACGCCTATCGGGTTACGGGTGGTAAAGCGTGCGAAAGAATTGCTGATCGACGCTAACAATCTACGCCATGAAGTCACACTCATGCAGAACCACGAAATGGGTGACATCCATTTTGGGGTTGGGCCATTGCCCGGTGCGACTTTTTTACCACCGGTGTTGGCACAGCTATTGAATGACTATCCTAAGCTACGTACGGAAGTGAATATCAATAACTGGAACGCCTTGCTGAGCCAACTATACGATGAGCAATTAGAGTTTTTTATTGCGGATGTACATAATCTGACCGAGGACAAAAAAATTACCGTGCAAAGGTTTTCGCGTCAATACGGTGGTTTTTTTTGTCGGCGCGAGCATCCGTTGGTGGGAAAAGCATTCAACAATAAACAGGAGGTTTTTGAATATCCTTTGGTCTCAGTGCGCTTACCTGAGAGCGTCAACAATGAATTGCATAAATATTTTGAATTGGCAGCCGATCAGAAATTTGAACTCTCTTTGACATGCGATAACCCAACCTTGCTGCACTACGTTTGCTTACACAGCGATAGCATTTTATTGAGTACCTATCCCGTCGTTCAGACAGAAATTGAGCGCGGTACCATGTGTGAATTAACCATGCCAGACCAAATTGAGGTGTATGCAGAAATGGGTATTGTGACGCTGGCAGGCAGGAGCTTATCACCTGCCGCCAGTTGGTTGATTGAGAAGATCCGTCAATACATAGAAAAACGCAAAAGTGACAATTGATATCAAGTGTATTAAGAGCGATGCAGTCAGCGTAGAAAAGAAAACTACCCGTATTTAGTTAACGCTTTGAACACTCTTCAAACTGATCATTGATGCACTTGTCGCTTTAAATGTTTAAACGTCTTTGTGCTTAATCACATGATTTAAATTTCTTTTGTTTGCATTCAATTGCTAACTTGTCAGCTTGAGCAACAGCTTGCGGTGGCAATTGAGAAGAAAGCTGATCGCGTCTTTGGATTGCTTGTGCGTCACCGGACATAGATGCCAATTTGAACCACATCAATGCCTTTGTATCGTCTTTTGCCAGACCTTTACCAATCCGGTATAACACACCCAAATTCGTCTGAGCAGTCGAAAAGCCCTGTTCTGCTGATAATTTAATTAGCTTACCTGCTTCGGTAAAATCTTGGGTAACACCTTGGGCATTAATATACATCATGCCCAAATCGGACTGCGCAGGTGCATATCCCTGTAATACTGAACGTTGATACCATTTGACAGCTTCTGAATAATCCTGCTTGACGCCAAGTCCGTTGCGGTACATAAAGCCAACCTGAAATTGCGCGGTTCCAAGTCCCTGATCTGCCGCCATCTTATGCCATTTCATTGCTTCGGAGTAGTCTTGGGGTGTGCCCAGACCTCGTTCATACATCAGTCCCAGATTGTCTTGCGCTTCGGGCATTCCTTGTGTCGCCGCCAGTCGATATAACTTCAAGGCTTCTGCATAATTTTGTTTGACACCCAAACCATTTTCATTCATCAGTCCGAGATTGTATTCTGCGTTTGCGTCCCCTTGATTCGATGACAGGGTGTACCAGCGAAAAGCCTCGGTATAGTCCTGCTTAACGCCTAAGCCACGTGCGTACATCATGCCCAAGTATGCTTGGGCATTCGCATCTCCCTTGTTGGCAATGGGCTGAATGATTTTTAATGCGCCAGAGTAGTCGCCTTTTTTGATCAATGCCATCGCATCTTCGTTTGAATCAGCAAAGCTCAGCTGAGAGATAGACAATGCCATTAAGAGGGATATGTTAAGTAATATTTTCATTTTTTGTTTCACTTTCAGTGTGGGCTTCCATGGAAGCAAATTGTGAGAGTGTTCGTGGTTGGATAACAAGAATGCCATGGAGATCAGGTAATAGACCAACCAATGCAATTGTGCGAGAGAAATATTACCTGAGGGGCAATTGTCATGTACATTAAATTGACGTGGAAGACAGAAAACAGTTGTTTTCAAGCATGATATGGTGGATTGTAAGATAGAATTTCTTATAGGCTCTTATAGGCTCAACACAAGGTATAAAACTACTTCAACAAAATACGAGCAATTACTATCCCTTTTTGCTAAGTAATTTAACTTTTTTTGCCAAAAATTGTTTTTCCGGTTTTTTGCATTTGACAATCAATTAACTTGAAGTTGGAATAAATCATGATGCTATTCTCCAGGCACCACCGTTCGAATTTGTTGCTATCTGGTTTGCTGCTATTTCTACTCGTGATTTTTCAACCCGAATCCCGAAGTGCAGAATCGGATGATTCAGTGGCGGAACTCCATATTGGTGCGCAAACTATTCGTTTCGTCTCGCCGCCTGGTTTTGTTGATGTGTCGCGCCGTAACGCCAAACTATGGGCACATGCGAAGATAATGGATAATGCTGATATCCTCACGTTGGCACATTTGGTCACTGAAAAGGATTTGGAAACCTACGACAAAACGCAGGTTGAGATGTTTGAATCATGGCTCTTGGTACTGACACCCCTGAGTCATTTGGATCGCGTTGCGACGCAAGCACAATTTGATAACTTAAGAATCAAGCTCGTAGCGATGCAAGTCAATCTAAAACAAAGCGTGGAGCCACAACTTTCAGCTGAGACCAATCGGATATCTAAAGCTTTATCAAAGATTGAGAGTAAGCAAGTGGGGTTTGGTATTGGGCAGGTTGTGCCAATTTCGGTTGATCGTAATGATACTCAGGGACTGATTTATTCAACAAAGGTACAAGTTAATTTCTCTACCGAAACGTCCAATACCGCGCAGTATAACGTGTCTACCTCAGCATATTGTTTTATTAAAGGAAAGCTGGTTATTTTGGGGGCGTTCCGTGGCTATTATTCGGATAAGGATATTAAAGACAATCAGGAGTTAATGATGGCGTGGGTAAAATCTCTGTTGTCAGCAAACGGTGGCTGATAATCCTGACTCATGCGATTATGATGACTCATTGCTGACTATCTGTAGATGAGCGTAGGTCTTTCTGATTTGCTTCCGACTCGAATCCTTTCAATCATCGATGTATTTCCAGGTATCCGCGCCATCAAAATAGCGTATGTTCACCGCCGCTTGTAGTAGCAAGGAAAAGTTATTCAAATTCACTCCATGCCGGGCACCTGGTTCACCGTTGATCGGTTCCCAGTGGGTTACGCAGCCACAGGTTTTGCAGCGAATTGTTCTGAGTGTCTTATCGCCGCAAATGTATTCCGTTGTATGTTCCGGATGTCCGGATATGACTACTGCGCCAAATGGATAGTACGCCCACAAACCGCCTAGCCGCCGGCATAGTGAACAGTTACATTTGATGCCGGTATCTGGCATTGATGGCAGTGTCAGGCGTACCGCCCCGCAGTGACAAGAACCATGCAGGTCTATCGGGTTTGAGCTTTCCGTTATCACGCTAAGGTTCCTTGTATTCAATTGGAAATTTATGTGGAAATTTGTGCGATTTGTTTAGGTAAATATTTTACTTAATATTACGGCAATAAAGTGTATCAAAGGCGAATAATCCTTGCATTGAAAGGTAAAACGCTACGCCATCTATACTGCCGTATTGTAATATCTATATGCATGACCTTTTGTTGAGCAATAAATGGTGACTGAATATATTGTTTATTTCGTCGTGATTAGTAGCGTACTTTTCAAAGCGATTTTTTATCTTTAATGTTAGTAAGCATATGCCGTTTAAGCTGAAGCTCCTTTTGATCTCGCTATTCGTTCAAGTCTTCGGATTGAGTGAGATTCAAGCTGCTCCAACCGACGAGCCGGTGACGATATTATTTAGTGAAGAATTAAACGAAAAGGGTGAGCAAATTCCTATCCCTGTCCGTACTAAAAAAGTGTTCACGTATATTGAAAAAAATATCGGTCATAAAGTTGTTTTCAAACAGTATCCATGGGCCAGAGCATTAAATATGGCGGAAGAAGGTAGAGGCGTCATCTGGGGTATATCTCAAAATGAGGAGCGACTAAAAAAATTCAGGTTTTCTTTGCCGGTATATTCAGACCGTGTTTTACTTGTTACCAAGTGTAAGGATAAAGCAAATTATTCTTCAATTAACGATCTGAAAGGCAAGATGATAGGTTTAGTCAGAGGAACAATTTATGGGAATGAATTAGATCGAATGCGGAATGTTTTTTACTATACCGACTTTGACAATAACCGTATCGAATCAAGGCTGCAGAAGCTCATGTATGGGCGAGTTGATGCACTGTTCTTTTACAGCGGAAGCTATAGTAATGCCGAGGTTGAAAAGAATTTAAATAGCGTTTCAATGAAGCTAACACCTGATCAGGCGAGCAACGCAGAAAAATTATTTTGTGTGAACGATAAAGATTTCGCAACCTTGAATGTCTACTTCGCAACCAAGTTAGATGCAGACAATTCTGTCATTGATAGAATTAACGAAGTGATTTTAAAAATGAAAAAAGAGCCGTGGTTCGTGGCACGTAAGCTAAATAAGTAAATACGTAAATAACTAAAGTATTGCAGTTTTACTCGTCAACCGAGGTGCAGGGCACGGTGCTCCAACATCGGAATCGCGGTCAGCCGAAATGCAATAAAAGCCATGACTAACGTTAAACCCATGTGTATTAACGCAGCCCTGATATCCGGCAAAAGCTCATCTGTGATGTCATGTGATAGCGTATCAAGATCGGGGCCTAGATATTCAATCGCTTTCTTTCCATAGATAGGCAAACGGCATAATTCGTTTTCTATTTCTTCACTGATCGTTTGCTTGACGATTAAAAACAGGCTGCGAAACTTAAACCATTGGCGTAACTTTGGCCATGATCTCAGCACAATTGACGCGGAGTAGATCGCAACGAAGGCGTAAGCAAGATAAAACGGTATAGCTGATTGAAAAAAATAAACCAGCATGATTGAGCTCAATAAAAGTGCATTTTGCCAAAGGATGGCGTTGATCACTGAGCGATGGGTTTCAAATAAAAACTTATAAGCACCTAATCTTGCCTGACCACGGATGTATTCGCCAATGAATGATTCGGGAATTTTTTGAGCCGCATCAAACATGCTACCAATGATTCGCGGTTTGACGATGGCGATCGCCGATTTACCATAGGCTATAATTTTATTTTTCAAGTCTTTTGTATTCATTTCGCCTTTTACGGTTGGGGCAACGCTATTGTTCTTAATATTGCTCAAAACGAACGTCGATACTACCTAATTCTGCAAATTGCAATGATATGTTCTTGTTGATTGGAACGACGGGGCTACCTGCGAAAGAACCAGTGATAATTGCCTGACCAGCTTTGAGGCCGGCTCCTTGTTGACGCAGGTATTCTACCAGCCAGAATAAAGGTTCGATGGGGGAGACGGCTGGATGTATCCCATCAAATTCTTGTTGTACAGCGTTTTTAACGCTCAGTCTGATGGTCATTTTCTGTGCCTGTTCTGCGTCATACAGATGAATTTTGGGACCCAGAAATAAGCCCTGATTAAACAGGCCATCAGCCAAATGTTCAGTAAAGCTTGTCAATGCAGGTTCAGCGTAACGGCAGCCAATGATTTCTAATGCCAATTGCGCGTGTGAAATGGCTGGACGTATATCGTCTGCAACATACGGCGTTATGCGCGGTGGCAAATCTGTGGCGAGAACGAAGGCCATTTCCGGTTCTATCTTAACAAGATTTTTATCATAGACTTTGCAGATATTGCTTAACTTTTGTTGAAAGACTGTCTGCGCAAAAATTGGCGCAATCACAATTCTGTCTTCACTTGGCATACCGCATTTCCACCCAGCGATGTCGTCTTGCATTTGGCTGGCGAGCAAAGCTTGAATCTGCATCGCGTCCGCTACATTGTTGGGGCGTAAATCAAATGGAAGTTGTGCGCCGCTTTCGCCACGTAAACGACGTTGCGCTAAGATTTTTGCTGCATCCAAAAAACGATCCGATTCTGGATTGGTAATCAACGAGGACAAAGCTACGCTTTCAATACAAAGTAGAAGCGCTGAGTGTAATCGGAGACGGCTGAGATGTGAATAGGGGATGTTTTTTTCATTACAGCTAATTTGTTGCTGTATCTGGTGTTGGTTGTCAGCATCAGATACAGTCAACAACGGTGCGTAGTCCTTGCTCAATCTAGCAAAATGGTAGAGGCTGTTTGCTTTTTGCTGGCCTGATTTTGTTGATCAAATGGTGCGACCTTCAGAGGCTTCATCACGTTTTCCAGACTCGCAATACTTAAAGGTTCAATGAAGCCTTTGATATTAGCTTTTTGAGCAGCAACATCTGAGGGTGAAAGCTTTAAAAGAGCATTTTTAAAATTCCCCTCCAATTCCTTGCTGACGTGGGGCAGTGCTAATACGTAATGCTCAGGGTATAGCTCGGTCGAATGTTGTAACGGGAACGTCGTGTCTTTACGCTCGGCTAACACTGCGTACTCATCAGGCTGAATTTTTCCTTCTATGGTCATGCTTTCTAGCACGCCGCTACGAATGAAGGCAGCGCTGACTTTGCCAGATTTAAGGATATGCAAAGCCTCGTCCTGTGTGTCTGCCATTACAACGCCATATTGACGATGTGGGTACAGACTTTTTTCAGCCATCAGATGTACTTGAAATAAATAACCACCTGCTGATTGTTGACCAAGAGCGACAACTGCTTTTTGATTCAAGTCTTCAATTTTTTTAATCTCACCGCCTTTTCTAACGACGATCACGCCACCGAATAAAGGCCCATGTTGCCCATTTAAAGAAGCTAGAATTTTTGCATGTTGTTTGTATTTAAGAAGCATTGTTTCATTGGGATTTGCCAGCACAAAATCAACGCTATTTTCGGCGATATGTTGGTAGACATGCGCAATGGGAATAGGCACAATTTCTACCTTGCAGTTCATATTGCTACTCAGATAGCTACCTATTTCTGTCCAGCGCTCTTTGGTGATGGTTGCAGGACGCTGTGACGTGATACCGAAGCGGACAACATTATTTTGCGCCCAGGTATTTTTGCCAAACGTACTTAGTATCATTCCAGATGCTGCACATAAACTATTGAGTATGAAACTACGTCTGTCTTTCATCAGATTCTCCTTCAGAGAATGAAATAGCTGCCACACGATTTGTCCTTGCCATGAACCTGCGCTTTGCCTGAATTGGATCGAAGCCTGATGGGCGCCTTGCCTGACCTCTTGACCATAGATCTGTAGAGCAGAATTACTCACCAGAAAAAATGCATGCTTATTTTTTAATTTACAGGCTGATCTGCTTGGGGTCAGATCAGTCAATTGCGTACACACAACTTACTGTAAGTATTAATAAATAAACATGCTTTTATTATATTAGGTGGTCAAATTGTAAAATTCAAGGGCGTATTTCAAAAACTGATAAAACAATGAGAACATCAGCGCTAAAGCACCATGTCGCATAGTGATACGGAAGAAAGCCTGGATACAGGTCAGTTCTGGCGTATGCCTTGCTGCTGCCGCCAGGTCTTTAAAAGACTGGCTCGTGATTTTGGGAAACGTTCCTTTGCGGAATGTAAACTTTGAATTCTATCCGTGCGGAAATGTCTGAAATCCTGGCGCAATTCACACCAGGCAACAACCATCCTGACTTGTTCAAAAAATGCCAGTGCGCAAGGCCAGACCACACGCTTGCTTAGCGTGCCATTTTCATCCTGATAGTCCAGGGTGAGTTTGTATTCATTGCGGATTGCAAAGCGGATATCACGTAACAACGCATCGTTGCCCTGATTATCAAATCGTGGGCCCACCAGCAAACCGGCGGTTTCTAATTCACGCTTTTCAGCCACAGGCAACACCGCCGCAATTTTAGCTAGCGCATCGCGGGCGGCTTCTGCCAGCTTCTCGTCGCCACGTTCCACCACCCAACGCGAACCGAGCACGATAGCTTCAATCTCTTCAGCAGAAAACATCAACGGCGGCAAAGTAAAGCCATCTTGCAATACGTAGCCGATACCTGCTTCCCCCGCAATCTTTGCCCCTTGCGCTTGCAAGCTCGCGATGTCGCGATACACGCTACGTACGCTGATTCCCAACTCCTGTGACAACGTTACCGCCGTCACAGGATAGTGGTAGCGACGTAGCATTTGCATCAATTGCAGAAGACGTTCAGAGCGTGACATGGTTTGATTTTGCTTTCTTACTTTCTTAAGAACATTATGCAGCTCGTCCAACTGGGAATAGCGCTCTTTGGTGTAAGCGTTGCTGCCACTGGTGACGAGCCAACCCAATATGAATAATGAAAAGTAAGGCACATGGAATGGCAATATTAAATTGATCAAATCTCATCCTGAGTGTCATCGATATTCCGACGTAAGCAATAAAAACGAGCATGGTGACCATAAAGCCAGTCTCATGCAATTGACTTTTTACTGCGTGATTTTTTAGCAGGCAATGGATGAAAAGCAGGCTGCCGAAACAGCATAGAAATGCGATGCGAAAAATTGCCGACGAGACTTCCGTAGTGGTGCATACAATAATCGTGAATACGAAATTGCTCGTCCAAAAAGCATAAATATTCTTCAATACACTGTTTAATATCAAACGGGTTATTTCCTGATTCGACGTCACTAACGGCGTCATCGATACGAGACTTTGTTCTTGTCTTCTTCCATAAAATGCCCAGCAAACATGCACTATTCGAACACAAAAAATCAAACTCAATCCGAACATCAATGCAATGAGTGCATATTGAACGATGTCCAAAAACATCATGTAGCCTACGATGAAAACAGCCAACAGGATAAAAGATAATAGTGGCTGAGACCAATGCGTGGAAGGGCCAAAAAGAAATGGCAATAAGCGATCCGGCTTTATTTCCTGCGTTGTTGCTCTGTTTAAAGAGTAGTCATAGAAATTTAAT
Source organism: Undibacterium sp. Dicai25W (assembly GCF_049340505.1). NCBI lineage: Bacteria > Pseudomonadati > Pseudomonadota > Betaproteobacteria > Burkholderiales > Oxalobacteraceae > Undibacterium > Undibacterium sp. Dicai25W. The sequence goes on along the minus strand of NZ_JBMPOQ010000002.1, from coordinate 177,976 downwards.
TTTCTTGCATATCCCTGATCGTTGGCGGTCGACGCGTTTTCGGATAGGTTATTTATTTTTTTTAAACTTTCTTGTCGGTAAAAAAGCCGATCTTTTTCTATGTTGAATATCCATTGCAATCCGCCGTATAGCATCAACAATCCCAACGGTATCATGAACCAAACCCGGTCAAATTTTTCTAAATTCCCTGAAAATAAACTCGTGATTGAGGATGATGGTAAGACGCCTGAAATGATTGCGTAGCCAGGAAAAACGAGGACAATGAAATCGTTACGAATAATCGACGCGACACCTACAAGCGCTAGGATACTCATTACCCAAATAGTGCCAGCTGAATATCCCGAGCTCAATTTTAAAGAGAACGTCAAAACGGTGGCGATAAGTAGGATAGGAATCGCGAGCGCTAATTTCATGTTAGCTTGGTAATCTGGAACAAGTTGCGCATTCGATGGAATATATTGCTGCCTGACAAAAAGCATCATCATAAAAGACCACAGGATCATTAAAATGGCGCAGGCAGCACTAAATCCAATGAGTATCGCAAGGGCGCAAGACTTCATAGTCAATCCAGATCCCATGTAAGCTAAAGTCAGACACAGGCCAGGCAAAATAGCGAATAGAAAGTAAAAAATTTTATAGTCTTTATTATTGATGTACTGATAAATTGGTTGCATCCAAATCTGCAATAGAATTTTCATGGCGAGTCCTCAGCTTATTGCGTTAATTCTATAAACAAGTCTTCCAAGCCCAATTTTTCTATACGCATGTCGGTATGCTGATGGAGTTCGCTGAGTTCTGCTTCAGAAAATTGTGCCAGCACACTGCTGTAACCATTCGCCAGTTCTGCGCGTTTCAGCGGGTTGCCTATGTCTAGCTTTTGTATCGTTGATGTGCTGCCAGTAATTTTTCGCGTGTTATCCATCAATAAATCTAAAGGTTGCTGCAAGCTGATGCATCCGTGATTTAAGAATGCCACGTCCATAGCAATGCGTTCCAGGTCGGACAAAATATGGGTAGAAAAAACGATCGTTGTTTGTTGATCGATCTGTGCAACCAACTCACGTAAAAAATCACGACGCCCTGCGGGGTCGAGGCTCGATACGGGTTCATCCAGAATCAATAGTTCAGGCTCATGCGCCAGTGCGCGGATAATCGATATTTTTTGTTTTTGACCGACCGATAATTTGTTGATGATTTTATCGGAAGGCAAATCCCAGTTGCGCATCAGCGTCGCTATCTTGGCTTCATTCCAGCGCGGATACATGGCTTTGAAATAGGCGAATAATTGCTTTGCGGTGAGCCAGCCGAAAATATCCGGCGTCTGTGGCACGTAACCAATTTTTGCCTTACTTGCTGCACTGAGCTGCTTGACGTTTTCGCCAAACAAACGGATTTCGCCTTGTTGGAAATCACGCAAGCCCAGCAAGCATTCAATGAGTGTTGATTTACCAGCACCATTGCGGCCTAATAAACCGATGATAGAGCCGCTGGGAATTTGCCAATTTAAGGATTTGAGTATGCTTTGTTGGCCGTAGGATTTGCTCAGGGAAAGAATGTCGACAGGTGCGCTCATGACTTATTGTCTTGCAAAATTTGTTGGAATAAATTCAGCACAGCTTTCGGTGCCAGTTCAAGTTGTTTTACTTCTGCGGCGAGTCGTTCCAGCCCCGGGCGCACTAACGCCAGGCGTTGCTCTTCATCAGAAAAATCTGCGGCTGGGGACGCAACCAGCATGCCGATACCGCGTTTGCGTATCAACAGCCCTTCGTTTTCTAGCAGACTATAAGCTTTTGATACCGTCATCGGATTCACACTTAATGCCAGTGCTACCTCACGAATCGAGGGCAGGGTGTCTCCTTGCTGTACCTGACCGCTGGCACTCAGGCGACGCAACTGCTCCATCAATTGACGATAGATAGGTTCGCTGCTGCCCGTGCTAACCTGAAAGATGTCAGGCGGTAGTAGTTTTGGTGGACTCATGGTGAATAGTCTTTTTTTTGAATTGGTGCATTACTATACTAATGCACTAAACTTGAAAGCGCAAGCTCAAAATAAAAAAAACCCGTACATCGTTGATGTCGGGCTTAAATAGCAGGGTGACAGCAATTCATGCTGTCATGACGCTTGATGAGATTTGACGGGTCGTATTCGCTCAACAGCAATCGGCGGTATTGATTTAACTAGTTTGTAATTCTTCAATCAACTGCAAAATCTCAGCACCATAGCTTTCCAGTTTTTTATCACCAACGCCAGAAATCGCGCGTAGGGAGATCAGGGTTTGTGGGGCTTGGCGGGCGATTTCGCGCAGGGTTGCGTCCGGGAAGATCACGTAAGCTGGAACATTGTGTGTACGTGCGGTTTCCACGCGCCACCAGCGCAGTTTATCGAACAGCGTTTGTTCCGCCATGGAGAGTTCTGCTTCGGCGTAATCTTTGGCAGATTGGCGTTTATGTTTGACGGCTTTTTCGGCTTTCTTGTATTGTCGCAGCTGCACCTTGGTTTCGCCACGCAAAACAGCGCGGGAGGCTTCGGTTAATTTGAGTGAGCTGAAATTTTCGTAATCCACCGCAACCAATCCTAGAGCGATCAATTGGCGTAATAATGCGCGCCATTCGGCTTCACTTTTATCCGAGCCTATGCCGTATGTCGATAACTGATCGTGCCGCCATTGGGTCACGCGCTCGGTGTCAATGCCGCGTAAAATGTCGATGACGTGACCAGCAGCAAAACGTTGATCGACCCGGTAAATAGTCGACAGAATTTTTTGTGCAGCAACGCTGCCATCAAATGAGGTGGGTGGGCTCAGGCAGGTATCGCAGTTGCCGCAGGGTTCTGAAGCCTGACCGAAATAATCGAGGATATGAACCCGGCGGCAGTTTAAGGTTTCACACAGCGACAACATGGCATCAAGTTTGACGCCCTGGACGCGCTTGAATGTATCATTCGCCTCGGATTCATCGATCATGCGCCGCTGTTGTACGACATCTTGCAAGCCATAGGCCATCCATGCATTGGCGCTGGCACCATCGCGACCAGCGCGACCGGTTTCCTGGTAATAACCTTCGACGCTTTTTGGTAAATCCAGATGCGCTACAAAACGCACATCGGGTTTATCGATGCCCATACCAAACGCAATGGTGGCGCACATGACGATACCGTCCTCACGCAGAAAACGTGCCTGATTACGGCTGCGTTCTTGCATATCCATGCCTGCATGATAGGGCAGGGATGTAATACCGTTTTCATTTAAAAATTCGGCGGTTTCTTCGACCTTTTTACGCGACAGGCAATACACGATACCGGCGTCGCCAGTGTGTTGTGCATGAATGAAGTCGAGTAACTGTTTGCGCCCATTGGCTTTTTCGACGATTTGATAACGGATATTAGGCCGGTCGAAAGACGATACAAATTGCAGTGCGTTTTCGAGTTGCAGGCGATGAATGATTTCATCGCGAGTTTGTTGATCTGCAGTCGCTGTCAGGGCGATTCGTGGCACGTGCGGAAAACGTTCGTGCAGTGCTGACAATCGTATGTATTCTGGGCGGAAGTCATGTCCCCATTGCGATACGCAGTGGGCTTCATCAATCGCAAATAAAGCGATGTCGATAATGTTTAAGAGTTCGAGACAACGTTGCGTGAGCAGGCGTTCAGGCGCAATGTAGACCAGATCCAGATCGCCTTCGCGCATTTTTTTCTCAACGTTCAGAATTTCTTCAAACGTCTGGGTCGAATTTAAAAACGCTGCGCGCACGCCAACTTCAGCCAGTGCATCGACCTGATCTTGCATGAGCGCGATCAGCGGTGACACGACGATGCCAACGCCTTTGCGTATCAATGCTGGAATTTGATAGCACAGTGATTTACCGCCGCCGGTAGGCATGAGTACCAGCGCATCGCCACCGTGCACTACGTGTTCGACGATTTGTCCTTGCTGCGAACGAAATGCTGGATAGCCAAATACCGTTTGCAGCAGGTGAAGCGCCTGCTCTTCGGTGCTGTTGTGATAACTGGAGGTGCTAAAAGACGACACTACTTATTCTGCCCATTTTTTTGTTTGTTTTGCGTCTATTTTACGCAATTCGATGTTGATGTCAGCAGGACGACAGCTTCTGATGCGACTAAGTTGAAAGATCTGGGTTGTGGTTCAGGTCTGGGATTGCTCTGGCAGACGATCAATCAAGGATGCTCTGGAATTGCTGTCGAAGTGCTGATTCTTTAGTTTTGATCGGCACGAAGCTTACCATGTTGGGACACCGATGAGCTTGGTTTTTGCCGGTATTCCACTTCATTAGAGTCGTTATCTTACATACTCCCCCTCTTTTTTTATAAAACATAGCAATTGTTATTATCAAAACAAGGGTAAATTTTTATACTAGTAGGGAGTATATTTTATGAGCGTTTCTTCGCCTACCTGATTTAATTGCCATCAATCAATCCGTGTCAGGTAACAACACACGTAAAAATAAATAGTGAACTTTTTAACAACTTATATTATCATTTAAATATTGTAAAAAAGAAAACATTGAGACGAATGGTGCTGTTTTTTAATACCTTATAAGTTTGAATTGAGATACGAATTGATTCTACCGATACTGCGTTCTCACCGTTGATAGTGGATTTCTTGCTGGCACCGGTACGAATGAATTAGCCCCTAGCCTAGACCAAGGATATGCCATGTATTTATCTTCGACATCCAGCAGCAATTCAAACCATTCAAGCCATTCAAGCCATTCAAGCAATGCAGGTAATGCAGGCAATTTCAGCAATCAGCAATTTTTTGAGATGCCTGAAATGAGCGATCTGAGCAAGACGTATTTTGCCGATTTTGATGAAAGAACCGAAATCGCCGCAAAGACGCCGACCCGCATGGGCAGCTATCAATTTACGGTGGTGCCGTTTCAGGCAGCAAAGGGAATGTTGATGCAAGTAGAACGTCATGGACAGCGCATCATTTCAGCGCATTTGCCGGCGATGTTTACGCGAGGTGAATTGCTATCAGCCAGTATGCGTGTGCGCGATACCGAATATTTGCTGGTTGCCGCCAACTCGGCATCGAAAATGCTTGCCAGTGGCAAACGCTGGCTAGGTATTTTCCGTGCTGATGGAAAAAACGTGTATGCGAATGTTTTTGACCAGCAGGTCATGCAGATTCAGCCGAACCAAGATGGTATTTCTATGGCGTTTTTGAATGGCGACAGAATGCGGATTAAGTTGTAAGCCAAAAGATTTCAGATGGTCGTGATTTGCGATCATCAACACTCATTGTCTCCCTGTAGTTTAATGCCGGTCTTTTTCGGATACGTTTGAAAAAACCGGCATTTTTTTTTGCAAGCGTGCCACAACGCGCTACATGTTTCAGCTACAAACAAGATCTGAATCATCGATAAGCTCATCAACTCAGATATTCTGCAAATGATGTGAATTGCATCGAATGCTTTTAATAATTTACGCAAGATTCGTATTTGGTTGAAATTTTAACCTGTCATATTTTAGTAATAAAAATACACTTGATTTGCGGATGTTATTTACTTACTATCTGCCGCAAGATGAATATGTTGACTAATACCCTTTAAAGCAATGATGGGTGTTGGATGATCGTGATATGAACTTGATCGTACATGGAAACTTGTCGGCTGATGTGGATTAGGAATGTTCATATTTCTCGATTTGAGGCAGTGCTTCAACCGCTTTTATCAGTTCGCTTTCCATACTTTATTTCGACTTTTTGTCGCCGAATTTTACGAAAGCGACTTGCGCCATTGCGTCCTTTCTCTACAGCAGAGTACGACAAACATTTCAAAGGGGCGTTTGTATGAATACCATGGCTATCTTGCTTTCAGCATTTGTTATAGCCGTTATCGGGTTAATGTTTTTTATCTGGACCCAAAGACGAGAACTCATCAGCACGAATCGTGAAGCAGCGGAGTCTATCTTTGGTGCCGGAGAAATCGGCGCAATCGAAGATCCTGCGTCAACCCGGACTTCGCGAGCAGCAATGCAAGAGGAAAGGCAGTCCGATGCGATCGTTTCGAAAGTCGATCCAAAAGAGATAGAAGAACGCATTGATGCTGACCGCTCAAGTGCGTCAGTTGCATTGCTGATGATGAGTTTCGCAGCGGCCTGGTTGCTGGCAGGTTCTTTTTTTGGATTAATCAGCTCAATAAAATTGAATGCCCCGGATTGGCTGAGTGGTGCGCTCTGGTTGACGTTTGGCGTTACCCGCACATTGCACCTCAACATTGTGGCTTACGGATGGGCGCCTATGGCTTGCCTCGGTTGTACTATCTGGATGTTGCCGCGTTTGCTGAAGACCACATTGATAGGCTCGGGTTATGCAATGCTTGGCGCGTGTGTATGGAATCTCTCTTTGTTGCTTGGTTTGATAGGCATTGCAAATGGATATAACACGGGATTAGAGTGGTTAGAAATACCAACGCCGATCGCATTGGGTATCGTTGTTGGCGGCGCATTAATTGCAATGCCACTCGTGTTTACGCTAGCGAACCGTAAGGCGACCCATTTGTATGTCTCTGTGTGGTACATCAGCGCAGCGTTGTTCTGGTTTCCAGTTCTGTTATTGGCCGCTAAGTTACCCATTCATTTTGGAATAGAACAGGCGACGATGAACTGGTGGTTCGGCCACAATGTGCTGGGGCTTTTTTATACGCCATTGTCTTTGGCATGCATTTATTATTTGCTGCCAAAAATTATCGGGCGTCCGGTCGAGAATTACAATCTTTCTTTGGTCGGTTTCTGGACACTTGCTTTTTTTTATGGACAGGTTGGTGGGCATCATCTGATCGGCAGTCCGGTTCCTGGCTGGCTGATTAATTTGTCGATCGTCCAAAGCGTGATGATGATCGTTCCGGTTGCTGCCTTTACGATTAATCAGCATTTGACAATGAGGGGACATTTTCGCCTTTTGCTTCACTCACCAACGCTGCGTTTTATCGTGTTCGGCGGCATGATGTATACGCTCAGTTCTGTCCAGGGTTCGATGGAGGCGCTACGCTCGATTAATACCATCACGCATTTCACACACTTTACCGTTGCCCATGCCCATCTGGGATTGTACGGTTTCGTGACGATGGTAATGTTTGGGGCGTTTTATTTCATCATGCCGCGTATACGTGGTTACGAATGGCCTTTTCCTAAATTGATTGCGCTGCATTTTTGGTTGGTTGTGCTAGGTTTTGCTTTGTATTTCATTGCCTTATCGTGGGCTGGATTTTTACAAGGCATGATGATGCTGGATGCAAGCCGTCCATTTATTGATTCAGTCGTTGTTACGCAGGCCGGATTGATAGGTCGCTCTATTGGCGGTGCTGTCATGACGCTGGGTCACATTGTATTTGTTGGTCACTTCTTGCTCATGCTTCTGCACCGTGGACCGCAGCGCGATCAGGCTGCTCTGCTTTGGAGAGATTACATGCCAACTCACGCCGTAGTAACGACCTCGAATTAAGAAGATAACGATATGAATAATGAAATCAAACTTCTTTTCGGCAGCTCGTTTATGTTGAGCATCGCCGTCTCCGCCTTGGTTGTATTGCCATTCACTGAATTTCGCAAGATCGAGGCACCAAAGGGATTGCGTCAGTACACCCAACAGGAATTGCGTGGACGTCAGGTATATATAGAAAATGAATGTATGGCCTGTCATTCGCAACAACCGCGTAGTCGCAGCCAGGCACCGGATTTCGAACGGGGTTGGGGGCGAGCACCTGTCGCCGCTGATTATTACTACGATAAGCCTGTGCTGTTGGGAACGATGCGTACCGGTCCGGATTTGTTTAATATTGCGGCCCGTCAACCAAGCCAGGATTGGCAACTTGGTCATTTGTATCAACCGCGTGCATATGCAGCGGAAAGTATCATGCCTAATTTCCAGCATTTATTTGTGCTGAAGGAACATGCTGAGACGAACGATAAAATAGTCAATTTGCCCCCAGCCTATGCACCACGACAAGGCGTCGTAGTAGCTGGTCAGCAAGCATTGGATTTAGTCGCCTATCTGATGGCACTTGACCATACGTATCCGGTTGATGATGCGCCAACAATTGGTCAAATACCAGCCAGTTTGCCGTCGGCGTCAAAATAGAGATTCCGGTATTTCGATCTTCGTACATTATTAATTACTGATAACGACCATGACCTCTATAAAACCGGATGCTGCTCAGCAACGTGAAAATGCTGATCCTGATGAACAAGTTAAACCAGTTCCTTTTGTACTGCTGTTTTTGATTGCGGGTTTATTTACCTGGGCAGTCGTTTATCTTGCCACGAGCGACCTGAGCGGCAATCAGAATTGGGGGGATTCTCGTACTGCAGCGGATTTTGCGGCGCCAGTTGCGACGACGAAAGTTGATGGTGCTGCTTTATTTACCGCGAATTGCGTCGCCTGTCACCAGGCGAATGGGAATGGTATCGCGGGTGTATTTCCTCCCTTGGCTGAATCCGATTGGATCGTTGCAAAGGAAGACGCAGCGATCCAAATTCTGATCCATGGCATTGATGGCGAGCTGACAGTGAAGGGCGTTGAATATCATGGTCAGATGCCCCATTTTGGCGCTAAATTCAATGACGATGAAATCGCGGCGGTGTTGACGTATGTGCGATCAAATTTTGGTAATCATGCGCCTGCTGTCAATGCTGCCAGTGTGAAGGCAGGGCGCGAGTATACCAGCGGACGCGACAAAGCCTGGGCTGGCGATATCGACCTTGCAGCGTTTAAATAGCGCCTGACCGAATTACGTTCTATGTTACGCACGGTCTTGATATGCAGTTCAATTTTACTGTTCGCTGTCATTGTCGCCGCACATCTGACCTTAAATTTCTCCGCATGGACTTCAGAGGACGTGCGTCGTCAACGTATTGCGACGACTCCACTTGAACTGCCAGAATTTGATTTGCTTGATGCTCAGGGTGAGCAATATCGATTTAAAAAAAATATTCAGCAAGGCGGTAAGTATGTTTTGCTCGGCTTTATTTACACCCGTTGCGCGACTGTCTGTACTCAGCTTGGCAATGAATTTCAGCAGCTACAGCGCGAGATTATTTTACGCAACTTGGGTGATCGGGTTAGATTGTTGAGTATTAGTTTTGACCCGACTAACGATACCCCGTTGGCGCTGCAGAATTATGCAAAGCGGATGAATGCTGATCCTAAAATATGGCGTTTCGCATCGGTTAAAGATCAGCGTGAGTTGCAGACATTGTTGAAGAGCGTTGGTATCGTCGTGATACCAGATGGCTTTGGTGGTTGGACGCATAACGCAGCGATTCAGGTTGTGCGTCCGGACGGCAGCTTGATACACATCTTTGATGTGACTGATATTGGGCATGCTTTGGCGCTGATCGCTGACAGTTCAGTGCAGCCATGATGCGCTATTTGACAAATAACGCCAGGTTATCAATGCTTTATTCTTCTATATCGGCATTGCGTGCGTCAGTGATGTTTACGACTATCCGGCGTTATCGGCTGGCATTATTGTGGGCTATCTATTTTGGTGTTCTTTTTGGTTCGCGCCGCTTTGTCGAACTCAATATGGTGCGTCACATGGTATGGCAATTCCCTGCATTAATCATCGGTGGTTTCAGGTTAGGAAAATATCTTCCCGCTTGCTGGCGTCTTAACTTTGAGCGCTATGATCAACTTGGTCTCAGCGGTATGGCTTTATTTATGGCGACGACTTCGATCTGGATGATTCCACTTGTAATTGATCTGGCAGTTCAAATTCCATTTATTGATGCGATAAAATTTATTTCGCTGTGGCTGACAGGACTTGTATTGTCGCAATCATGGCAGCGTGCAGGAGACGCAGTTCAGGCTTTCTTTCTGATGAGCTGGGCGATGATGGTCGTCACCATTGGTATGCTGTATCAGGAGACGGAGATTCGTTTGTGTAGCAGCTACCTGACGAATGAACAGGCCGATGCAGGAACCGGATTGATGATGACAGCGTCCATGTTAGTCGTTATATGGTTTTTCAGACTCTTTCACTGCTCACATCAACTGGAGATGTCTGCAGTGTTAGCAAAAAAAGGCCGGGGTTGACGGGTTATTTTGTCGCGGCAGCCTGATCCTGAGAAGCTAGTATACGAAAAACTTATTTTGGTGCTGCACCCAAACTTCCGGTGGACAGAGCAAGCGTTGCCGCAGTTGCCAGCGTCTTGTTATAACTATCGGATAAAGTATTTTTAGCCTGTAGCAATTGTGTTTCTGCGAGTGTCAGTTCGGTGATAGAGCCAACCCCACTGCGATAGGCTGCCAAAGCAGCGTCAAAGGTCGTCTGCGTCGCATCCAGTAAAGCTTGCGCTGCTATATAGGAGGTCATGCTCGTGTGCAATGCGTTGCGATTGACGATGATCTGGCGTACCGCGTCTTCGCGTACTTTGGTCAGGCGCAGGTCGGCATTTTCTGCCTCAATGCGGGCTTTGGCTAATGTCGTATTGCGCATCCCACCATCGTACAAAGGCATACTAACGCCAACAAACACCGTACCGCTACGGCGCGACCCCGATAGATCAACGGTAGGCGCTTGGGCACCGAGGCCAGGCAACGCGGTGACACTAACACCACCCGAGCTTTGCGCCAGTGAGGCGGCAACGAATACCTTGGGTTTAAATTCTGCTTCCTGAGACCGGATATTCGCCTGACTTGCCTGTTGCGCCGCATACGCACTCAGAACGTCAGGACGACGCGCGAGTGCATCAGTTAATACTTTTTCTACCGGCGTTAGCATCGCTGGTGATAACTCTCGCCCAGAAACGTCCGCGATGTTGAGCTTCGTTAACGGTGAGATTCCCATTGCAGAAAGTAGCGTCACATAAGCATCTTCTAAGGCACCGTCGGCCTGCACCTTGATCAGATTCGCCTGGGCACTGGCTTGCCGTGCCTGTGCCACTTCGATGACGGTACCTATGCCATGCTTATAGCGGTCTTCCGCCGCTGCTTGAATTGCCTTGATGTTTTCAAGTGATTTGGCGGCAGTTTTGACGTGTTCGCTGGCGCTGGCATGCGCGTAAAACGCCATCGTGATGGCGTAGATGAGTTGTTGGTGTGCAGCAGTAAAAGCAATGTTAGAAATGATGGACGCTTGTCTGGTCGTTTCTACGATTGCATCACGTTTGCCAAAGTCGAATAGCAGCCATTCCAGCGAAAGTGCAGCGACTGCACCGGACACAGAATCATTGCTGTTGAGATCAAACCCGTAGGCAGTTTTTGTGCTGCTACTTGAACGATATGCGCCGACAGCCAGACCATTGATTTTGGGCAGATACGTGCTGCGTGCCAGATCAACCGCCAACGCGGCCTGCCGTGCATCATTCCAGGCAAAGCGTGTTAATGGATTATTGGATTCAGCGAGATCCACTAAATCTGCTAAGGAATACGATTTGTCGTGATCGACTTCTGCCGCCAGTGGCAACACGCCTAGCGCTTTATTCGGCGTTAGCGTGTAGTCCAGCGATCGCACTGGCAGATCGCTTGTAGAGACGAATTGTCCATCGTTATTACTACCAGAGTTCCACGGACGATCTGGTCGTTCCGGCGCCAGATCATTTCCAGATGTACCATAGCTGCTCAGACAAAACGATGCTAACGCGAGGCCGATTGCTACATTACGCTGACGCATATTCTTTCATCCTATTATCTTGTACAAATCGCTGCGCATTGCTGATTTCGAGATCACGCATATGTATTTCAAGCAGATCATGAGTCGTCAATGCAGAGACATTGATGACATGTCTTACGTTTTCATTTGGATTGGGGCTTACTATTGCTATTGCTATTGCTGTGTTCATCTCAGACAGACGTTGCAATCGCGAGCTGATATGGGCGGGCATGCCAGCATTTCGCTTTATGCTGATGAGCAAAGAGCCCATCAGCAAGGCAATTTGATGCGCGGTTTGTTGTCTTGCATCGATCCAATCGGATGCGGGTCGTATCGATTCAGGTTCAAATCGTAACACTTCCAGATCGCGTTCTATATTGCTCAACGCGGCTCTTGCTGCACTCATTTGCCGATCCATCGCAGTACTTGTATTGTCGAGCCGTAGCTCACCCATTTGCTTGATGATGGCATCGAGTGCAGCATCAACGCGGGCCGCGATGGTGGTTGGCCATACATAGGTGTACACCAGATGTACCACCAGATTGCCAAACAAAATGCCGATCACGCGATCACGTATGCTTACCATGTTGAATGAAGGTGAATCACCTTGTATCACACACATAAAAAAGGCAAAAGCAATCTGCAAACCGGCATACGATATTTTTACATGTCCTCCAGCGACCCAAGCTGACAATAGTGCACCAAAAAATACGACTACTAATTGACTACTGATTGTATTGATGTCTGGCATGATAAATAAAATTGCAGAAAAACCGGCAATCGCACCGACCAAACAACCGAGAACCCTAAGCCGCAATTTTTCTAAGGTTTCGCCAGTGGTGCCTAGTGCCACCACGTAGCAGGTGATCAGACAAGTATGAATTCCAGGCCAACTCAAAGCTGAATAAATCAGATAGCAAACCATGGCAGCGCCAGTGGTTTTGAGTGCATAACGAACATGTTCCGGATTGCTAAATGCATCGGTGACAAAGAAACCTGACTTAACGGGAGCCGCGTGAGCTTTTGATTTTTCTACTGGGAGCTGAGCATGGTCAGAGCTAGTCAGATGGTTTAATGCAGCACTCAGTTCTTTGACAATATCCTGTCCATAAGGCGACAGTGGTGTTTTAGCTGGTCTGATATCAGCATGAAATTCGTCAGGAAATTCTCCTGCATTAATCGTTGAAGCAACGTCATTAAGTGCTTGCGAAAAATATTCTTTAATCGAGTCAGGCAGCAGATCAGGATGATTTTTTCTGATCAAATCAACGATCAATAGTAGTGGGGTTATTGATACTGTGAGGTGATTGAGTCGGGCGATGTCTTCAGCAGAGGAGGTTTTTTCAAGACTGGCAAATTTCAGATATTTGCTGACGCCTTCCGTTCCTTCGCGGACAATTTGCTCGAATTCGTGTGCCTTGTCGTGACCAGAGCGCAGTACCGCTGCCGCTAACATCAAACGTTGGGCGAGTGCTTTTTCTGCCAAACGGCGTGGCGCGGGACCAATGAGTAAATTGACGATAATACAGATAACTGCCGGAATACCTGCAATCAACCATGCGTACAATAAAGCATGCGTCGCCAGCTCACCGATTTGTACATGGCCAATCAAATCCAGCGAATACACAATGACCAATGCGAGAGTGGCACCAACGGGGCGTAACTTGCTGGCTGATGTGGCGAACAACATGAAGAAAGAAATGAGCGCCATACTAGCGACGCGTAATATCGGTTCATCAATGACCACCATGGTGATCAGAAACACGATACCTATCACGAGTGAAATCAGTACGAGTATGGCGATACTTTGTATGATGCTGCCAACCCGATCAGGTTTAAGTAAAAAGAACACCAGATAAACCGTCAGCGCAGCTTCGGGTGTTTGATAATACTCGACGGCAAACGTTGTGAACACACAAATGAGCGCTGCCCTGATGGCGAATTCCAGCCTGCCGGGAAAAGGTCTGAGCAGGTGGTGTAAATTCAGCATAGTTCAGCGCTCAGATTGAAGAACCGTATGAGAAATAGTGAGCCCATGCTCATTTGCAAGCCGCACCGCGCTTCACTTCAGCAATGGCACTAGCGCCGAGACGTGTGACTTGTGCAGGGGGATTTTCTAATTTGATCCGTACCGGAAAGCGTTGAGCGACCCTCACCCAATTCAATGAACGTTCGACGTAAGGGACTGAGCGCGGCAAGACGATATGACCGGTATCCATGACGCCCCAACCTATACCCTGAACTACGCCTTTGATTGGTAGTTCGCGATCTATCATGGAATACACAGTGACACAATTTCCGGGGGCGATATGTTGCAGGTCAATTTCTCTGAAGTTCGCAATCGCAAACCATTCTTCTGTATTAATCAGCGTGAACAAACTTTGTAAAGGAGCCAGCATCTCGCCAGGTGATGCACTTAAACCGACAACTCTACCAGCAGTTTTGGCGCGGACTGTGGTGTCTTCCAACGCCCGTTGCGCAATCGCTAATGCGGCCTCACGTGCATGCACGGCAGCTTCGGCACTGGCGGTGGTGTCGATCGCTTGGGCGGCGGCAGATTCTTGTTCTTTGGCTTGTTGCAACGAAGTTTCTGCGTCGCGCTCGGCAACCTGTGCCTGATCCAATTGCTGTTGCGGCACATAACCTTTTGCTGCCAGTGGACGCAATCGTTCGACAGTGCGGTTAGCTAAAGCCAGATTGGTGTTGCTACGATGGGTTTGCTTTGCCGCCACTTTGGCACTGGATTGCTGGACTGCCAGTGCGCGTTTTTTGGTTTCTAAAGTGGCTTGAGCCAACTCCAGATCCGCTTGCGCTTGCGCCACTGCCAGACGATACGGAACCGGGTCGATCTGGTACAAAATATCACCCGGATGGACTGCTTGATTCTCGGTCACAGACAGAGAAGCGAGGCGGCCACCGACGGGGGCGGCAACATGCGTGACATCCGCGTCAATTGAAGCATCGTCGGTAGAGGGGGACTGTGACCGTTGGTGCCAGACATACATGGCTAACATGATAGCGATGGCGATGATGGTCAATGAAATCAGTTTGCCAGTCAGGCCTTTTTTGGGGGAGTTTGTTTTCATTGTCCGAACCATGTTATCCAAATGAGTAAGGCGCCAATCAATCCGATTGCGGAGCAAACGAAAAGTTGAAATGGCAATATGGTCGAGAGTTTTAAAGCGATCATCGCAATTCTGGCGACGATTGCGATCATTATCCCTATGAGGGCACATACCAACCACGCAGGAAAGAAGGTGCCAAATAAGGTGAAAGAAGGGGAGGCGGGATGCGCACATGCGCTTAGGCTCAACGCCAGCAGCGGGCTCACTAATCCACCCGGGTAGCCTCTCAATTTTGTCACATTTTGCATTTCAAAAATTTTCTATGTAAAGATGAGGCTTGGGCTACTACTGAGAGTTTTTTACCTTTGTCAGCGGCGCGATTTTATTCTATCGATAACACTTGTGTCAAAGGCAATTTTTCCTCCATGCGTGGTTTTTTTTATGGAATGCAATGCGTCTGGGATATGACCTTATTCAATTTGACGAGGCGCGGTGAGTTTTTCTAAATCGCTGAGCCAGAGAATGGCATGTTCGCGATCAGAGCCGCACATCTCCTCGGATGCTTGCAGTCCAGCGCAAAACGCTGGACGTTCTGTCTTTCCAAATATCATGCAGCGATTATCTTCACTCAGTTGTATGCAGCGCACGCCGGCCGGTTTGCCGTCTGGCATGCCGGGAATGGGGCTTGTTATGGAGGGAGCGATGCAACATGCACCGCAATGGTCACGACATTTCATTGAGCGATTGTTTGGTTTTCTAAAGTGAGCAGATTTTAATCGACTTGTCGCTGATACGATATTGTCTTCGGTCCGATTCTTGCAGATGCTGTTAAATAGAAATCAAGCCTTTTTCTGCATTTGATGCCTTAAATTTAGCATTTCATCGCATTCTGATGGCGATTTCTGCTCGCTTATCCGATGATGCGAAGCACTGGGTGCTTGACGGTGTTTTGGTAGAGGATTACATTACTGACTCAAAAGTAAGTTACTTCGTTTTGCGTTTTCTAAAGGATAAACGGAGTAAATAAGTCAGTAAAAGTAAATCAGACTATTTAAATTATGTCATGTCCATTTAAACCCAAATGGGAGCGTCGCAAAGAAGCACGCCCACAGGAACTGCTCGCTGCTGCTCTGGATTTGTTCGTTGAGCGCGGGTTTGCGGCAACACGTCTGGATGATGTCGCTAAGGCTGCGGGCGTGTCTAAAGGGACACTGTATCTATATTTTTCGAGCAAAGAGGATTTGTTCAAGGCCGTTGTTCGCGAAAGCATTGTGCCGCTGATTGGTGAGGCAGAAGGAATGATCGGTGAATTTAGCGGCGATAGTGAAGAATTGTTCCGCGCGGTGATGACGAATTGGTGGCAAAACATAGGAACAACCAAGTTGTCCGGTTTGCCTAAGCTAATGATGGCAGAAGCGGGGAATTTCCCTGAACTTGCTCGCTTTTATCAAGAAGAAGTTGTCAATCGCGGTGAAAAGTTGGTGGCAACTATGCTGGCACGAGGCATGCAACGCGGTGAAATTCGTGAAGTAGATTTAGAAATTGATGCCAGATTACTGATTGCACCGATGTTGATGATGATGATGTGGAAACATTCTTCTGGCGTTTGTATGGTAGAAAAAGAAAAATTGGGAACCTATCTTGAGCACTATATCGAAATGGCCTTGCATGGGCTGATGATAAAAAAGCTGAAGAAATCGTAGCTTGGCATTAAATACTGATGTTAATTAGGTAATATTCTGTAAATTGACACCCTAGAGCGTAATTAGATGCCTGGTTTGCATGAAAAAAACGCGGTAATTATCAATCAAGGCATGTGCTTTGATAAAATGCGGGTTCCCTTAATTTTGCAATCGAGTGAAGAAATGACTATCGAAAAAGCCCGCTTCAACATGATAGAACAACAAATTCGTCCATGGAACGTGTTGGACAAGGACGTTTTGGATATGTTGATCGTTGTAAAGCGTGAAAATTATTTCCCGGAAGATCAAAAGACTCTGGCTTTTTTTGACACTGAGTTGCCACTGCCTGATGGCTCAAAGGCGATGAACCCAAAAGTCGAAGCGCGTATCGTGCAAGAACTGAGTCTCAAAAAATCTGAATCTGCGTTGTTGATCGGCGCTGCGTCTGGCTACCTGGCAGCATTGCTAGCGCACATGACGCGTCATGTGACGGTACTTGAAACATCACCGGTATTAAAAGAATTGGCAGAAAAAAATCTGCATGCCGATGGTGTGCGCAATGTCGCGCTATTGCAAGCTGATGGTATTTCTGGTCAGCATACTGGCAACTATGATGTGATCGTCGTTGCAGGTGCGTTGGAATTGATTCCTGAAAGCCTGCTGAAGCAGTTAAATGTTGGCGGTCGTTTGTTGGCAGTTGTTGGTCAATTGCCGATGATGCACGCACAATTAGTAACACGTACTGCCTCAGGATTTACCGAGCGCAGTGTGTTTGACACAGTTTTACCACCACTGGCTGGTGTTGAGCCTGCATCGACATTTAAATTTTAATCTCCTTACTTAAAATAGAAATCGTATGCAAAACATCACCGCCACTGAACTTGCCACATGGCTTGCTGACAAAAGTAAAAATCCACCGGTCTTACTCGATGTAAGGGAACCTTGGGAGTATGAAACTTGTCACATCGACGGCGTGCAATTGATGCCCATGCAAACCGTGCCTGCACGCTTCAACGAGCTCGACGAAGATGCGGTGATTGTTTGTATTTGCCACCATGGCGGACGCAGTATGCAGGTGGCCAATTTTTTGGAACGTCAGGGCTTTACTCAAATGATTAACCTGACCGGTGGTGTGCATGCGTGGGCACTGCAAGTCGATACCGACATGCCGACCTATTAATCTATTTTATTTATCCGGAGTGTTGAATGCGTAATCCCGTTATTGCGGCCCTGCTTGCAGGTGCTTTATTTTCTGCACAGGCAAATGCAGCAGACTTACTGCAAATCTACAAAGATGCGCTTGCCAATGATGCGCAATTTGCGAGTGCGCGGGCGTCGCAAGTGGCAGGACTGGAGAAGGCGACTCAAGGACGTGCTGGTCTACTGCCGACTGTTGCTCTGTCTGGTAGCGACACCCGGACGAATAGCAACTACGCTTCAGATAATCCTTTGGTTGGCGGGTCTGGTACCAATTATGCAAATAACGTTCAACTAAATTTGGTACAACCATTGTTTCGTTGGGCCAACTGGCAGCAATACGAACAAGGTAAATTATCAGTCGTTGCCAGCGATGCACAATTTTCCCAGGCGCAGCAAGATTTAATCGTTCGTGTTGCACAGGCTTATTTCGATGTCCTGACAGCTCAGGATAATTTGATTACTTTGCATGCGCAGCAAGTCGCAATTTCGGAACAACTCGCCTCCGCAAAACGTAATTTTGAAGTGGGTACTGCGACAATTACTGATACGCATGAAGCACAAGCGCGTTACGATCTGGTCATTGCGCAAGAGTTTGCCGGTCAAAGTGATTTACAAATCAAGCGCTCGGCCTTGCAACAAATTATAGGCAAAGAAGCTGGTGATTTGTCTATGCTCAAGGTTGGCATAAAATTAGATGGACCAAAACCAGAACGGATTGAAGATTGGGTTTCTTCCGCAGAACAACAAAATTTCAATGTCGTTGCCTCTCAGGTTGCAGTTGAAATCGCAAAGCGCACAATAGAAATTAATCGTGCCGGACACTACCCAACTATTGATTTGGTCGCTGGTCGTGCGAGAAATTCTGCAGGCGGTCAGGGCGGTTTAAATGGGAACGGGGTTTCGACTGGAAACTCTATCGGTGTGCAATGGAGCGTCCCAATTTTCTCCGGTTTTGCGGTCAATAGCAGAGTCACTGAAGCAATTGCATTGGAAGATAAGGCTCGTAATGATTTGGAAGCGGCACGTCGCGCTGCTGCTCTTGGCGCACGTCAGGCCTACGTTGGTGTTACCAGCGGTTTAGCACAGGTGAAGGCGTATGAAGCAGCGGAAATTTCAAGCCAATCCGCGTTAGATTCTAATAAGCTCGGTTACCAGGTCGGTGTGCGAATTAACATTGACGTTTTGAATGCGCAACAGCAGTTGTACACAACGCGTCAGACGCTGGCAAAAGCACGCTATGACACCATCATGAATGGGCTGCGTTTGAAAGCGGCATCGGGTATTTTGAAAGAGGATGATCTGGCTCAAATTAATATGTTGTTAGATCACTGAGATCACTAAGGTCACTGAGATCAGCTAATAAAAATAAAAACCACTTATTTGTAATGGCACATAAGTGGTTTTTTTATGTCTACCCTGGATCCAAAACGAAATCCTGGTGCAGACTTCGTCTGTGAAAGTTGTCAATGTTAAGAGAAACTCAAGCCAACCAAACTTTCACTTCGACAACGATGTAGTGACCTAAAATCACGATCATGAAAAATGGAAAGAACGCGATCACACTTTGCGCCACAATCTTCCATGGCAGCCACATGTCTTTGGGTGTGATCGGCCCAACCGCCCAAATACAGGCCAGAAACAACATCACGACCGAACAGCAAAACATCATCAACAGGAATCCATTTGGATTGTACGGTGCGTCTATACCTACCAGAATGCACCAGGTAAGCCACGCGGTTGCCGTGGCAATGATTAAGCGTTGGCTACATTCTAAGGCGGAAAAAATGCGCATGGTGGGCTCCTGGAGAGAAAAAGGTGGCTGTTAAACGTGCTTGATTAATGTGGCTAAATAAGGTGGCTAAATAAGGTGGCTAAATAAGGTGGTTTTTTAAGCTTGTTGTATATGCTGAAAATGAAATCACGGTTTTGTTTTGCAATTTATATCGACTGCTGCAAATGATCAATTAATTCATGCAAAGCTTTTGTCAGTGCTTTCACGGAACCCTGCATATCCCACTCATCATTATCGATATTGACACAATTTGAGATCGCTCTGATTTCAAGAAAGCGTTGTTGCTCTTGTTGGCATACGTGAAAAAAAGCAGCTCCTTCCATATTTTCAATATCGGCGGCACTTGTGTCAATAAATGCTGCCATGGCAGCATTGACAGAAACGCTTGTCGCTAAAGGAAAGAGTGGGTCCTCCGGCAAATGATCACAAGTCAGCGTATGACGTCATTCAAACACCATATCAATCGGCAGATCTGCCATGTGTACAAAACCAGCGGGTGTAAAAAAACCCAAATCAGCTTCTACCTCACTGTTGACCAGCACCACATCGCCAATACTAAATGTCGAATGGGGAAAGACACCAGCAATGCCGGCGAGGATTAAAATGTCTGGTTGCTGTTGTATTGCCTTCATCGTTGCATAGGCGGTAGCAGTCAGACCAACGCCAGAAATCATGCTGGCGACGTCCTCGCGGTGGAATAAACTGGCTTCAGTTTCGGTAGGAAAAAGGATAATGATTTTCATATTGTTTCGATTGTCGCAGCGCAGTTTTTATTTGAGTTGCCGATTGTAGTTTGACTATTCTTAGTACCGTTTCACATTTGCAAAATTATCTTCGCTGTGCATCAAATGTTGGTCGATAGCGTGTCGACAGATTGGTTCTTAAGAGCGAGTAGCAGAATTGAAATAACTCCAAATCCACTTTCCTATTGATAGCGCCGCCGCTATGGTTCCCGCCGATATTGTTTAATTTTATATTGTCTTTTACTTCATTTCTGCAAATTTTTTGTTAAATATTCTTGGATAGTGCTGACTAATGTAGCTTCTTGTTAAACGCGCTTGATCTTCTTGTTT
The DNA here is from genome assembly GCF_049340505.1 of Undibacterium sp. Dicai25W. NCBI lineage: Bacteria > Pseudomonadati > Pseudomonadota > Betaproteobacteria > Burkholderiales > Oxalobacteraceae > Undibacterium > Undibacterium sp. Dicai25W. The sequence continues at coordinate 157,549 of NZ_JBMPOQ010000002.1, read as the reverse complement.
TTAGATGTGTATGATGAACTGGTACTATCAAAACACTCTATTTTAGGCTTGCTAAGCCACCTTGAAATCTCTGCAAGGACCTCATTTTGTCCATGCAGATCGTTTGAAATTATTCTCATGCAATATATCAGTGACCCAAGTCTTGTTTCCACAGAGTATGCTCAGTACGGACTTGCGCAAGAAATTGATGCATACAAAAATCGCAGGGTAACGAGTGATTTGTACACAATATCGTTGATTGGTCCGTTGTTTTATATGATCGCGAGCGGATTAACTATTGGTCTGGCTGATTATTTTCAAGGTCGTGTCTGGCTGATGTTGATTCCCGGGCTGGCTTTTTTATTGCTGTGGTGGCAGCGCTATCATCATATTCCTCCCACTCCCGGGGCTGATCACGAGGAATACGTGCGGTGGAACCGGCAACAATGGTACTTGATTCATCTGGGCGCTTTGATTTGGAGTGGTATTGCCACGTCAACTGCTTGTATTGAGCTACATACCAGTAATGCGGTGATCGTGACGATGATTACGACGATTGCGTTTAGCACAGCCGCTAGCCACTCTTTTGCCATGCATCCACAGCAGGCGAGGTTATGCATCATTGAGTTTGTATTACCACCAACTTTTATATATTTATTTTATGCGGTAGATTTGCGTGCAATCGGTATAGCGATCTGTATCTATTTTGTTTATCTGATGATGAATCTGCATGGTAATGCCAAAGAATATCGAAAGCAGATCGAAACTGAAGTGATGTTGATACAAAGTCGCGCTGAACTTGCGCAATTGTCTTTGACTGATGCCCTCACCGGTTTGCCGAATCGCCGAAGTTATGAGGCAACATGGAATCATGTCTGGCGGATCGCGGCACGCAAAAATGATGTGTTAGGTTTGTTAATTATTGATCTCGATTTTTTTAAAAAAGTGAATGACCAATATGGACATCTGGCGGGTGATGCCTGCCTCAAACATTTTGCACAAATTTTGCGTCAACAAATACGGCGCGATAGCGATGTCGTTGCTCGTATTGGCGGAGAAGAATTTGTCGCCATTTTGCCGGGTGTGACCAACGAACTAGCCTATTCTATGGCAGAAAATTTACGCCATGTATTAGCTGAAATGCCGTGCGAAATTGCTACGCAAAAAATTTATCTTACTGCCAGTATCGGTGCTGGTATTGCCGACTGGACTAAAGATAAAACCCCTGCAGATACTTTTCAGCGCGTCGACAAGGCATGTTATCAAGCGAAAGAACAAGGGCGCAATCTTGTGAAATGTGCTTAAGCAATTCTCAGGCAATAAACAAATTGATGTTGTTTTGCGTTTTTGGCATATCAGGGAAAGCGATTTGCAAACGCTGATCAGATAAATGTAAATGCTTTTCACAAACTTGCGCGAGAACGGTACGAAAGTCCGTCGTTACTGCAACGTCCCTACCTTCGTATAATTGATTCGTACCAAGTCCGCGCCAATCGCCATAAACTTTACCACCAGCGACTTTGCCACCAAGCACCCACATCACGTTGCCGTGACCGTGGTCGGTGCCACCATTGCCGTTCTGTTTTGCGGTGCGACCAAATTCCGACATGACGATGATTGTTGTATCGTCAAATAGGGTATCGAGACGTTTGACCAGATTTGCTAATCCTTGCCCCAGTGGCACCAGACGATTAGCAAGCTGACCTTTGGCCGAGCCTTGATTCGCGTGCGTGTCCCAGCCACCAAGTGCCATAAATACCATCTGAATTTTAGGATCATTGCGCATCAAACTTGCAACGCGATTTGTGTCATCGGGAAAACCTGCTGGTAACGGTGCGCCGCCGTTGGCAACTTGTTGTTCGTTTTCCATAGACGCGCCCATCATTTCTTGATGTGCTTCACGTGCATCCTCATAGGCTTTTGCGTATTTGGGATTGCTTTGATAAAGTTTCTCAAATGCGTTCCCTACTTGAGGCTTATCGAGGACGTTAGCTTTAGTGCCCGCCGCCCCGCTTGCGATGTTGGTGGCGACCGTATTACCCGACAGAATACGAGGCATCACGGCGCCAATACTGACTCCGCGAGTCGGTGTCGATGTACTACCTGGTAATCCTGCTAGCACGCGATTCATCCAACCATCGCTAGTGCCTTTTTTGCCCGGTGTGGCAGATTCCATGTAGTCCTGCGCATCAAAGTGTGAGCGAGTTGTATCAGGTGATCCGCAGGCATGGATAAACGCGAGTTTTTTTTCTTGCCATAAGTCGTGGAGATCGGCAAGTGCTGGATGCAGGCCAAAATATCCATCAAGATTGAGTGCGCCATTTTCTTGTCCGGGGCGTCCTAGCGCGATCGTTGGTCTGAGACTTGCATAGTTCGGATCCCCAAATGGAGCTACAACATTAAGACCATCGATTGCACCTCGTAGCATAATGACGACCAGCTTCTTTTGGTTTTCATTATTACCAGCAGTCGTCGCTGCCCAGATATTTCTTCCAAATAGCAATAAGAGTCCAGAACCAAGACTAAGGGAATGTAAAAAATTTCTTCTTTTCATGGCAAACTCTCAAACAGAAAAATATCTTAAAAATACAAAACCCGATCATGCTAATGTTGCATAAAATCCGGGCTGCCCAATACTAATGAGGCACGCAAACTTTCAGGGCTGCCATTAATTAAAGTGCGGGTATTTTCAGAAATGAGCGGCCCAAGAGTACCTAGTAATTGATTGACATTCAAAGTATCCATCATCACACGACGGTCATTGTTATCCGCTTGTTTAACAATTTGTTTAGCGCCCATTTTGTCACCTGCATCAACACTCTGATTCAAAGGAAGATGTCCTGTCGCCAGTGCGGTAGAAAAATTAATGCGGCGGCTTAACGCATCGGGATTGAGCCACGCTTGCTCAGTATTCTTATAGCCATCAGGAGTTTGACTACCATATAAAGGCATGCCTAGCTGTGACATACTTCCTAATAATGGCCTGACGTTTTTCACCTCTAAATCACTCGCTCGTATTGCCGAAATTACGAACTGATAAGGTGTTTTATATTTGACGCCAAAGTTTTTTGGATCACGAAATTCCGGACTACTAAATAAGGTTTTCAGAACGAGACGAATATCACCACGAGTTTCCAGAAAACGTTGACTTAGTCTTTTGACTAAAGCTTCAGGCGGTTGGTCTTGTACAAAAAATTGCGCTAGTTGGTAGCTTATATGGTGTGCGGTCGCCGGATGCAATGCCAGAACGTCGAGTGCGAATTCACCTTCTGATTTGCCGTTAGGACTAACTGTTTTGCCTAGCCATTGTTTGATACCATTGTCGTGACGCTCAGGATCGAATATAAAATTGGCATGACCGTCACCAGCAATCCTCGGGTCAAATGTCCAACCGGTTAAAATACGCGCCAGTTCAGTAACATCATGCTGACTATAACCGCCGTCAACTCCCAGTGTGTGTAACTCCATGAGTTCGCGCGCGTAATTTTCATTTAAGCCATTCGCTTTTGCTTGCTGTTCGGGTTTGCCGCGTCGTGTTCTTGGTCGAAAATCAGCTGAAGTTGAAAGCCAGTTATCCAGATAAAACAACATTGCCGGATGCTTTGCAGTGGCGCCAAGTAAATCGCGAAAATTACCAAAGACAAAAGGTCGGATCGCGTCTCTTTCGTAGCTCGCGATCAGTGCGCGATCTAAGCCTTTGCCGTTAAAAACGTTAAAGTGGTTGAACCAAAATTCGACCATGACTTCTTCCAGCTGACGTGGGCTTTCAATGGCTCGCCAAACACGCTCTTCGGCAGTTTCTTGAAAAATAAGGCCTATCATTTCGCGACGATTTTTTTTCGCTTCTTCGCTCTCATCCTGTGTGTTTTTTAAAATATTATGGTAGCGATTAAGTACATCACCGGCACTCAGGTCTGCCACGTGCAAAGTTTTTAGCTTTTGTTGCAACGTATCCGGAATTATCAGGGATTGGGGATTGAGTTGCTGTTCGATATAGCGATCTACACCTGATTGCCTGACTCTTTCTATATCCCCTGGACGTGGTCCATAACCAAGTCGGTTGAGCACGTGAGCAGCTTCTTGTGGAGTGCTGACATCCGCCGCCTGTACTGAACCAAGTAGCAGAGTTAACATCAGCGATGGAATGAGTTTTTGTATCGTGTTCATTCTTACCAAGCCTCGTGATGAAATACCGCAATTTTGTTTTGGATACTATTGATTTAGATTGCTGAGAAGCGCGGGGTGACAACTTAATAAATAGCAGGGCGTATTGGTTAAATATAGACTAGTTTCCGAGGTGATCACAAGTAACGTTAAGTAAAAGTAAATTGCAACGAAGCCTTAAGTTAGCAAGTGTTTGCTGTCTTGAGCGGGGAGATTTGACATGCGTGAGATAGCAGTGCGAATACAAAAGAAGTTTTACATCCGCCTTACATTATTTAGTGTTTTTTGATGTTATTTTTGACTTTCACCGAATCGTCAGGAACGATGAAAGTCGGAGGGATTTTTTTAATTTCGAAACATGACTTTTTATGCAAACTAAATCAATGACAGCTGCCTTGTCCCTTATCGTTAAAACTCTCACCGGCAACGGGGATAAATTCCCATTCGTATGACTTATCGTGCAAAGTGAGTTTGAGTACGCCATTGCTTGAATTATCACGAATTTCAGTGGTGCTCTTAGGTAAGAACATTGGCGTCAATTTTGCCCCACCGGTGCCGACGACAAAATTACGGATACCATTTTTTTCGTCTTTATCACCGTTTTCATTCATTGGTGCAAAACGTTCATAGTCGTGATCGTGGCCGCTCAGAACAATGTCAGCTTTCGCTTGTGCCAATATTTTCCAGGCAGCTTTCATATTTTCGTTATTGCCATGCCCGCCGGAACTGTAGGCTGGATGGTGCCAGAAAGCGAGCGTACAAGCTTGCTTACTATTGCTTAATTCAGTTTGCAACCACGCTAGTTGTTTTTGCATCTCCTGTGCATTGACATTGCTGTTGAGCGAAAGAATATGCCAATTTCCAAGATTTGTTGCGTAGTAGCCGCGGCGCTCTGGTCCGGCGATATCGCCAAAATAATTGTAATAGCCTAAGGCTTTTGGCATCGCATAGTCATGATTGCCGGGCGATGGCAAGGTACGTTCTTTAAAACGGCCCCAGGTAGGATCATAGCAATTGCTGAACTCTTCAGGCTTGCCGACCGGATAGGTATTGTCACCCAGCGTAATGGCAAAGGTGTTTTTGTCTGCATCTAAAGCATTGACGATGATGTCGGCGGTACGCGCCGCCATACTTTGTGGCGCCGGCTTTTTTTTGCAATCAGCAATATCTCCTGCGGCGTAGACGGTATAGGTCTGACTTTTTTGCGCCGATTTTTTCGCACTGCTTTTTGCCGCAGAACTATTCACTGCATTGCTATCGGCAGCCTGACTCAAAGGCACAAGTGTCAAAGCGGCGGAAGTAAGTAGTAAAGCGAGATGAGTGCGCATAATATTCTTATTAATAGTAGCAAAACAAGCCAGTGACAAACAAATAGTCATTGCAGGCGATCGCATATTTTACAGCTTCCGCGTGATTTGTGCGCTGCCGCAAACTCGTTTCGTTAATGCACGTTTTGCTACCTAAATTTTCGCCGCCCGTAAGCGTAGTGCATTGCTGATCACCGACACGGAACTCAGACTCATGGCGGCACTGGCAATCATAGGACGAAGCAAAATTCCGAACCAAGGATAAAGTATTCCGGCGGCGATCGGCACTCCGATAAAATTATAGGCAAATGCAAAAAATAAGTTTTGCCGGATATTTTTCATGGTCGCAACGCTTAATGCACGTGCTTTGGCGATGCCGCGCAAATCACCTTTGACCAATACCACATGCGCACTATGCATCGCAATATCTGTACCTGTCCCCATCGCAATCCCAACATTAGTTTGTGCCAGAGCAGGGGCATCATTGATGCCATCTCCCGCCATCGCTACCAGACGCCCTTGTTCCTGCAATTTTTGTATAAACTGAAATTTATCCGCAGGTAATACGTCAGCGTGTACTTCTCCGATATGCAGTTGCTGCGCTATTGCTTGTGCCGCTGGCATGTTGTCACCTGTGAGTAAAATCAAGCGTATGCCTTGTTGCTGCAATTGCTGTACTGCCGCTAAGCTACTTTCCTTAATTTTGTCTGAGACGGCAAACAATGCCAGTACGCGCTGCATATTCGCCATCAACATCACAGTTTGACCGTTGGCTTGTAGCGAGGTAATCTGGCTTTGGAGGCTGGAAAAGTCTACTCCTGCTTCAGCGATGAGTGCCGGATTACCGAGCATTATAGTTTCGCCAGTTACGGTGGCTTGCACACCTTTGCCGCTGATGGCTTTGAAATCACTGATTAACACGGAAGCTTGTTGTTTCAGATCGTAGTGATTCTGGATGTAATTGACGATAGCCGCTGCCAGTGGATGCTCGCTGCGTTGTTCTATTGCCAGCGCAACGGACATGAGCTTGAGTTCATCTTCACCCTTGGTCACGACGCACTGTTGTACTGAAGGCTTACCTTCCGTCAGGGTACCGGTTTTATCGAGTACCAGAGTGTCAATTTTTTCTAATAATTCCAGCGCTTCTGCATCTTTAATCAGCACTCCTTCAGTCGCGCCGCGCCCCATTCCAGCCGTGATTGACATCGGCGTTGCCAAACCAAGTGCGCAAGGACAGGCAATGATCAATACCGATACCGCTGCCATCAAACCATTGGCCAGCGCAGGCGTTGGACCAATCCATGCCCATATGCCGAATGCAATAAGGGCGACTGCGATCACGGCAGGTACAAACCATGCGGCGACCCGATCAGCTAGTTTTTGTATAGGAGCACGCGAACGACTAGCCTGATTCACCATCGCAATGATGTGTGCCAGCAGGGTATCTTTGCCAATTTTCTCGGCGAGCATACTCAGGCTGCCCTGTTGATTAATACTTCCGGCATGTAGCGCATCGTATTTATTTTTTTCGACCGCAACAGGTTCACCAGTGAGCATAGCTTCGTCGACATACGAATGCCCTTCATGGACGTGACCATCGACCGGGATATGCGCACCAGGCTTAATGCGCAATATATCTCCCAAAACGATATCCGCTACGGCAATTTCTTTTTCTGTACCATCTTTATTAATCCGGATTGCTGTTGTCGGCGTTAAACCGAGTAAAGCTTTCAAAGCCAGATTGGTTTGTGAGCGCGCGCGCAATTCCAATACTTGCCCTAGCAAAACTAAGCTGATAATGACCGCAGATGCCTCAAAATATAATGGTGCCATGCCATGCATTTTAAAAGCTGGTGGCAAACCATCGGGTAGCAACAATGCAAAAACACTGAAAACATACGCACTGCCGGTACCAACACCGATCAGACTGAACATATTCAGACGACCACTTTTAAATGAAGCAAGCGCACGTTCAAAAAACGGCAGGCCCAACCACAACACGACTGGTGTTGCCAGCGCACATTGCAGCCAATTAAACAATGGCATTCCTAAGAAATTATGGATGGAAATGCCTGGCAACATATCACCCATGCTGATCATCAGTAAGGGAATGCTAAATAACAAGCTCAGTTTGAAGCGACGACGCATATCATCCAGCTCGCTATTATCCTCTTCTGCTGTTGCCTCTTTGGGCTCCAAAGCCATGCCACAAATAGGGCAAATGCCAGGACCAACTTGCTCTATCTCTGGGTCCATCGGGCACATAAAAATCGTGTCTTTCGTAACCGCTTTAGGTGCGGGACGTTGTGACGGATTGAGCCAGGCTGCCGGATCGCTGTCGAATTTTTTTAAGCAAGACGCACAACAAAAGTAATAGCGCGTTCCATTATGTGTGGTCTGATGCTGGCTATGTTCATTCACGCTCATGCCGCAAACTGGATCTTTATGAGCACCTTTCGGGTCCTGTTGCATGCGGTCAGCAGCTATAGATGATGTGGTTGTAGCTGGTATTTTTCCCAAGCCAATCACGCGCTTGGCTTTGACATAATTTTCAGGTGCGACATTAAATTTCTGGACGCAGGATGCACTGCAGAAATAATATGCGATGCCTTGAAAACGCGCGGTTTTCTCAGCACTTTTGCTTACTTGCATTCCACAAACCGGATCCTGATATTTTTTTTCTTCTATCGGCATTCCAGTGGCGGAATGGTTGTTGCCGCAGCAATTTGCATGGTGTTGATGCTCAGTGTTTTCTTTATTCACAGTGATACTCCTTCTTAGCACGACAGATGATTTTAGACATATCATAGACTCCGTACCTAAGAACGGAGTCAAGGAATTTATGCAGAATACCGGACAACATATTGAGCAACATCAATACACGATAGGACAGCTCGCCAAAGCAGCGGATGTCGGGGTGGAAACAATACGTTATTACCAAAAGCGTGCGTTGTTGCCGACGCCCGAAGTCAGTAGCGGCTTTCGTACCTATTCATCGGGCATGGTTGATCGCATTAAATTTATCAAGCGGGCACAAGAATTGGGATTTTCGCTGGATGAAATTGCCCATTTATTGCAACTGGAAGATAGTCAGGATCGTGGTGCAATTCGACATATCGCCAGTGAAAGGTTGGCGCAGGTGCGAGCGAAGCTCAGCGACTTATTGAAAATGGAAGCCACCTTATCGCAATTAATTGAGCAATGTAGTGCCTGTTCAACTGAGTTGCAGTGTCCTATTATTCACGCCCTGAACTCGCCGTCCCACAAGTAGAAAAAGCTCTCATTGAGCCAGGATGACCGTTCACTGCGGATACTATCCGGATACTTTTTTGAAAGCGAAAATTTTTAAAACAGATTCTTAAAATTAAATACTTAAGTTAAATTTTTAAGCTGGCATAGTTTGTTCTTTTAAGCTACTAAGCAAATTAAAAAAGCATCTTAGCCTTCACTTCGGCAAGATGCTTTCTTATTGCTATATCAAGCGTACTGCAAATTATGCGGCGACTTGTTCCATGCTTGGATAGTCGGTATAGCCTTTCTCCTCGCCACCATAGAAAGTTGCGCGGTCAGGTGTATTCAACTCTGCGCCTGCTGCGAAACGTTCAACCAGATCAGGATTGGCGATATACGGACGACCAAATGCAACCGCATCAGCCAGACCACTGGTGATTAAGGCATCGGCTTCTGCTGCAGTGTAACCACCGCAGCAAATCAGCGTGCCCGGGAAAGCGGCGCGCAATTCCTTGCGGAAACTGGCGGTCAGTTCAGCCCCGCCAGCCCAATCTGGTTCAGCAATATGAAGATAAGCAATCCCACGCTGAGTGAATTCTTTTGCCAGATACAGCGCCATTGGTTCTGCTTCAGTATCATTAATGCCATGGGCAATAAAATTCGGTGACAGCCTGACGCCGACACGATCAGCGCCGATTACGGCAATTGCTGCATCCACCGCCTCCAACGTCAGACGCGCACGATTTTCCAGTGTGCCACCATAGGAATCGCTGCGGAAGTTGCTATTGGTTGACATGAATTGTTGCAGCAGATATCCGTTGGCGGCGTGAACTTCTACCAAGTCGAAGCCAGCATTTTTGGCTCGCACTGTTGCCTGACGATATTGTTCAACGATACCAGGAATTTCTCCTGATGTTAAAGCACGCGGCTCGGCTGTTTGTATATTCGCTGGCGTGCCATCTTTTTGGATGACAAAGCATTGGCTATTTGCAGCGGTAATGGCAGACGCCGATACCGGCGCCGCATCGTTTTCTTGCAGCAAGTTATGTGAAATACGTCCAACATGCCACAGCTGTAAAGCGATTTTCCCACCTTTGGCGTGTACGGCATCAACGACGGTTTTCCAACCTGCTTGCTGGGCATCAGTGTAGATGCCCGGTGTCCACGCATAACCTTGACCCTGACGTGAAATCTGACTCGCTTCAGTGACGATCAGACCCGCACTCGCACGCTGTCCATAATATTCAACATTCAGAGCTCTTGGCACGTCGCCCGGCTGACCGGCGCGGGAACGCGTCAATGGAGCCATTACTACGCGATTATTCAAGTGCACACTACCTGCTTGAATTGGTGAAAGCAATTTATTGTACATATTTTATCCTTTAAATTAGACCGGTCGTCTAGTTTTGATTTCAAAAAAATGGGCGAAGCCCATGTCCTGTAGTACTGATGTTTAAAACTACCCAACTAATGTGAGGGGTGAAGCAATAATTCTGTTTGTTTAAAAGCCAATTGCAATGGACGTAACTGACGGTTCACTTTCGTGATCAATGATGCGCCTACCCACATGCCGTACAGAGATTCTGCAATCTCAAGTGCATTGAGCTTATTTGATATGCTGCCTTCAATCTGTGCGCTACGTATCGCTTGTGCGATTTGTTCTGTAATACCACTCATGCCAACTGACAATGCAGCTCGCATAGGTTCAGACAAATCCGCTACTTCTGCCGCTAACTTCACCGCCAGACACAACTTGTGGCACTCGCTGGTTTCTGCCATCGCTTGCCAGTTATTGAAATAGGTCATAATACGCTGCAAGGCGTTCATGCTTTCATCGTTGAACAATAGCGTTAATCGTTGCTGGTAATCTGAAAAATAACGTTCCAGCATGGCAACGCCAAAACCCTCTTTGGATTGAAAGTAGTGGTAAAACGAGCCTTTAGGTACGGCCGCAGCAGACAATATTTCGCTTAAACCAAGCGCAGTAAATCCTCGACCCGAAATCAGTTCTTCCCCGGTCGCAAGTATGCGCTCACGGGTATCTTGGTGGGTTGGGCGTTGAGAGACAAGGTTCATAGCTTATGATTCTAGTAGACCAGTCGTCTATAGTCAAGAGTAAATCTGTGTTCGGTATGTAACAGAGATGTAGTATATGCTGCTTTATATGGAAAAAAATGTAACAATCGATGTCTAATAAATATTGAATATGATAATTGATCGGGTCTACGCAGATTAATTTTCTTTTACTGTCGTCAACTTACTTTCTCTAAACCGAATCTATGTTTCGCTGGCTTTTCCTGAATGAGAGTGCTCTCACGCCCGCCGAACATGCTGCCTGGAAAATCAGTACTTTGCGCATTATTTTGGCCTCGAGTTTTATTCTTGAGGGCTTGATTGCAGTGCATAGCTCATTAAACGCTGTTGATCACGGTAGTTTTCGGGTGCTGTGGCTGGTCGCATTCTTTTACACCTTAAAAGCCATTACGCTGTATTGCTCGACGCGCTCATTGCGTTTGGCAGCGGGCTTATTGATAGCGAATGTGTATGGGACCGGTATCGCAATTGCTTTGGCAACGCGTGATCCGGAGATTGCGAAGTTGGGTTTGGTCTTTGTGTACATCACACCTGTGATTGCGCGAGTTTTCTTTTCCACCAGGCTGGCATTAATCTTGATGTCCATCAACAGCATTCCGTTTCTTTTTTTATTGTCGGGTATGAGTTTCCCGTATTTAATTGATCTGAAGCTAGACTTGCCACATGCAATCAAATACGTGCATTCCTTGCTATTTTTGTTCTTGAATTTCTGTATTCCACTCGCTGTTTTCAGGATTTTGTACGCTTTTGATACCTCTTTAACGCGATTCAGGGACGCGAGTAATGCGCTGAATGTCAGCTATGCACAGTATCAGGAAATATTTGAAAACGCCGGAACCGCGCTGGTGTTGACTGATGCTTACGGCCAGATTTTGCAGGCAAATCATCAAGCCAATGAATTATTGGGGCGAGATCCCCAGAATAATGACGAGTTATCCTTGTTTAGCTGGTTTTCTTTGGATGATAGCGTGCGTATCCGGTCTCCGGAGCATGACGATCCGGCTAATTTACGGCTCTCCGCCTATCGCACTCAGGATGGGAAAATGGTGGCGCTGGATAATATTTCGCAGACATCCTCAGACCACTATATCGTTGCTTTACGAGATGTTTCCAACTTACATAACATGCATAATGCATTGCAATTAAGTCAGGAACGTGAAGAATATCTGAGTAAACATGATCCTCTGACCGACTTACCAAATCGCGTCATGCTATGCCAATACCTTGAAGCATTGCTCGCCAATCCTGATACCAGTCAGGTTAATGTAACTGCAGTGGTCTCTTTCAGACTCAATAGTATCCGTCATGCAAATCAGCAATTTGGTGCGCAAACCGGAGATATTTTATTGCGGCGTTTTGCCGATGAGTTGACCCAGGTTTTGCCGAAAAATTGTTTCTGTGCACGATTACGCAGTATTGTTTTCACATTTGTAGTTGATCATTTACGTACGCCGCAAGACGTCATTCAATTTGTCGATCATGTTAGAAAAGCTTTACCTAAAGAATTAAAACTCAATGATGACAAATTGCTGGTGCAATTTTCAGCTGGCATAGCAATTTTTCGCCCTGAGGACACCGATCCTGATGAAATTATCCGACGTAGTGAAGTCGCTTTGGATACGGCGCGCAGATCCAATGATCAAAGCATTACCTTGTTTGATGAAGATGATGCGCTACAGATCATCAGGAACGTAGAAATTGAGGTAGGCGTCGTGAATGGATTGGCGAATGGCGAGTTTTATTTGCTTTATCAACCCAAGGTCGCCAGTGACGGCAAAATTGCTGGCGTTGAGGCCTTACTGCGGTGGAGGTCGCAAACTCTCGGTAAGGTGCTACCGGTAGAATTTATACCAATCTCAGAGCGTTCAGGTTTGATACAGCAAATCAGCCACTTTGTGATCGATCACGCCTGTGCTCAGGTCAGAGCATGGCTGGACGAATTTGGTGATAGTCCCGTGGTCGCTTTGAATTTGTCAGCGAGCGACATTAACCAGGATGATTTTCTAGATTTGATCGCCGAATCCTGTCAACGCTATCGCATTGAACCCCAATTTTTAGAATTCGAAATCACGGAAACTGGCTTAAGCGCAAATGAAACGCGGTCGATCAAGCATCTGCATGCATTGAAAAATCGAGGCTATCGTATCGCTATCGATGATTTTGGTACCGGTTATTCGTCTTTATCAAAGCTCAGCCATTTTCCTGCACATACAGTCAAAATTGACCGCTCTTTTGTGTCACAAATTGGCTATAACCGTAAGAGCGAAATGATCATTAAAGCGATCGTTTCGCTGGCAAAAATACTTGCCTGTACAACCGTTGCTGAAGGTGTGGAAAACGAGGCGCAGGTTGCGTTTCTGAAAGAAGTTGGGTGTGAATTATTCCAGGGCTTTTACTATTATCGGCCACTGGATGTAAATAGTATGAATACGCTGTTACGTAGCAACTACCTGGTGGGTATCAATTGATGAAGGTTTCTTGATTACGTGATGTTTAAGCGATGTTTTTTATGAATTTAAGTATCACAAAGTAAAATAGGTCACGCATGTGAAACCTTTTGTTGTGGTTGTTATTTTGAGATATTCAGGTGGCAAATCGCGTGGAAAATCACACAAAATATTACACAGCACATCATTCTATTATCGCGATTTTTTGTGATTTTGTGAAATGAATCATTTTAACCAACATAATTTTCTAAATTCATCTACACTAAGCTCGTAGTGTGCTGGCAGGCATACCCAAATAAGTCCATATGTTTCGCCAGTGCTATTCGGTATTTGCATGTGATTGCTTAACCAGGGAGGTCGGGATGAATATCTTTGACAACTACGCAGCACGGTACGAACGGACTCGTGAAGAAGAATACTCGATGCAGGAGTATCTTGAGCTCTGTAAGAAGGACAAGCTTGCCTACGCCAGTGCTTCTGAACGCTTGTTAGCCGCTATCGGCGATCCGGAATTAGTCGACACCCGGCATGATCCGCGGCTGTCACGTATTTTCTCCAACAAAATCATCAAAATTTACCCGGCGTTTCGCGAGTTTTATGGCATGGAAGAAGTCATAGAACAAGTCGTGTCGTATTTCCGTCACGCAGCGCAGGGATTGGAGGAGCGTAAGCAAATTATTTACCTTCTGGGGCCAGTCGGTGGTGGTAAATCATCGATTGCTGAGAAGCTCAAAGTGTTGATGGAAAAAATCCCGTTTTATTGTATCAAGGGGTCGCCCGTCAACGAATCACCACTGGGTTTGTTTAGCGAAGAGGAAGATGGCGCTTTGTTGGAGGAAGATTTCGGCATACCGCGCCGTTATTTGAAGGGTATTCCTAGTCCTTGGGCAGTCAAACGCCTGCATGAATTTAACGGCGATATAAATCAGTTCCGCGTGGTACGTCGTTATCCATCGGTGCTCAAACAAATTGCCGTGTCAAAAACTGAGCCAGGTGATGAAAACAATCAAGATATTTCATCGCTGGTAGGTAAGGTCGATATCCGTAAGCTGGAGGAATATGCGCAGGACGATCCTGATGCCTACAGCTATTCCGGTGGCCTGTGCCTTGCCAATCAGGGTTTGATGGAATTTGTCGAGATGTTCAAAGCACCAATCAAAGTGCTGCATCCTTTGTTGACTGCGACGCAGGAAGGCAATTTTAAAGGCACAGAAGGCTTCGGTGCGATCCCATTTGAAGGTGTGATTCTGGCTCACTCGAATGAATCAGAGTGGAAAACCTTTAAAAACAATAAAAATAACGAAGCATTCTTAGATCGCATTTATATCGTAAAAGTACCTTACTGCCTGCGTATCAGCGATGAGATAAAAATCTACGAAAAACTGGTGCGTACATCGTCATTAAGCGCAGCACCTTGCGCTCCAGGTACCTTAAAAATGATGGCACAGTTTGCAGTGTTGTCACGTCTGAAAGAACCAGAGAATTCCAGCATTTTCAGCAAAATGCTGGTCTATGATGGCGATAATCTGAAAGACACTGACCCCAAAGCCAAGTCGCATCAGGAGTACGCTGACTATGCAGGTGTCGATGAGGGCATGAATGGGCTCTCTACGCGCTTTGCGTTCAAGATTTTGTCCAAGGTATTTAACTTCGATAATACCGAAGTGGCGGCCAATCCGGTTCACTTACTTTACGTACTTGAACAGCAAATCGAGCGGGAACAATTTGCGCCCGAGATTGAACAAAAATACGTCTCGTATATTAAAGAATATCTGGCGCAACGTTATGCTGAATTTATCGGTAAAGAAATTCAGACTGCGTATCTGGAAAGTTACTCGGAATATGGACAAAATATTTTTGATCGCTATGTGACCTTCGCTGATTTCTGGATACAAGATCAGGAATTCCGTGATCCAGACACCGGTGAAAGTTTTGACCGCGATGCGCTCAATAATGAACTGGAAAAAATTGAGAAACCGGCAGGTATTTCAAACCCTAAAGATTTCCGTAATGAGATCGTCAATTTTGTGCTGCGTGCCCGGGCGCAAAATGCTGGTAAAAATCCAACCTGGACCAGCTACGAAAAATTACGTACTGTCATCGAGAAAAAAATGTTCTCGAATACGGAAGAGTTATTGCCAGTCATTTCATTTAATGCCAAAGCCAGCGCTGACGATGCGAATAAACATCAGGAATTTGTTGACCGCATGGTGAGCAAAGGCTATACCGCAAAGCAAGTGCGGTTGCTATGTGAATGGTATTTGCGCGTCAGAAAGTCATCTTAAATCAGTCAACAAAATAAGGGCATAGCTATCGAGATGGTATGAAAAAAGGATGCAGATGCTGCCTGTTGCTAGTCTCTGCATCCGCCGATGGCTCTTAGGTTTGATGAGATCATTTTTTGACGCATGTTAAGGGCAAACGGGAGAGCATTTTGGTTCATCTGATTGACCGACGTGTACAAGGTAAAAATAAATCTGCTCCAAATCGCGAACGTTTTTTGCGTCGCTATAAAGGGCAGATTAAAGAAGCTGTTGCTCGCGCAGTGAAGGGACGTTCGATCACTGATATAGAAAGCGGAGAAAGCATTTCGATTCCGGTGAAGGATGTTAACGAGCCTAATTTTGGTCATTCGCATGGCGGCGTGTGGGAAGGCGTGCAGCCAGGCAATGAAGAGTATCAAAAAGGCGATCAAATCGCCCGTCCTAAAGGTGGCGGTGGCGGCAGTGGCAAAGGTCAGGGCGGCAATAGCGAAGACCCTGCTGAAGACGATTTTGTATTTCAGTTGAGTCGCGAAGAATTTATGAATTATTTCTTCGAAGATCTGGAATTGCCGAATATGGTCAAGACGCAGTTGACCTCTACTACCGATTTCAAAAGCCAACGTGCCGGATATAAAACTTCAGGCACGGCATCAAGCTTGCATGTGTTGCGTTCGTTGCGCGGAGCGATGGGGCGTCGGATTGCGGTTGGTGGAAAATCTTCACGCCGCTTAAAAGAAGCCGAAGCAGAAATGTCCAAACTCTTGGACGATCACGTGCCGATGACCGATGAGCGTGTGATGAAACTGAAACAAGAGATACATCATCTGCGTACACGCTTACTGGCGATACCCTTTCTGGATCCGTTCGATTTACGCTATAGCAATCGGATTAAGGTACCGAAGCCTGCGAGCCAGTGTGTGATGTTTTGTTTATTGGATGTCTCCGGTTCTATGGATGAGCAAAAAAAAGATACGGCAAAACGGTTTTTCATTCTGCTGTATTTGTTTTTGACCCGTGCTTACGAAAAAATTGAAGTTGTTTTTATTCGTCATCACACCACAGCACAAGAGGTGGATGAGGATGCGTTTTTCCATTCGCGTGAGTCGGGTGGGACTATCGTTTCATCCGCACTGAATATGCTGACGAAAATCATTCAGGAGCGCTACGCTGCCAGTGATTGGAATGTGTATGTTGCACAAGCCTCTGACGGCGATAACTGGGATAACGATTCGCAGACTTGTCGTGAGTTGTTGATCAATACGGTCATGCCGCTGGTGCAATACTATGCCTATGTAGAGATCACCGAAGGGGATCCACAAAACTTGTGGCTGGAGTATGAGCAGGTGGCTACACGACATGCACATTTTGCGATGCAGAAAATAGAGTCTCCGGCTGATATTTATCCGGTATTCCGAGAACTCTTTAAAAAACAGCCAAATTGAGGTTCATCATGGACACAGAACATGGCTCAATCAAAGTAAAACACCCGAATGCCTTGCCCGAACAATCTGAATGGACGTTTGAGTTAATTGAAAAAGCACATGAAGAGATTAAGCGGGTGGCAGAAAATTTTGGTCTCGATACCTATCCAAATCAGCTTGAAGTAATCACGGCTGAGCAAATGATGGATGCCTATGCATCGGTGGGCATGCCGGTGTCGTATAACCATTGGTCGTTCGGTAAACATTTTTTATCGACAGAAAAAAGCTATAAGCGTGGGCAAATGGGTCTTGCCTACGAGATCGTGATTAATTCCAATCCCTGTATTTCATATTTGATGGAAGAGAATAGCCTGACGATGCAGGCGCTAGTGATCGCTCACGCGGCGTATGGTCACAATTCTTTTTTTAAGGGCAATTATCTGTTCCGTACATGGACAGACGCCGATGCCATTATCGATTACATGGTGTTTGCAAAAAACTACATTGCACAGTGCGAACAAAGGTATGGTGCAGAAGCGGTCGAATTGATTATTGATTCCTGTCATGCGTTACAAAATTATGGGGTCGACCGATATAAACGGCCAGCTCGCATCTCTTTACTGGAAGAGCGTGAACGCCAGACAGAACGAGAAAATTATATTCAGTCGCAGGTCAATGATTTATGGCGCACTCTGCCACGTCGGGCCGAAGTGCAGGAAAGTTTTCAAGAGCGACGTTTTCCGTCCGAACCGCAAGAAAACCTACTGTATTTCATTGAAAAATATTCGCCATTACTGGAACCATGGCAAAGAGAAATTGTGCGCATTATCCGCAAAATCTCTCAGTACTTTTATCCGCAAAGACAGACTCAGGTCATGAATGAGGGATGGGCGACGTTTTGGCACTACACAATCTTGCATCAGTTATACGATGAAGGTGTGGTGGGTGATGGTTTTATGATGGAGTTTTTGCAAAGCCATACCAATGTGGTGTACCAGCCACCTGTCGGAAGCCGCTATTTTAATGGCATCAATCCGTATGCGCTGGGTTTTGCCATGATGCGTGATATCCGGCGTATTTGTGAAAATCCTACTGCCGAAGATCGCGAATGGTTTCCTGATTTTGCCGGTAGTGACTGGAAACAGACCTTGCAGTTTGCAATGCGTAACTTTAAGGATGAGAGCTTTATTGCGCAGTATTTGTCACCGAAGCTGATCCGTGATTTTCACTTTTTTGCGATTCTGGATGACGATAGCAAAGATAAGCTGGAAATTTCGGCGATTCATGATGAAAACGGTTATCGTTATATTCGGCAGCAGTTAGCTGGCCAGTATAACCTAGGTAATCGTGAGCCAAATATTCAGGTTTGGTCTGTGGATATGCAAGGCGATCGTGCATTAACTTTGCGTCACATGCAATATTTACGCCGTCCACTTAACGCACAAACGGGTGAAATGCTCAAACATGTCGCGCGCCTGTGGGGTTTTGATATTTATCTGGAAACAGTCGATCAACAAAATAAAGTGTTGGCGCGGCAAGAATGCAAATGGGAAAAACGTAGCCGTTAGCAATTGCTTCGGATAGAATAAAGCGCACACCAACACGACGGAGATAGCATTATGTTTTTGGATTACCCGAAGATTTCTGCAACGAATAGCGAAACAGAACCAGATCGCCTTGAGCGTCTGAGCCGCGTGTATGGATATGCCGCTGGATTAGCTGATTTGGATCACAACACCACGTGCATAGAAAAGCTGGCGAAATTGCATGATCACAAAGGAACTTTGATGGTGATCTGGCATACCACGCCAACTTCTCAGGAGATTGGCTACTTTTTGCGTGCCTGGCAAAGCCGCATGGGTGATGAGTCTAGCCAGGTCGAACACGCGTTAATGATTAACGAATCCCCTCAGCGCGCTGAAGCCAGCGAATCTGAATAAGTCAGTAGCCGTACACCATTGAGCACCACCAGCAAGCTGGTGCCGGTGTCGGCGAAAACTGCCATCCACAAACTCGCATGGCCGCTCAGTGCCAGCGCAAAAAATACAAATTTTACAGCCAGTGCGAAGATAATGTTTTGCCATAAAACCGCACTAGTTTTGTGTGAAATACGAATAAATTCTGGCAATTTACGCAAATCGTTTTGCATTAAAGCAACGTCAGCCGTTTCCAATGCGGTGTCGCTACCTGCCGCCATCGCAAAACCTATATGGGCGCGTGCCAAAGCTGGGGCGTCATTAATGCCGTCGCCAGTCATGCCAGTCACACCTTGATCTGCTAATTGCTTAATGGCCTCCAGTTTGTCTTGCGGCAGCAATTGGCTACGCACATCGGTGATGCCGGTCTGTGCCGCGATTGCTTGTGCTGTATGGTCGTTATCGCCAGTGAGCATCAAGGTTGCCACACCTAGCGCATGTAACTCGGCAATCGCTTGTTTACTGCTTGCTCTGACTTGATCTGCAATCGCCAGTAAGCCGAGGACCATATGATTGGCGCATAAAAAAATGACGGTGTTGCCAGTCTTTTCCAGTTCTTGCACTTGCTGATTCAGTTGCTGTCGTTTTTCATCGCTGAATGCAATGTTTAACTCATCGAGCATTGCGCGATTGCCGAGCTGGTATTGCACATTGTGGATGCGCCCGGTAATACCACGACCGCGGCCAATTTCCAGTAAGCTGATGTCATCTGCTTGTTCCAGTTTTTCAGTGCAAGCTTCTACTAAAGCATGCGCGAGCGGGTGACTGGAATGCGCATCAAGGCTAGCTGCTAGTTTCAGGATTTCTGCATCAGTTGCGTTGCTGAGGCTCATCGCACGGGTCAGACGTGGTTTGCCTTCGGTGAGTGTGCCTGTTTTATCAAATGCCAAGGTTTTTAACTTGCGACCGTGCTCTAGGAATAAACCACCTTTGACCACAATGCCACGGCGTGCCGCGAGTGCTAAGCCGCTGACAATTGTGACAGGTGTCGAGATCACCAGGGCGCATGGGCAGGCAATGACCAGCAATACCAAGGCACGGTAAAGGCTTTCATGCCAGCCCTGATTCAGTGCTAAAGGTGGAACGATTGCCATCAATAAAGCAAAGATAAATACCACTGGCGTATAGATCGCCGCAAATTTATCGACAAAACCTTGCATGGGCGCACGCTGGCTTTGTGCTTCTTGCACCGATTGCGCAATGCGTGCCAACATCGTTGAATTGGCCGCCGCAGAAACGCGAATCTGGATTGCGCCCGTCTGGTTTAAGGTACCTGCATAGACAATATCACCGATGCGCTTTTCTACCGGAATACTTTCACCGGTAATAGCCGCTTGATTAACATTCGATTGTCCGTTTTCTATGGTGCCATCTAAAGCAATACGATCGCCAGGGCGGCATTGCACTAAATTGCCGACTGCTATCTCTGTGGTTGCGACAGGCTTCCAGCTAGCGTCAATTTGTTGTACTAAGGCAGTTTCCGGTGCTTGAGCCAGCAAACCGCTGATGGCATCACGTGCGCGCAGCAGGCTGGCTGCTTCTATCATTTCTGCAATAGCAAACAGGCAGATCACCATGGCCGCTTCTGGCCATTGGCCGATCGCTATTGCGCCAATTACCGCAGCGGTCATCAGCAAATGAATGTTTAATGTAAAGTGACGCAGGGCAATCCAACCCTTTTTGAGCGTGGGAATGCCACACGCAAGGATTGCACTGAGTGCCAGCAAGGCGACAGTGATAGAGGTGTCGCTACCTGTGACCCAGGCTGTGATTTCTGCTGCCGCTGCTGCGCTACCACCAATTGCCAATTTCCAGTAACGACTCCTGGCTGGTGCAGCGGGTGCGCTGGCACTTTCTCCGGCCGCTAATTCTGTACCAGACATTCCAAGGTCTTTTAATTTGGTATGAATTTCAGCCGGATCTTGCTGGTAATGATGTACCGTAAGAATGCGGTTTAATAAATCAAAATCCAATCCCAGAACATGTGGCATACCTGTCAGCGATCGGCGGATTAATGCTTCTTCTGTTGGACAATCCATATCCGCGATATGCATGCGCAGACGCTTTGCATCAGCAGGAACTACCGCTTTTTCAGAAGCTACAGCGGTACCGTGGTCATGATCGTTACTGCAAGCGTGACCACGTTTGTGGGCATGTTTGTGTTCATGGGGATGTGCGTGATCATGACCTGCATGATCGTGCTGATCTTTCTGCTCCATTGGATGGGTAGGAAGGTCGTGATCGTGTCCGCAGCAAGCAGTTTTCTGTGTCATGGTAGTTCCAAATCTGAGAATTTAAAACTAGTGTAGACTCTGGAGTGACTACAGGGTCAAGTAGAAATTTAAAAATTCCTTAAATGATGTAAAAATAATATTCTTGCACTTGTGCTGGCCTGATGAACCCTTCTCCCGCATTCGTGGGAGGGGAGTGTTCGTTGCTATTTGCAATAGTGTAAGAGCGGGTGCAATCCGCCAAAACCGTGCAAACTCAACTACTGCGCGGGTTGCATCCACCCTAAGAGTCGGCACTATTTTAAGTACTGTGATTGGAGTAAAGCATGCGCATCAGCGAATTAGCCAATGCCACTGGCGTTGATTTAGAGACCATACGATATTACGAAAAACAAGAGCTCTTGCCCGCACCAGCGCGGGAAGATAACGGGTACCGCAGCTACACCGTCGAGCATCTGGAGCGCTTATCATTTATCCGTCATTGCCGTGCACTGGATATTCCGCTTGCTGATATCCGGCGTCTGGTGTCGTTCATTGAACGTCCGGCAGAAGATTGTGGTGATATTAATTCTTTGATCGACCAACAGATTGCCCGAGTCAAAGCACGTTTAAAAAGTATGAAGGCTTTAGAGAAGCAATTGAGCCAATTACGCGCCCAGTGTGACGACAGGCATCATGGCAAAGAATGTGGGATTTTGACTGAATTGGTTTCCGCCGCGCATGGCGAAGCGTGTGCTTGCCATAGCGACGGAAAATGAAATTATCAGATTTTATTGCGCTATTAACTCAGAGAATAAATCAGATATGCCTGCCCAGCCGATTGCAATACCGATACACAGCAAGATAAATGCTGATAAGCGCATTAAAACCGTTGCCCCCACTTCACCCAGAAGTTTTTCCAGATTACGTGCAAAGCGATAGCACAAATACACAACAATACTGGTCAATAGCACACCGATTGCTGAGGCAATACTAATTACCAGAAAATCGACTGGCTGGTGCGGCATTTGTGTACCAAGTGTCACTGAAGCGGCAATCGTTCCTGGTCCGACCGTGAGCGGAAAACTAAATGGATAAAAACTGCGGCGACGCAGTTCATCTCTGCTCCAGTGTCCACCATGGGTGGCTGCAACAGAATTGAGTAATTTATCCTGGCTTTGGTCATTGAGTAACTTCCAGCCAGCCATGCCAACCACAATACCACCTGCAACACGAACAATCGGAATCGAAATACCAAAAAAATCGAGTACATAAGAGCCGATAAAAACCGCGCCCAAAAGTAAAAAGAAACAATTCACCGCAATCCGTTTAGCGAGTCGATTCGAAAGTGCGGGATCAATTGGTCCGGTCATCGATAAAAAGATAGGAGCAATCGCGATAGGATTTAAAATAGGTAAAACCGTGACGGGCACGACAATCAAGGCCTTTAAAAATGCGTTTATCGCAACACTCATGTAAAACTCCAATAAAAACTTAGCACATGATTATAAAGTCCCTTCCCCAACATTGGCGCGAAACTTGGTGCAAATTTTCTGCAACGCCAGACTGGATTTAAATGATGCAATTATTTGTTTTATTTTTTAATTTCTCTATGCATAAAATTAAGCTGTTTCCGGAACTTAGCACGCCACGCCTTCATTTGCGCCGCATCTCAGCAACTGATCAAGCCTTCATTTTTAAGGGAATGTCAGATCCCAACGTGGTTCAGTTTTATGGTAGCAGTTATCAAACTTCAGGCGAGGCCAAATCCTTGATGGATTGGTTTGAATTCATCGTTGATCATGGTATTGGCGTGTGGTGGGGAATTTGCCTGTCAGATGCTCCATCAAAATTGATCGGCGCATGCGGCATTCATGATTGGGAACAGCAACATCATTCAGCGGAACTGGGATTTTGGTTATTACCTGACTATTGGCATCAGGGCTTCATGCGTGAGTGTTTGCAAACCTTAATACTGTTTTGCTTCTCAGATCTGAAAATACATCGTTTGCAAGCCCGAGTACAGGATGGAAATATTGTGAGTCAGCAATTACTTCAACGAGTAGGTTTTCAAAGAGAAGGCGTACTTCGTGGGGCAGAATTGAAGCAGGATACTTATATTAATTTGCATCTATATGCGCGATTGGCAACGGACGACCATGATTTATTGAACAATACGCAATTGAAATAGTCTGATAGGCATTAACCCAGCTAAAATTGCTTGTCTAGAATGAAACCTGCTGTGTTTAAAATATTGAATAGTGGATTTACGCAAAATTGTCCCTGCATTGTTATTCGTAAGACTCATTGCCTTAATTCTGTTGGGGTAGTTTTGGGTAAGTCCTTTAAAAGAAAGTGAACATGATTATTAAACCTGTTTTACCCCGCTGGTCGATTTTTATTCCTGTCTTTGCCTGGATCGCGCTTGGTGGCGCATTGCTCCACCTTGGGAGCTTATATGCCATCGTATTAACTGTCGCATTATTTGGTGGCGTGCTTACTGCTGTTTATCATGCTGAAGTGGTCGCTCACAAAATTGGTGAGCCATTTGGCACCTTATTGCTGGCGCTCGCTGTGACCTTGATTGAGGTCGCTTTAATTGTTTCACTAATGCTCTCCGGCGGCGAGACGACTGCCGGATTGGCGCGCGATACGGTGTTTGCGGCGATCATGGTCATCCTGACCGGCATCATAGGCTTGTGCCTGTTGTTTGGTGGAATACGCCATGGCGAGCAAAGTTTTGGATTGCAAGGCGCGAGCACTTCGCTGGCGACTTTGGCAGCACTGGCGGTTCTGACTTTGGTGTTGCCGAATTTCACGGATACAGTCATCGGACCTTATTACAGCGCAAGTCAGTTGGCTTTCATTGCGGTGGTGTCACTGGTTTTGTACGGTACCTTTGTGCTTGTGCAAACTGTACGGCACCGAGATTACTTTTTACCGGAAGTGGCCGCTAGTGATGAAGAAGTCCATGCTCCTAAACCATCGAATAAAGTTGCATGGAGTAGCGCGGGCTTGCTGATCGTTTGTCTTGTGGCGGTGGTTTTGTTAGCCAAGGCATTGGCACCCAATCTGGAATTCGCGGTAGCCGCGGTTGGTGCACCTAAGGCTTTAGTCGGGATCATTATCGCGATGATCGTTTTATTGCCAGAAGGCATTGCTGCAGTGAGCGCCGCGCGTGCCAATCGTCTGCAAACGAGTATTAATCTGGCTTTGGGCTCAGCATTGGCAAGCATTGGTTTAACGATTCCTGCGGTGGCAGTGATATCTTTAGTTACTGGCTGGCAGTTGAGTCTGGGTATCGATGCAAAATCGACCGTATTACTGTTGTTGTCATTAATGATTACGACCATCTCTCTGGGAACTGGTCGGACTACTATTATGCAAGGGACGATACATCTGGTGATTTTCGCGGTTTATTTGTTCACGACGATCATTCCATAAGCCTGGTTTCACAGTTTTTAAGAATGCGGCAAGCTTTGGCTCTGCCGCATTTCAATTTTTATGATCAGTGGAAGTGACTATTTCAGAATACCAGCCAATTCAACCGCTGTTTTGACTTGCATTTTGTCGAAAATATGCGCCCTGTGGACTTCTACTGTGCGCATGCTGATGCCCAGATGATCAGCAATGACCTTATTCATTTTTCCTTGCAGTATCAAATCTAAGACTTCTTTTTCACGTGCGGAGAGGCTCTCTAATCGGTCGTGAACCGCAGCGGCAAGCCCAGCTTCGCGTGATAAGGCGAGCGCTTCCTGAACGCGATCCATGAGTTTATTGTCGTTGAACGGTTTTTCAAAAAAATCAAACGCCCCACGTTTTAAGCTATCCACCGCCATCGGGACATCACCATGCCCGGTTAGAAAAATCACAGGCAGCCGCTTGGTCAATTTTTTTTCGGAGAGCAAATCAAATAAGCTGATTCCGCTTAACTGCGGCATACGAACGTCAAGCAAAATACAGTCACCCGCAGG
Organism: Undibacterium sp. Dicai25W; assembly: GCF_049340505.1. NCBI lineage: Bacteria > Pseudomonadati > Pseudomonadota > Betaproteobacteria > Burkholderiales > Oxalobacteraceae > Undibacterium > Undibacterium sp. Dicai25W. Next base: position 132,482 of record NZ_JBMPOQ010000002.1, on the reverse strand, counting down.
ATCAAAGCGTAGCGGCTGATCGAGCGCGGTCAGAAATTGTTCACCGCTGCTATAGGTCATCGCGGCAATTTGGCGTGAACGTGCCAACCACGATAATGAATCGCGAATGACATCTTCATCGTCAATAATGTGTAGCATAGTGTCTCCTGGCCTTATAAATTCACTGTTTGCTCTGCAGTAACTTCATTTTAATTTCCATAAAATGCAGGAAGAACAAAGCGGAAGATAGTACCACCAGCCGGGTTATCGCTGTGAGTCAGTTTTCCACCATGAAATTCTATTGCAGTTCGGCAAATATTAAGCCCCATTCCCATCCCCGATGCCTTAGTTGAAAAGAAGGGTGAAAATAATTGCTCTGCAATCGCTGCTGGTATACCTGTTCCACGATCGCTTACTTCAACCACGACGTGGTCATTATCAACATCCATACTGGCTTGTATCCGTAAATTACGGTGCCCAGTCGGGGTCTCTTGCATCGCTTCAATAGCGTTGCGTGTCAGATTCAGCAGTACCTGTTCGATCAGCACGTGGTCTGCTAATACTGGAGGCAGATTTTTGGTAGGCAGCCATTGAATGTGGATATGCGAGGCTTGCCCTTGTAATTCTATTAATGGCAATGTGTTTTGAATGAGTTCACAAATATCCACTTGTTCTCGCGTGGCTTCGCGTTTTTTGACGAATTCATGGACGCTGCGAATGATTTGTCCTGCACGTTGCGCCTGAGCGTTGACCTTGCTGAGGGCACCAAGCAGTAAATTTTTCTCGGCATTATCCGCTTCGACAATATTCATGGCTCCCGTGGTGTAGCTCGAAATTGCCGCTAATGGTTGATTCAATTCATGGGCCAACATCGAGGCTATCTCGCCCATCGTCGCCAGCCGAGCACTGGCGTGTAATTTTTCTTCTTGCTGTCGGCTTAATTCTTGCGCTCGCTTGAGCTCTGAAATATCGAGGATAGAACTCATCCAGCCAGTTTGTTTGCCTGTCTCGTCGATCAAAGCAGATTCATAAATTAATACAGAAATTTTGGTGCCATTGGCATGTTGATAGATGGTTTCGAATCCATTGGCAGGAACAGTACCCGCTAATAAATCTGAAAACCTTTGTTTGTATTCAGCGAATGCCTCTGGAGCCCAATATGGCATAGGCGGCAATCTGCCGATGATTTGATCTGCCGGGAATCCCACCATATTGCAAAATGCCGGATTCACATAGGTTAGTCGACCCTGCATGTCGCGGGCGCGCAAACCGGTAACCAGGGAGTTTTCCATCGCGGTGCGGAAGATTACCTGCTGGCGCAGTGCGCCTTCGGTTGCCAGCCGACGATTAATATCCCGCCACAGCGCCGCCAGACTCCATATGAGTCCCAGAGACAAAACGATCACCACTGAGACGAGTAAATTTGCAAGTAGCTTGGGTTCACTCTTATTACTATTCGTATGTAGTACCAGAGGTAAATCAGGTAGGTCTAGTGTCCGGTTATGTGTATAAACGTTCTTGCCCAAACCAGCCGAAGCGCGGGTGGCGTAAACCTTGTCGTCAATATCGACCAGAGAAATCTGATTGTCCTGAGCAAACCACCAAGGAACCAATTCTTCTAAAATGCCACTCGCACGATAGGTGATGATGATGCGCCCGAGATGTCGGGTACCTTTGATTAGTGGTATCTGGCAATTGATGACATATGAGTTTTTTTCCGATTTAGGTAACTGGTCATCCAGAGTAGGTGTGAAACAGCGAGTCCTGATATCAAATTCAAGTGCACCTGATTCTTGATAGGGTATATCCGGTACATGTTTCCCTGAAGGACCTTCTTCAGCACTGGAGGTAACCAAGAGATTGTCATGATTAAACCACGCAAGGCTGGAGATCTCATGGTTGCTATTACGCAGACGGTCAAAGCGCTCGGCGACTTCGGCGGGTTTTAAGCCCATGCTCATAATATCGGAACCGATCTGACGCAACATTTCGTCATTACGGTCGATTTGAAACTGAATCGCATGTTCGACCCACAAGGTATCGGCGATCAACTGCTCCTGCCGCTCATTAGCCTCCATACGCTGTGCTTGCAGCGGTAACCAGATCAATGTGGCGAGAAACAACGAAATCAGCAGGATAGGGATGATCCAGCGCCATTTCTCTTTTGACCAGGCTCGGGGTTTTTCGAAAATTTTCATGCCTGACAGTTTAATGGACAAGTCGTTGGCGCACTAGTCAGTAGAAACATATAGTGGTGCTTGTGGTTTTCCACAGCTTGATGAATACGTTTTATTTCTGAATAATCAACAAGCCAATGTTCTTGGCAATGACATTGGAGACGGTTGTGAAAATAAGAAAAAGCCTGTTTTTTTCCATCGCTGCGATGTTGCTGCAGGTTTCTGCATTTGCGCAATCTCCCATCGTCATCAAATTTAGCCATGTTGTCGCCAGCGATGCTCCCAAAGGGCAGGCGGCACAACGCTTCAAAGAGTTGGCAGAAAAATCCACGCATGGCCGGGTCAAGGTTGAGCTCTATCCGAACAGTACGCTGTACAAAGATAAAGAAGAATTAGAAGCCCTACAGCTTGGCGCAGTTCAAATGCTGGCGCCGTCACTGGCAAAATTCGGACCGCTTGGAATCAAAGAATTTGAAGTGTTTGACATACCCTATATTTTTCCGTCTAAGGATGTCCTGTATAGCGTGACACAGGGACCAATCGGAAAGGATTTGCTCAAAAAACTCGAACCCAAAGGAATCACCGGTCTTTCCTTCTGGGATAATGGTTTCAAAGATTTCTCAGCGAATAAGCCGATTCATTTACCTTCTGATATGAAGGGTTTAAGGCTACGGATTCAATCATCGAAAGTTCTGGATACGCAAATGCGGGTACTTGGTGCAACACCACAAGTGCTAGCGTTTTCAGAGGTGTATCAGGCCTTACGTAGCAGCTTTGTCGATGGAACAGAAAATCCGCCGTCCAATTTGTACACCCAAAAGATGTATGAAGTCCAAAAGCACATGACCATCACGAATCATGGCTATCTTGGATATGCGGTCATCGTGAATAAGAAATTTTGGGATGGCTTACCCGGGGATATTCGCGACGAACTCAATCAGGCGATGGCAGAAGCGACCATGTATGCAAATACGATTGCACAACAAGAAAATGATAAGGCGTTAGCAGCGGTCAAAAAAACGGGTAAAACCAAAGTTTATGTGTTGAACGATCAGGAGAAAGCCGCGTGGCGCAAAGCTTTATTACCAGTTCAGAAAGAAGTTGAGCAACGGATAGGCAAAGATTTGGTTGCTAACATTAACAAAGAGGCAGCGAAATTTGGCTATGATTAGAGCTAGAGTAATTTTTAAAATTGCAATAAAAACACTATTTTTCTCAACAAAGTCTAACTTACGGCATCCTGATAAGTGCGTATTTAAAATAAAAAATCGTTTACCATATTTTCAGATTTTGTAAATATTTTTTACATATATGCAACATCTATGATTTTTTGCTGCGTTTTTTTTGTCACTGGTATTTTTGCATGCTATATTCTGTCCAGATTTGAAATTTGCAGTAGGCAGGATTAAAAGGCGGTAGTGCAAAAAAACGGTATTCATGCCGTACACTGAGGAGACGCGCGTTTTTATTACAAGCTGAGTTAATGTGTTTACACAAAAACTAAACAGCCGAAAACGCGAGATATGTTTTAATGGCGCATCTGCTGATGCGCCTTTTTCTTTTTTGTACTACCGGATTCATTTTAAGCATTCTCAAAAGCAATTTAAATTCAATCTTCGTTCTGCAGAGAAATACGCTTTCTTCCCAAGAAACGTGCATATCCGCTATGCTAAAGCCTTTTAGAATCATAGGCAGATGATGTCCGAACAAGAAGCCGCCATTTTTTCGGCAATTATTGACGCCCCTTTTGGCGCAATGGGAATCCGGGTAGAGGACCAAAAGCTCGCAGAACTTGTCTATTTGCCGCCACGTTTTAAAGAAAAAACGCCATCGGATCCAGTTTCCGCACTGGTTGCTGAGCAAATTGATCGTTATTTCACTGACGCTGATTTTCGATTTCAGTTACCTTTAAAGCCGGTGGGGACTGCGTTTCAGAGTCGCGTCTGGCAGGCGATATCAGAAGTGCCGCGTGGTGAAGTTGTTACTTACGGTCAAATTGCTAAGCATATTCGCTCCGCACCACGCGCAGTAGGCCAGGCTTGCGGCGCCAACTGGTATCCCCTGGTCATCCCGTGTCATCGGGTCACCGCTGCAGGTGGTCTGGGCGGATTTGCTCATCATGACGATGAAACTGGATTTCACCTTGGCGTGAAACGCTGGCTACTTGCGCATGAAGGTGTGACTGGTTACCTGTGATCCATGAAAAATAGTCCAAATGCATTGCCCGTGGTATTGCCTGATGAGGTGGCGGGGCAGATAGACCAATTTTGCGATGTTTTATGGTTAGAAGACGGATTAGCCAAAAATACCGTAGAGGCTTACCGCCGCGACATACGCTTATTCGCAGAATGGTTGCATGTCGAACTGGCGAAGGATTTGTATCAGGTTGATCACGCCGACATCAGCGCTTACATTGCATCTAAACATACGACGTCAAAAGCGACGTCTGCCAACCGGCGACTGAGTGTCTTAAAACGTTTTTATTTACTCGCCGTACGCCAAAATCTGGTTGCCATCAATCCATGTAGTAAGCTCAAATCAGCTAAACAAGGCTTACGGTTACCTAAAACCATGAGCGAAGCTCAGGTGGAAGCGTTGTTGAATGCACCCGACGATAGTCCATTGGGATTACGCGATCGTACTATGCTGGAACTGTTGTATGCCTGCGGATTACGAGTCTCAGAATTAGTGAATTTGAAATCAACTGAGATCAGTCTCAATGATGGCGTATTACGCATCACCGGTAAAGGCGATAAAACGCGCTTAGTGCCTTTTGGTGAGCTTGCGCGTCAGTGGCTTGAAAAATACCTGAAAGAAGCGAGATCTGCCATCTTGCAAGGTCAGGTTGACGATGCATTATTTGTCACTGCGCGTGGTGGTGCCATGACGCGACAGATGTTCTGGATACTCATCAAAAAATATGCGGCGCACGCTGGCATTCACATCCATCTGTCCCCCCACACCTTGCGCCATGCGTTCGCGACGCATTTGCTCAATCATGGCGCTGATTTAAGAGTGGTGCAGTTGTTGCTAGGCCATGCCGATATTTCTACAACGCAAATCTATACGCATGTAGCCAGAGAACGACTTAAAAAGCTCCATGCTGAGCATCATCCAAGGGGTTGAAGTTCATATTGGAAGCTGCTTCAGCGAAAAAAAAGCGGCCATCATTGATGGCCGCTTTTTATATTTCAAAATAGTTTTACGATAACAATCAGAACTTGTATTTGCCTGTTACGTAAATCGTGCGCAGCACTGAATCCGCATAACGTGCATCGTAACCTGTTTGTTGACCAGCATAAGCGCCTGCAGTTTGCAGAGACATTGGTGGTGTTTTGTTAAACAGATTTTTGATACCAGCACGCAGTTCTACAGTTTTGCTGTAGCTGTAGCGACCTTGCCAGTCAAACGTGGTGTAAGACGGTACGTGCAAGGTGATCGTTTCAGCAGACTTGGTGTCCAGATTCGTCACGTTTGCAGGTTGATCCTGATAACCAGAACGGTATGTCAAACTCAGAGAGTTGGAGAATTTACCGGTTTCCAATGTGGTTGTCGCTGAAACCAGATTGCGGAAACCAACGTTGTTGTACACACCAAATTTACCCAGATCGGTATCCCAGGAATTGTCAGTACCAGGCAAGGTGAAATCAGAGACCAACATGTACGTACCGTTAATCGTACCAGTCAATGTACCGAATCCCAGATTCTTACGACCAGTCATATCCCAATCGATACCACGGTTGTGCGATTTACCGATATTGATCGATAAGTTTTTAAACGCCCAATAAGTATTTCCCGTTGCGATTTCTGTGGATTGTGTGAACAGTTGCGCGTATTTGGCAGGATCAGCAAATGCAATGGATTGGCTCACAGCAGATACTTGATCTCGCAGTTGAACATCCCACAAATCAGCGCCGATAGAGAACGAAGAGCTTGGCTCAAAACGTGCACCAATGGTGAATTGCTTTGATTTTTCTGGTTTCAGATTTGCATTGCCGCCAGACAAGTTATCGTACTGTGCGTTACCTGGTTTGCAATACGCTGAACCTGGGAATGGGCATGCCTGGTTATCAGTTACACCAGCGCGTACCAATGGCTGCGCAATGTCCAGCATTGCCGGTGCTTTAAAGCCAGTGCCGTAAGAAGCGCGCACTAACCAGCTGTTGCTAGGCTGATATCTGAGAGATAACTTGTAAGTAACGGCGTTATTACCTTGACCGACTTTAACGTTGTTAATCCCATCATCAATCGATGAATATTGATCAAAACGAGTTGCGGCGCTCAGCTCAACTTTATCAATGACTGGCGCTAGAACTTCACCAAATACACCGTATGTCGAGCGCTTCATGTCATAGCTTGGTGGCGCTGCGAGATTGTATACCGCACCACTAGCGACGATAGATGATGGCGATTGTGAATAGGCATATTCACGGTAATCAGCACCAACTGCAACACTTGCATTGCCACCTGGAAGCTCGAATATTTCTTTAGATGCGCGCGTATCTACACCTTTAAGTGTCGTAGATGCGGTGCGCAATGGACCATTGAATAAAGAGTTTTGAATCAATTGCTTAGTCGCATCTGTTTGCTGACCGACCGGCAAAAATGGGTTGAAGCTTGCCTTCTTAATCATGTCGCGGAAAGCACCGTCCAATACATAGCCGCCGGTATAATTTTCGTCGATGGAGTTTTGTGAATACGTTGCAGCACTGTTGATCGACCAACCTTTAAATTCACCTTCTGCTCCAACTACAAAATGCTTGGAGTTGGTAATGGTGTTGTCGTTGCGAGTGCCCCAGTCAGACATGCGGTAGTTTGCAGTCACTGATTTCACTGAGCCGATTTGTGCTTGCGTTAAGTATGGCAGCACATAGCTGTTGTAGTAGGCGGAACCTGGCGCAATTGTGACAGGAACAGGATTTGGAGCGATACGCGCTGTCAGATCGTAGCGAGAAAGAGCGACATCTGAGAACAGTGTCCAGTCTTGATTTACCTTGAAACGGGCAGTGGTAAATAAGCTGTCACGCTTTGATACAGGAACGATTTCCAGTGTCGCAGCATAGTCAAATTTGCAAGCCTTAGGATTTGTCGGATCGATGACGTGATTTGCCGGGCAATTACCGTTTTGCAACAGGTAAGGATTTAAATTGACACCAGAAATTGTCTTGTCCTTGAACGTCACTGCCAGATTTGCAGGGGAACTATAAGCACTGGTTTTGTCAAACAAGTAATTGTGACCATTTGCAACGAAAGGCAGATAAGCTGTCTTAGCGAAATCGCGGTCTGTTGCTTTCAATTGCTGTTGATCATCGTGACGATAGCTGATCAATACGTTGTAGCGGTCTTCTTCCAAATTACCGAAGCCGTAAGTCAGGCTGGCGTTGTAGGATTTTGCGCCGCCTTCTGTTGGATAGTCGTATCCAGCTTCTACAGTGCCACCTTGTTCATTTTTCTTCAGAATAAAGTTAACCACGCCGGCGATTGCATCTGAACCGTAGAGCGCTGATGCGCCATCAGTCAATACTTCTACTCTTTCAACTGCGCTCATCGGGATCGCATTGAGGTTGACTGCCGAGCCTGAGCCTTGAGGCGCTACGCGACGGCCGTTTAATAATACTAAGGTGTAACTTTCACCGATGTTGTGAATAGAAGCAGAAGCGCGGCCACCGGAGTTTGTACCTACAGCGGTTGTTGTAGGTGTAAATCCTTGCATCGCTGGTAATTTTTGAATCAAATCAGCAACCGTCGTTGCACCGGAACGGGCAATAACTTCTTTATTTAACTGCTGTACAGGTAAAGCGCCTTCTTTGTAGATGCGCTTGATAGCGGAACCTGTAATTTCAATTTTTTGTACAGCATCGCCAGTTTCTTGTGCATGAGCAATACCAGCAACAAGTAATGTGCCAGTTAACGCGCTCAAAGCAAAACGTACTGATCTCACAACGGCTTTTTCTTTTAATACCATGACCAAGTTCTCCTAAACATGATGAATCAGATGCAAACAAAGGTTCGCAGCTTGCTCGCGCATAGCGCCCAAAAATCCGGAGATTTATTGTTGAAAATATAGAAAAGCAGGGGGAAGAGAGCTACTTTTGCGTAGTTCCAGATAAGGTAATCTGGGCGTGTGCATTTTCAGAGCAAGAGGGGCATTATGCAAAAGAAATCAATAAAAGTGAAATAATTTGTTACTCAATATGTCCGAAATGTTGCATTTTTATGACATGAAATGAAAATAATTTTCCATAAATTGATGAAATAAACTCTTTCAAAAGAAAAATGCCTGAATAAATTACTTCACTCAGACATTTATATTCTATTTGCACAATAATAAAGCATTACATGTATCTTAATGTATTGCTATTATTTCAAAGCTGTATTTTCTCGCAGAAATTTTTCTATGCGTGTCCAGAAGTCGACGTTATTTTTTAATGTTCGCCATCCGTGCCCTTCTTCGGCATAAGTGATCCATACTATTTTTGCCGTATCCGGAGCGGCTTTGAGGAAACGTTCACCGTGTAGCAACAGAACTCTGACGTCAACTGCACCATAAGCGAGAATTAATGGACGTTTCAGACGTTGCGCCTGAATGACGGGCGAAGTTGCCTTGAACTGTTCAGCATCTTTAACCTGATCACCTACCATCGCGGGCATCCCGTATCGTGACCATGCGGTACCTGCCGTATCACTCCAGGTCACGTCGAACAGATAGTTAATATCTGTCACACCGACCCAACTAATTCCGCAACGATAGAGATCCGGTTCTTTGATTAAACCCATGAGCGTCGCGTAACCTCCGTAGCTTGCGCCAACAATGCAGATACGATTGGGGTCAGCATAGCCTTGCGCGATTGCCCATTTTGTCGCATCAGTGATATCGTCCTGCATAGCAAGACCCCATTGTTTCCAGTCTGCTTAAATAATTGTGAACCATAACCAGTGCTGCCGCGGAAATCATGTTCCAGAACAACATAACCGCGTGAAGCTAAAAATTGCGTTTGTGGATTCCAGTTCCAATGCCCACCCCGAACATAAGGGCCACCATGTACCATGACAACCATGGGTAAATTTTTACCGCTGGTATTTTTGGGTATTGTCAGATAAGCAGGAATTTCCATACCGTCGCGAACCTTAATTCGAACAAAATCTTTATAGGACATCGCTTTCGAATCAATGAATGGTCGCGTATCCCTGATCATTGAAACAATTCGAGACGTCAAATAAAATGATATGTTGCTTCTCCCTGATAAAAATGGAAAATTTGTTTTCAATTAATAACGTTTTTATTAATTTTGAGATTTCGAAATACGTTTTTCATTTTCAAAAAAACGCCTTTGCTGTTTCAGCGAGGCTATAATTCGTCTTTGATTTTTCTGTTGAAAGAGAAACCATTTTGGCAAAAAAAGAACACGTATCAGAAACACCTGCAACGCAGTTTTTACGCAAAAATAAGGTGGAGTTTTCTGAGCATCCGTATTCATACGAAGAACATGGTGGCACGGCGGTATCTGCGCGGGAGTTAGGGGTCGACGAGCATGCCGTGGTAAAGACGTTGGTAATGCAAGATGAAGCAGCTAAGCCACTCATCGTGCTGATGCATGGCGATCGCAAGGTATCGACCAAAAATCTGGCCCGGCAAATTTCATGCAAATCGATAGAGCCATGCAAGCCGGAAATAGCCCAAAAACATTCCGGATATCTGATTGGCGGAACGTCCCCGTTTGGGACAAGAAAAGTGATGCCTGTCTATGTTGAGCGTGGGATCCTTGCGTTGCCCAAGATATATATTAATGGCGGCCGACGAGGATATTTGGTCGGAATCGCTCCATCTGTGTTGGAACTTTGCTTAAAAGCAAGTCCTGTCGATTGCGCAATCGATGAGTAACTCCTTGTAACTAAGCATTGCGACATTCTGCTGAGTTCAAGCATCTTTTACCTACTTGAATTGTTTAAAACGAAAAAGTAAGTAAAAAGTACCAACGCTTTTTGTATGTAAATAATTAATTTGAAAACTTTTGCCAGGCAAGAGCTTTATCTTACCAATGTTTATTTAGGGAAAAAATGAATACTATTCTGGCGGTAATACTGGCTTATCTGATTGGTTCAGTATCTTTTGCGGTCGTTGTTAGCAAATTATTTGGTTTATCTGATCCACGAACCTACGGATCTAAAAATCCTGGCGCTACCAATGTTTTGCGTAGTGGAAACAAAGCAGCAGCCGTACTGACCTTGCTAGGCGACGCGGTTAAGGGCTGGTTTGCAGTATGGTTGGCGATGAAATATCAAAACCAGTTTAGTCTGGATGATGGCAGCATCGCAGCGGTATCGATCGCCGTTTTTGTCGGACATTTATGGCCAGTCTTTTTTAAATTTGTTGGCGGTAAAGGCGTGGCGACAGCGGCAGGTGTTCTGATCGGGATTAATCCTTGGCTTGGATTGGCGACGCTGGTGACATGGGGTGTCATTGCTTTTGCATTCCGTTACTCATCGCTGGCAGCGTTGATTGCCGCCATCTTTGCGCCTTTGTATTACGGCTTGCTGTTTGGCCCGGACGTTAAGTTACTCGCGGTGTTTGTGATGAGTGGCTTGCTGGTCTATCGCCATCGTCAAAATATTGCCAATTTGATGGCGGGCAAAGAGAGTAGGCTCGGAAGTAAGAAGAAATAATTGACGGCATCGTGACCTGTTTTTGCAGCGTCAACCAGTTTTGCCGAGTAAGCAAACTGGTCAAAAAACGGTAAGATCAGGCTGCCGTTAATTCATGCAGTGGCCAGCGTGGTCTGACGTTGAAAGCAAAATCCCGCGTCGCTAATGCGGGATTTTTTTTGAGCCGCATTGCACCTGCGAAGGCAATCATCGCACCGTTATCGGTACAAAATTCGAGTTCAGGATAAAACACTTGAAAACGTTTTTTGGCAGCCGCCGCGTTTAACGCTAAGCGCAATTGGCGATTTGCGCCAACCCCGCCTGCAATCACCAGACGCTTGAGTCCGCTTTGCTTCATTGCCGTAACGCACTTGGCAACAAGAACATCAACGATGGCGTCAACAAAACCGCGTGCGACATTGGCCTTGTCAGACTCGCTCATGTCAGGTGGGTATTTTTTGACAGCAGTAAGGACGGCTGTTTTTAATCCAGAAAAGCTGAAGTTAAAATCTTTGGAATGCAACATCGGGCGTGGAAATTGATGAATCGCAGGGTCACCAGATTCAGCCAACTTAGAAATCGCTGGCCCTCCAGGGTATGAAAGTCCGAGTAATTTGGCGGACTTATCAAAGGCTTCACCTGCTGCGTCATCCAGAGTTTCACCTAGCAGTTGGTATTGTCCTACTCCATCAACGCGCATTAATTGCGTGTGTCCGCCGGAAACCAGCAAGGCAATGAAGGGAAATTCCGGTGGCTGACTCGCCAATAAAGGGGAGAGCAGATGCCCCTCCAGATGATGAACTCCTAAGATAGGCTTATCCAGTGCCATTCCTAAGCCACATGCAAATGAAGCACCAACCAACAATGCACCCGCCAAGCCCGGCCCTTGGGTATAGGCAATCGCGTCAATGTCTTGCTTTTGAATCTGGGCTTCTGAAATGACCTGATGTAAGAGAGGAAGAGTGCGCCGGATATGGTCGCGCGAAGCCAGTTCAGGCACTACACCGCCATATTCTTGATGCATGGCAATTTGTGAATGTAGGGCATGCGCCAATAATCCACGTTCTGTGTCATAGAGGGCCAGTCCTGTTTCATCGCAGGAGGATTCAACGCCGAGAACTATCATGAAGCTACTTTTTGAGAAATTAAGTGAAGACGCAATCAGACTGCGCAAGTCGGGATTATAACTTTGTCGTGCGTTTCACGGAAATTTCTATTCTTTAGCGACGATTGGTAGTTCAAAATAGAAATTCGCTCCCTGTCCCAAGACGGAGTCAAATCCAATTCTTCCTCCCATGTTTTCCACCAATTCTCTGGAAATCGCTAATCCGAGGCCAGTGCCACCTTTTTCTCTGGTATCAGAGGAGTCTGCCTGGGCGAATTTCTGGAAAATTCGGTCGCGGAATTCTTTAGGGATGCCTTTGCCGTGATCGTTGACGCTGATACGAACACGTACATCATTCAGACTTACCCGGATATCGACTGTTTCATTGACTGGAGAATATTTAATCGCATTCGAAAGTAAATTTGACATGACTTGCATAAAACGCTGGCTATCAACAGAAATAATAATGTCAGGAATAGGTTGATGCAGGTTTAAATGAATTTCTCTTTGTGTACCAAAAGTAGCATTGGTATCAATTGCCTGCGTCAACAATGGTGCCAGCGCATAGTCTTGCATATCAAAATGCATCTTACCTGCGCTTAATTTTTCCATATCCAATAGATCATTAATCAGGAAGGTTAAGCGCTGGCTATTTTTGCTAGCGATATTGAGTAAAGGGGTCAGACTCTCTGGCAATGTTCCAGTGGCACCACCGAGTATCAGCCCCAATGCACCAGATATCGATGTTAATGGAGTACGTAATTCGTGACTGACGGTAGAAATAAATTCATTTTTAATCAGTTCAAGGCGTTTGCGCTCGGTGATGTCGCGCATCAGTCCAATGTACAAAGCGCGGCCTTGTCGCTTAACTGCAGAAACGGATAGGTCAAGCGGGAAAACGCTGCCGTTTTTCCTACGGGCATCGATTTCTTGTGACACACCAATCAGCTTAGAAACATTATCGATTCTAAAAGGAAAGGTAGATTTGTTTTGGTCATCATTAGCCGGTAATAAAATACTAAAATGCTTGCCAATTAATTCGTCTTTGTTGTAGCCAAAAATATTGCCAGCCGCATAGTTAAAGGCGTCAATGAAACCAAGATGATTCACGGTGATAATTCCATCAAGTACATTGTCAAGAATCGCCTGCGTGTGAGCTACCTGATCCCGCAACGCCTGAGCATTGGCCTTGCTATCACTGATATCTTGAAGCGTGCCATAAATGCCACGGATTGAATTTTCTTTGAACTGAGGCAGTCCGATGATTCTGACCCAGCGTTCATTTTTTTTGGCGGTTACGATTTTAAATTCGGCATCGAAACGGGAGCCAGATGTGCCGGCCTCAGTCAGCAAATGACGTATATGGTCCCGGCTATCTTTTCCTTTATAAAAATTCAGTGCCTGTTCGGTATTGCATTGATAGTCGGCTTCTACTTCATGAATTTGTTTGGTGACACTACTCCAGTTCACCTGTCTGGTAAACAGATCATATTCCCAGGTACCAATGCGGGCGGCGGCGTTTGATTGTTCCAGCAGTTCATAGGCATGGGCTAATTTTTCTTCAGCAATACGCTCCTGGGTGACATCCTGATGGCTGCCTGACATGACTAAAGGTCTTCCATCTTCATCCCAGCTAACAACGCAACCACGATCTCTGATCCACACCCAGGAACCATCTTTATGACGCATGCGACTGGTCAGATCAAAGTACGGTAATTCGCCATTGAAATGCTTGTCTATCATTTCGGCAGAAATTTTTGCATCGTCCGGATGGCATAAATCCAGCCAGGTTTGGACCGTCGTAGGACTTAATTCAGCAAGGCTATAACCTAACATTTCAGCCCAGCGTTCATTAAATATCGTGACGCCAGAAGGAATATGACACTCCCAGGTACCGATATTTGTTCCTTCAATAATGTTAGCCAGCCTTTGTTCACTTTGTGAATGTTGGCGCTGGATTCTGGCTGCATTCACCAATTGTCCTATGGTGATGGTGACTGGCTGAAGAAAATCTACTGACAGTTTATCGTAACCATCCGGACAATTTGCGATACCCATGACGGCAACGACTTCTCCATCATGCTGTATGGGTACTGCTAGAAAATGTCGTAACGGCGGATGATCAGCAGGTAAGTCACCAACTTGTCTTTCAAAAGCCAGGTTATTTGAAATAACAGGTGCTTTCTTATCCAACCTGGGATCAAATAATAAATCCAGATCGTGGAATTCAAGTCCTTGCTGCACAGCTCTTTTGTTTAGTTCTACCGTCGTATCGTCCCATGATAGATCGCAGATTGAATAGGCTTTTAAATAGGCAACGCCGTGGCGATTTTTCAAAACTTCGCAGATAAATCCATATTCACTTCGGGTAAGCCTCAAGCTGTTAATTAACAGTGTATCGAAACCTTTGCCGCGATCTTTACCTTTGATAAATTGTGATTGTGCTTTTGCAACTGCGTCGTTAAGACTTTGTTGACGCTGCAATGAGCGATTGAGTTCTTGACGTTTAATTGTGCCATTCACCCAATCTCCCAACACGTTCACAAATTCGATTTCAACTTCAGTGAATGCGTGCGCTCTGGCTTTTGGGTCTGAAAAACCTAAGGTGCCATAGCGTCTTCCTTCTAAAAATAATGGAATGCCAATATAGGTTTCTTGTTTGAATTGCTGATAACTCTGATGTCGGCTGAATTCACTTTGACTTGCGTTAGTCGTATGAATCACGTCATGATCTTTGTGGACTAGGTCTGAGTAAGTGAATTCTTTCAGAAAGCGCTGCCCCTCTTTGACGTTGCCAATACTCGAATGATAGACCTGAATAATGATTTCATTACCCTGAAATTGCGAAATGACACCAGTAGCCAGTTTTAAATACTGGCACCCAAGTGCCAATGTTTCGCGTAGCAAGATTTGCGGATCCTGAAAGGTCAGCGAGGTAATTCTGGTGAGCGTCAGCAGGGCATTATGCTGTCTTTGCGATTGCAAATTGCCGATCTCATGTTCCACGCAATCGGCAAGATTGCGCAGTAATATATGCTCGTCCTGGCTCAGTGTTCTTGGTTCAGGGTCGATGATGCACAGTGTTCCTATACGTTGCCCATTTTTTGCATGTAAAGGAGCTCCTGCATAAAAGCGTATATGCGGGGCACCGACGACCAGAGGATTGTCAAAAAAACGCAGATCATTGCGTGCGTCCGGAATGTGAAGAATTTCTTCCGATAAAATTGCATGACCGCAGAAAGAAATGTCCCTGCTAGTCTCAGATACCTCTAAGCCTTGCCTGGACTTAAACCACTGACGATCGGCATCAACTAAAGAAATTAAGACGATCTGTGTGTTGAATATTTGCTTGGCTAGCAGTGTCAACCGGTCAAAACGTTGTTCTTGTGGGGTATCGAGGAGTCCACATTCCTGAAGGGTAGTTACGCGATATTCTTCGTCATCAGGAAGCCGTGGCAATTGCATAGAAAGTAACTTTATTTAAAAAAATGACAAGCTGCATAGGGACTAGACATACAAAAAAGTAAGTTAATGCCGAATATCTCTCATTATTAAAAAATGGGTTTCATTCGCTACTTTTATTTTTGTTTCAAATAGGGATCACTTGCTATGCGTCAATAAGAACCTGCATAGTACTATTATTTTAAAAATCAAACTTTACTCTTTGCATTTCGTGCAGCATCAGATTCAAAGTTATATTGAATAAAACATCGAATAAAAAATCGAATAAAACATTGAATAATATTACACGGTTCTAGTGATAATTATATTTTTTAAGAAGTTTATCAAGGCTGCCATCATGTTGAATATCTGAGATTACTTTGTTGACTTCACTCACTCGCAGAGTGCCATTTTTTGCTAGTGCGCACTGGCTTTTAAATTTGGAGATAGTGAGTGGCGGGTGAATGCTGAGATGTAAATCGTTCACACGTAAGTGATAATTCAGGGTCGCCATGCTAATGATGGCGTAATTAAATCGGCCTGCGGCTAACTTCCGCAAATTTGCTTCTGCACCAGGACCGTCATCACGTACAAATTTGTTGCCAAGAATTTTCTCAACTTCCGGGTAAGTAAAGCCCATTGCTGTGCCAATTGTAAGACCCGCAATATCCTCAATATTTGCCGGTGCAGGAACACGTAATGTTGTTACGAGCAAATCGCCAACATCGACAAAGCCCACGCTCCAGTCTAAATTTCCAGGTAACCATTCGGGTAAATAGCCACATAAAATATCAGCTTCATTCATCTCTAATGCGTTGGCAAGACGTTTTCGCGGACGCATTACAAATTTTGCCACGCGATGGGTACGTTCCGCCAATAATTCGCCCAGCTCCATTTGAAAACTTTGTTCTGATGCTGCGCTGTCAGAGTTATGTTTTTTTTCATTCAGTAAAACTAACAGCTCAGCGCAATTAACTCCCGACGAAACCAGGACGATAAAAAAACAGATCAGTGTTTTGATGGTTCTCATGACGAAAATTACATGGCAACAGCACGACAAGCGGGGTGATCATGTTCTTTTAAATTTATTTCTCGGATTTAATGGCCTTCAGCAATAATCCAGTCCGGATTGTTTGTCTCAACAAAATTAATAATTGCCCAGACAATGTCGGGATCAAATTGCGTACCGCTGCGCTCTTTGAGATAAGCAATGACATCTGGTAAGGGCCAAGGCTGTTTGTAAGGGCGGGCGTGTAGTAAGGCATCAAATACATCGACGACCGCAACGATCCGTGCTGCGAGCGGGATCTCTTTGCCTTTCAATCGGCGAGGATAACCATTGCCATCATAGTGCTCATGATGGCCGCCTGCAATTTGGGCGCCAATGCTGAGGCTATTCGCACCTTCGACCATTTTGGCTGCTCTGGCCAAAACGGTTTCTCCAATTAGAGCATGCCCTTCCATCACTATGCGTTCTTCTGGGGTATGCTTTCCTGGTTTTAAAAGGATGGCGTCCGGTATGCCTACTTTTCCTACGTCATGTAATATGCTGGCGATGCCGACAAAGGCCATAAAATCGGAATCAGCCTCTGGTGGTAATTTATCCGCCGCTTTTAATTCGGCAGCGATTGCATCTGTTAGTCTGCATACGCGTCGTACATGTCCACCTGTCGTTGCGTCACGAGATTCAGCAAGATCAGCAAGCGCAATGACTGTGGCTTCTTGTGTTGATTTGAGCAGATTAAATACATGCAAATTATCGAATGCTGCAGCAATGCGGTCGCAAAACACACTGAGTAAGCTGCATTCGAGTTCACTCAATGGCCACAATGGCGTAAACGCAACTGCGAATTGATGGCCATGCGATGCTTGTATCAGCAGAACATCAACTTCATTTGTAAATAAACTTTTTTTCTCTTCGAACGCCTTGCGTATCATTGGCGTCCAGGGATGATTGGATGGCAAGCTTGTCTCACCTAACATCTCAGTCGATTTTCCGGTTGTGGCAATGACCAGTGGATTAAGGTCTTTTTTTGCGGAAGAAGACTCCATGACACATAAAACACCATCAGTGCCAAAATCGAGGATAGCGCCGATTTGTGTCAACACGCCGGATGCCAGCTCCTTGAGTGAGTCTAATTGATACAGGTTGCTTGCGGCTTCAAGAATTTTATCCAAACCACGGCGATTCGCTTCTATCGTTTTCAAACCTTCGTAAGCGCGTAAGGATGAGATGACAGTAGTGAACATTTTCTGAGAGGTGAGCTCAGTCTTAAGTTTGTAGTCATTGATGTCATAGTTGACAATGACGCTTTGTTCTGGTGCTTGCCCTGGCTGACCGGTACGTAAAATGATACGCACGATATCGTTATGCAATTCTTCACGTATCCGTTTTGCTAAAATCAATCCTGCATCTTCGGTTTCCATGACGACATCGAGCAAGATCATGCCGATATCGGATTCTTTTGACAGTATCTCAAATGCTTCGTTACCGGAATAGGCCGAAAGTATTTCTATTTCACGACCTTTGTAGCTCATTTTATTGAGTGCAAGGCGGGTGACGGCATGAATGTCAGGCTCATCATCAACAATTAAAAGTCGCCAAAAATTGTTTGATCTCAAGCTCACTGGAGCATCATCTTCTTTGAGCCAATCTTCGTCGTCATTGATTGTAGTCATGATACGCCTTAACATTGCTGTAAAGAGATAACAAGTATATTAAACCTTAAAACCGATATTTTCAGATGATACTGTCAATTTTTTCGAGGGCGTTTCATTTTTGCAATTGTTCTGTCACGCGAGGGATACAGATCCTGAACCATGCCCCCTTGTCGGGATGGTTTTGCACAGTGATCGTACCGCAAAGTTGCTTAGTAATAATATTGAAAACAATGTTGAGACCTAAACCCGTTCCACCTTGTCCGCGTTTAGTCGTGAAAAACGGCTCAAAAATTTTGTCTAGGAATTCCTCGGGGATGCCGTGACCTTCATCCCGAAAATCAATGTAGACAGATGGCTCTGACAAACTCACATCAATGTGAATTTTTCCGTTCGTTCCTTCTGAAAACGCATGCGTAACGGCATTCATCGTCAAATTTGTGATCACCTGTGCAAGTAGTCCCGGATAACTATCCATATGAATGCTGCTGTGACCTGTTATATCAATACTTGCGTGTGCTTTTTTTAATGTGGGATTAAGACTGGTGGTGACGTCGTTTAAAAATTCAATTAATTCGAATTCGCGGCGCTGTTCGCTGGTTTGGTCAACCGCAACTTGTTTGAAGCTTTGTATCAAATGGGCTGCGCGTGCCGCGTTACTCATGATTAAGCGTGTGCTCTCGGTCGCAGTTGTGAGAAAAGCTGTCATGTCTGATTTGCGAATGTTGCCACCGGCCATATTTTTATTGATTTCCTGGCTGGCTTCGGACAGCACTGATGCGCTGGTCACGATGACACCAACGGGGGTATTGATTTCGTGTGCGATGCCTGCGACCAGACTACCCAGACTGGCCAGTTTTTCTGCTTGCAGAAGAGATTTTTGCGCGGCTTTCAGACTGATATAAGCTTCTTCTGTTTCTTTGGCGGCTGCGTGAGCTGCTTCTTCAGCCTGACGTTGTAAAACAATAATATTTTTTAAATTACGTAATACCAGATTGAAACCTCGTATCACTTTTCCGAATTCCTGGCTTTTAGATTCAGGTAATTCAGTCACAGCTTCTGCATCGTGAGAACTCAGTTCAAACAGGGCGCTTTGTAATAATCTGATTGGATCAAAGACAACTTTAAGGCTCAGTGTTAATGCAATAATCAAAATGATGTCGAGGATAAATATCTGTACCAATGTCAGGGTCAGATTTTCACGTAACTTCTTATCGATATAGTCATGAGAAAACGTGACAATTACTTCACCCAGAGCTTGAGGCGTGTGGTTGCCTTTAGACGCATCTCGTTTGGTGATCTCTGCAAACAATTTGGCACTTATCTGATACTGGTTAAATTCTTTGCTTATCGGGCCGTTTTGTTTGCTATTTCCTGATTTAGTGACATGGACAAAGCTCGCTTCTGGCATTTCGGTAGAACGTATCTCTACCGCACTGATGTCGACATTCTGGATTTCTGCTTTGGTGATTTTTTCTGCCGTGGATTCATCCATATTCCACAACGTTGATGGCAGCGATGTCTCGAGACGAGAAATGACTTCTTTTTGATGGGCAGTAAAGTTTTTTTCAAGCTCATCAGAAAGATGGGCGTATTCATAAATACCAAAAATAGCCAGTGTGACAGTGACGACAAAGATAAAAATTGAAATCAAGCGGAATCGAAGTGAATACATAATTGCACTTTCTTTTCTACGAATTTTGGATCAGCCTTTAATCTGAAAAGGATCTCCGCACACGTTGAT
This sequence comes from Undibacterium sp. Dicai25W, assembly GCF_049340505.1. Lineage (NCBI taxonomy): Bacteria > Pseudomonadati > Pseudomonadota > Betaproteobacteria > Burkholderiales > Oxalobacteraceae > Undibacterium > Undibacterium sp. Dicai25W. Next base: position 112,735 of record NZ_JBMPOQ010000002.1, on the reverse strand, counting down.
TGGTGCCAGTTTCAAAAGATTTGCACTTCTTTGTATGACGCACTGAAAATGTTGTCTTCTTTAAATTATATCGATCTGCAAACTCTTGTCCAGCCAATCTTGTAGTTGCTTTCCGTAAAGTGGCTTACTTACCAGATAGCCTTGCATACAATCGCAACCCAGCTGTTGTAATATTGCCCGCTCTTGTTCCGTTTCTATGCCTTCAGCAATGACGCTGAGCTTGAGTCCGTGACCTAGCTCAATAATGGTTTTAACCAAGCGTTGTGTATCACTTAACTGATCAATATTGGTGACAAAACTACGATCAATTTTTAATTCATTGACGGGTAACTTTTGCAGGTAGGCAAGTGAAGAATAACCCGTGCCAAAGTCATCAATCGACAAACTAATTCCAGTCTGCCGCAATCTGTGGAGCAGTTCTATGGCACTGTCCGGATCTTCCATAATCCCACTCTCGGTTATTTCTATCCTCAAATGGTGTGGATCAACGTTATATTGCTTTAACAGACTCGCGACTCTGTCAGGGAAATTTTTGTCTCTTAAGTCATGCGTACTGACATTGACGGCAATGCTTAAATCTGGATGGATGTTTTTCCATTCTGCTAGTTTGATGACTGCGCTTTCCAACATCCAATCAGTAATGATGCCTATATAACCTGTGCTTTCAGCGAAGGGGACAAATTCTGCAGGCGAGATAAAACCGCGTGCTGGATGTTGCCAGCGAACCAGGGCTTCAAAGCCATAAACCTGTGCCGTTGATAATTTTATTTTCGGCTGTAACCACATCTGCAATTCATTGGACTTGACCGCAGTCCGTAGGTCAGACAGTAAGCTCAAATGGCTTAATCGTGACGCTTCCTGAGCGTCGCTATACCATGCAAGTTTTTTTGAACTACGCTTCGCGGCGTAAAGTGCAACTTCGGCATTTCTTAACAAATGGATCAAAGGCAAGGGTACTTCTGCTTGCAATGCAAAGCCATAAACCAGATCGACATCGACGGCGTAATTTTCACATTTGACCGGCTCATTATTGGCTTGATCAATACGCAAATAAATGTCTTCGATGGTAGTTTGATTTTTGCTAGGAATCATCACCGCAAATGATCCACCCGCTAACTTGACCAATAAGGGCACCGAGTCTATGTGAGAGGTAGCGATCACGTGTTGAATCCGTTGTGCTACATGCAGAATGACTGAGTCCCCTGTATCAAACCCCAATGTTTCGTTGACCGATTTTAAGCGTGCCAAATCCATCAAAATAATCGTGTACTCGTTTAAGTTGGCTTGCCCCATGGTTTTTAAAAGATAAGTTCGATTCGGCAGACCAGTAAGCCCATCAAAAAAAGCCAGGTGTTCAATGTCTTTTTCGCGAGAAGCAATTGCGTTTGACATGGTATTCAATGCTAATCCGACTTTAGCGATTTCTTCTGTGTTGCTAACTGGAATTTGTGTTTGATAATCACCGGCGGCAATCTTTAATGCACGGGTTTGCAATTGTTCTAAAGGACGCACAACACTGCGGGTCGTGATCCAGGCAAGCAATGCAGCAACTATAACCGCAAGAATAGATAATAAAATGGCGATAATCCCGGTCTTTTTTAGATCTTGTTGGGACTGGTTTTGGTGTTCGATAATTAAATCTTGTTCATTTTGCAATAGTCGAGATGAAATCGCTAACAGGGCGTTGAGTGACGGTTCTACCTCAGTGTAAAAGTTTTTGGTCGCTGCCTCCTGCCCCTCGTCTTCGAGCAGGTTGACGAGGTCAAGATACATTTTTTGATAAGCATCTCGACGTTGTTTGAGTAGCTTTAAATTATTTTGTTGGCTAGGGTCGTCAAGTGTGCGTTCTAATGTTGCGATCAAGCTGGTAATTTTTTTATTTTTTTCATCAACCAAGCCGTATTGTTGTTCGCGCTTATCTCTGGCGGCTGTGAGCAGTAGGGGGAGGGCATTACTGACGCTTTCGGTCAGCAATCCAAGTTCCTGTACAACCAGTAACTTACGCATATCCTCGTGCGCAAATTTATCCTCTAGTCGCATCATTTTATTTATTTGCCCTAAAGGCAATATTAATACAACAATAAATAAAGTGAGCAATATGCCATAGCTTAAAACCAGGCGCACACCGATGCGTCTGAGTTTGAAGGTACTTAAAAGATCTTTAAGAAAATTTGGCATAGGTTGAAAGCCGCTGACATGGTTGATCAAAGCAAATGAATGAAGGTCTAAAATGACCTATCTATAATAAATCAGTTGGCGTGGCTTCATTCGTTGAATTTAAAAAATTACAACTTTAAATACTTTCATGATCTTTAGGACTTACGCAAAATTGTCCCGGCAAGGAACGGCGACGACGACAGTACAAGGGTACGGCCAGGAGCTATAGCGCCGCTGGGGTGGTTTTGCGTAAGTTCTAATCTTAGAGCTTAGTCGACGAATTTGCCTAAACATTGCAAGCGTTGCAAAACTAATTCGCTGATAAGTTGCTCTGCATCATTAAAATCTTCCGGTTTTAGCGGACTATGACCGAGTACCAGACACATTTGCGTACTGAAATCCGCATATGACTGTGTCATTGCCCAGATCAGAAATAGAAGATGCGTAGGATTGACGGCAGCGATTTTTCCTTTGGCTATCCAGCCTTCGAAAACCGCAATATCTTTTTTCAGAAACGGAATGATTTTCTCTCTCATGCTTTCAGAATACGTTTGTGCTCCGCTGATGACTTCCATCGCATACACCCTTGAGGCATGTGGTTGCTCCTGAGAAAAACGAAGCTTCTCGCGGATGTAGCTCCGTAGCAAGTATTCAGGCTCCTGATCGGCGTCCGCCAGAATGTCCATACGTTCTAACCATTGGTCCAGCACCTGATCTAACACGGTTTGATAAAGCACTTGCTTATTCGCGTAGTAGTACAACAAGTTTTGCTTAGAAATACCCGCGCGTTCTGCAATTGTGGCAATCGAAGTACCGGCAAATCCTGACTCGGAAAAGACCTCAGTTGCACATTGCAATATGCGTGCTTCAATTTGGTCGCGTTGACTCAGGGATGTTTCTACGCGTTTATCCATGTTGTACTCCAGCGAGGAAGTGGCGTAACTGATCGCTATTGCCGTAGGCGATATTGAATCGGAACCAAGGGTAAGTGTGCGCATCTCCTGAGAAAAATTCATTTGGCGCGAGAATGATGCCTGCTTGCAATGCCTGTTTGGTGATTTCACTGGCATCGAGATGTGAATTTTTCCAGCCAGCGCTGATGAACATGCCACCGCGTGGCTCTGCTAATGGCGTCATGCCGACTTCCTGCAATACGTCCAACGTGCTGTTGCGCGAAATGTCTAAATGCCGTTTGAGTTTCTCTAGCATGCGTCTATACAGCCGCGAACTGATCGCATGGAGTACCGCGCGCTCATTGATTTCAGAGGTTGTAAGACCCGCCAGCATTTTTACGCGTAATAATTCACCGATCAGAGATTGAGACGCACAGACAGAACCTACCCTTAGCGTGGGGGACAGCGTTTTTGAAAAGCTACCGACTCGTATAACGCGCCGTAAGCCATCCATCGCCGCCAGCGATGGTTCTGGGCGAGTGCAGAGTTCACGGTAAATATCGTCCTCGACCAGCCAGAAATCAAATTGTTCTGCCAATGCTAATAAGCGATGCGCATGAGTTTGACTCAAGCTGGTACCGAGAGGGTTTTGCAGAACCGTATTGACGAACATGATTTTAGGCTGGTGCAGAATAGCTTTTTCAAGCAGCCCTTCGACATCTAAGCCGTTTTCATCCCGGCGTATCCCAATAGGAATACAGCCATGATGACGGATCAGCGACAATAAATTGCTGTAGCCAGGATTTTCTACAAACACCGTGTCACCCGGTTTGCAGAGGGTGCGCAAAATCAGGTCAAAGCCGTGCGTTGCACCGTGGGTGAGCAGGATTTGTTCAGCGTCTAAAGTGAATAGTTCCTGCGACAATTGCGTCGCTAAATGTTGGCGGAGACTAGGGAAGCCGAGTGGATTACCATACCCGCGCAAACGTTGAGTCGGAATCCGCATTGATTGTTTGAGTGCATCCAACAAAATATCGTCGCCATACCACTCTGGCGGTAACCATCCGGAACCAACCGGTAAAGCCGTCGATACTCCAGAATAGAGATCCGGACTCAGTGCATCCAGAACGGTCGTTAAGTTGCATGTGTTTGCCGTGGCAACTGGCGTTGGGTGCGCTGCAGGTTTACTTACAAAGTAACCCGAACCACGGCGCGAGATCAATAAGCCCAGCGTGATTAAGCGTTCATACGACTCGACTACGGTAAAGGTACTCACCGCGTTGCACTTGGCAAATTGCCTGACTGACGGCATTTTGCTACCGAGCGGTAACTGATTTTTCTGCACAAGGCGTGTGACTTCCTGAACGATTTGTTCAACCAGACTCGACTGACAACGCCTCACTAATGGTAGCTGTGGCCATTCTGATTGATGATCGTCCGCTATATCTTCGTGTGCAACTTCCATGCTTGGCTCCGGTTTTCGGTTGAGAGCAGGTTTTTTGTCGTTGAAATCGACGCTTTACCTGCTGCTACTAAACTGTATTGCTCAAAAAAACTGTACGGTTGGATGAAATTTTGCTGGCTGTATATGTCGTCAGTGCATATGCTTATCTAGGATTTCAACATATTTTTACCACTTGGTAAATTGTTTTCAGGAGAAACACATGCTAAGCAAGCAACAGCTCAATTCTTATTGGATGCCTTTTACGGCCAATCGTGACTACAAAGAAGCACCTCGTATTGTGGCTTCTGCCTCTGGGATGTTTTATCGCGATCAAAGCGGGCGCGAAATACTTGATGCCACGGCTGGGCTTTGGTGTGTGCCGCTCGGACATTCCCATCCGACTATCGTTAAAGCGGTGCAAGACGCCGTGGCGACCCTCGATTACGCACCAGCATTTCAAATGGGGCATCCGGCGGCGTTTGAGTTGGCTGAACAACTTATTGACTACAGCGGAAACAAGTTCGGCCAAGTGTTTTATACCAACTCTGGTTCGGAAGCGGTGGATACCGCTTTGAAAATGGTATTAGCTTATCACCGGGCTCGTGGTGAGGCCCAGCGTACCCGCTTCATCAGTCGTGAACGAGGCTATCACGGCGTGGGATTTGGCGGTATGTCCATCGGTGGATTGCCTGCCAACCGCAAACAATTTGCTAATTTGCTTGGTGGTGTTGATTATCTTCCACATACCCATAATCTGGAAAAAAATGCGTTCACCCGCGGCTTGCCTGAATACGGCACCCACCTGGCGGATGAGCTGGAACGCCTCGTTAATCTGCACGATGCTTCCAATATCGCCGCTGTCATCGTTGAACCGTTGTCCGGTTCCGCTGGTGTGATCTTACCGCCGAAAGGTTATCTGAAACGTTTGCGCGAGCTCTGCGATAAGCACGGTATCTTGCTGATCTTTGATGAAGTCATTACTGGTTTTGGTCGCATGGCGACACCGTTTGCTTCCGACTTTTTTGATGTACGTCCTGATCTGATGACCACTGCCAAAGGTTTGACCAATGGTGTGGTGCCTATGGGTGCTGTATTTAGTCATCAGAAAATTTACGATACCTTGATGGATAGTCCGGCAGGCATAGAACTGTTCCACGGCTATACCTATTCTGGCCACCCTTTGGCATGTGCCGCTGGTTTAGCGTCACTCAAGGTATTTAAAGAAGAAAAAGTACTTGAGCATGCGCAAAGCATGACGGCGTATTGGGAAGATGCGCTGCATTCATTGAAAGGCTTGCCGCATGTGATTGATCTGCGCAATGTCGGTCTGATCGGCGCAATTGAACTTGAATCTATCCCTGGTAAGGTCGGTGCGCGCGCGATGGCGGTCTATAAAAAAGCGTTTGCCGAAGGCGTATTGGTTCGCACCACAGGCGACATTATTGCGATGTCACCACCATTGATTTTAGAGAAAAAGCATATCGATCAATTATTTGGAAAACTGGCAGAAATTTTAAAAGCAGCTGCTTAAGGCTTTGCCGTAAAGCGCAAAGAATACTATCGAAGATTTTGAAGAGAAATATAACAACATGAGCCAATATCAAGTGCATCACTATATCAATGGTGAAATACATGAAAATATCGACAATCGCTTTGCCGATATTTTCAATCCCGCTCTCGGCACAGTGCAAGGTGCCGTGGCGCTGGGGACTGAGCATGAAGTGAAGATTGCCGTTGCCGCTGCTAAGCAAGCGTTTCCAGCATGGGCGAACACTCCCGCACTCAGCCGCGCCCGCATTCTGATGAGCTATCTGCAATTGCTGCAACAGCATACCGAAGAGTTTGCGCATTTGCTGACTAAAGAGCATGGCAAGACCCTCGCTGATGCACGCGGTGAGGTTGCTCGCGGTATCGAAGTGGTTGAATTTGCGATCGGTATTCCACAGTTACTCAAAGGCGAATATTCCGAGCAGATCGCACGCGGGATCGATGCTTGCAGTATGCGTCAACCTTTAGGTGTTGTTGCCGGCATAACGCCGTTTAACTTTCCGGTGATGGTGCCCATGTGGATGTTTCCGATTGCGCTGGCGTGTGGCAATACCTTTGTCCTGAAACCGTCTGAGCGCGATCCGTCGGCTTCTTTATTGCATGCAAAATTATTGCAAGAGGCTGGTTTGCCTAAAGGTGTGTTTAACGTAGTGCAGGGCGACAAAATCGTGGTGGATGCTTTGCTTGATCATCCCGATGTGCAGGCGATCAGCTTTGTCGGTTCAACGCCCATTGCGCAAGCCATTTATGCGCGTGGTTGCGCCAATGGCAAGCGCGTACAAGCTTTGGGCGGCGCTAAAAATCACATGGTTGTGATGCCCGATGCAGATCTGAATATGGCAGTGGATGCACTGATGGGTGCGGCATACGGATCTGCTGGTGAACGTTGCATGGCAATTTCAGTCGCAGTGGCCGTAGGGTCCGCAGCTGACGCGTTGGTCGACGCGATGGCGGCGCGTGTAAAAGCACTCAAAATCAATAATGGCCTGGTGGAAGACGCTGAGATGGGACCGGTCATTACTCATGCTGCCAAACAGCGTATCGAAGGCCTGATCAGCGAGGGCGTTGCGCAAGGAGCAAAACTGGTCGTTGATGGACGCAACCACGTCGTACCAGGGTGCGAGCAAGGATTTTTTACTGGCGGTAGTCTGTTTGACCACGTGACAACAGACATGAGCATCTACCAGCAAGAGATTTTTGGCCCGGTGTTATGTGTGGTGCGGGTACCAGATATGGCAGCCGCCGCAGAACTGATCAATCAGCATGAATACGGCAATGGTGTTGCAGTATTTACCGCGGACGGCGGCACGGCACGTGAATTTGTCCGCATGATTCAAGTCGGTATGGTCGGTGTCAACGTTCCACTGCCCGTGCCTATGGCATTCCATAGCTTCGGTGGTTGGAAGCGAAGTTTATTTGGAGACCATCATATTTATGGACCAGAAGGCGTGCGCTTTTATACACGCGTCAAAGCAGTGATGCAGCGTTGGCCAGACAGTATGTCAAAAGGGGCGGAATTCTCCTTCCCGCAAATGAAATAAACCGCGATCTGGAAAACGCTCTATCGATCTGTTTTTTATCGGTTTTAAGTTTGTTTATTCGTTGCATGGATTGTTGATGCATGCAACACGGATTTGTATTTTTTGTTGTATCTGAACATTGTTTAACTGGAGCCACCCATGTTGGAAGCCCTGAAACATCTCACCGCAGCAAATACGCGTCCAGAAGAACTGGCCGCGCAGTTTAGTGATCTTCATCCTGCTTTAAACAGCCGTCAGGCGGTAATAGAAAGCGAGCGTTGTTTGTATTGTTATGACGCACCTTGTAGCCGCATATGCCCTTCTGAAATTGATGTGCCCAGTTTTATTCAGAATATTGCCGTCGGCAATATCAATGGCGCAGCCAAAGGCATTTTGCAACAAAACATTTTAGGTGCGAGTTGTGCCCGTGTTTGCCCCACAGAAATTTTGTGTGAACACGCTTGTGTGCGCAATCACGATGACGAAGGTGCGCCAGTAAAAATCGGTCTGTTACAAAGATATGCATTGGATCACATGAATTTTACGCAGCATCCATTTACGCGTGCCGCAACAACCGGTAAAAAAATCGCTATTGTTGGCGCGGGTCCCGCGGGTTTATCTTGCGCTCACAAGCTGGCGACCTTAGGTCATGAGGTCGTGATTTTTGAAGCGCAAAAAAAATCCGGCGGACTGAACGAATATGGGATTGCGAAATACAAATTAACCGGCGACAGCGCACAACGTGAAGTTGATTTTCTGTTGCAGGTAGGTGGTATCAGTGTGAAGCACGAACAAAAACTTGGTGCCAATTTACACCTTGAACAATTGCGGCGCGACTTTGATGCTGTGTTCCTTGCACTGGGATTGGGGGTGAGTCGTGAGCTGGGTCTGACGGGAGAAGACGCCCCGGGTCTGATGGCGGCGGTGGATTACATTGCAGAATTACGTCAGACCGACGACTTAAGTCAATTACCAGTCCCTGCGCAATGTGTCGTGATCGGAGCAGGTAATACCGCCATCGATATGGCGGTGCAAATCGCCCGTTTAGGTGCGCAACAAGTCACACTGGTGTATCGCCGTAGTGCGCAACACATGTCGGCGACTTTGCATGAGCAAGAGATCGCCAAAGCCAATCAGGTCAGAATCGTAACCTGGGCACAACCTCAGCAGGTGTTGTTTGATTTTGCTGGCAACGTGTCGGGAATGCGCTTTGAGAAGACGCATGAAGTCAACGGAAAATTACAAGCCACCGGAGAAACATTGGATATCCCCGCTCAAGCGGTTTTCAAAGCCATCGGCCAAAGCCTTGATGTAGCAAGCCTCAACGATCCGATTGCCCACGACGTGAAGCGCGAGAAAGACAAAATCTGGGTCGACGATCACTATCGTACCAGTTTATCTAAGGTCTACGCCGGAGGCGATTGCATTGCGCCGGGGCAAGATCTGACTGTGCAAGCGGTACAACATGGCAAGCTGGCAGCGCTGGCAATCAATGACGACTTGAAAGCGAAGGTGTGAAATGGCGGATCTCTCAATCAATTTTGCTGGTATCGAAGCGCCAAACCCTTTCTGGCTAGCCTCTGCACCACCGACCGACAAAGCGTATAACGTTGTGCGCGCGTTTGAAGCGGGATGGGGCGGTGTGGTCTGGAAAACGCTGGGTGAAGATCCTGCACCAGTCAATGTTTCTTCACGTTATTCCGCGCATTATGGAAAAAATCGTGAAGTCATTGGTTTTAATAATATTGAACTGATTACTGATCGCAGTCTGGAATTAAACCTACAAGAAATTACTCAGGTAAAAAAAGATTGGCCGGATCGCGCAATGATCGTTTCATTGATGTTTCCGTGCGAAGAAGAAAGTTGGAAGCGCGTCCTGCCTTTGGTAGAAGCAACTGGCGCAGACGGGATTGAATTAAACTTCGGTTGCCCACATGGGATGCCAGAACGCGGCATGGGTGCAGCGGTGGGGCAGGTGCCAGAATACGTCGAAATGATCACCCGCTGGTGTAAAAAATATTGCTCTTTGCCGGTGATTGTAAAGCTGACTCCGAATATTACTGACGTGCGTATTCCTGCACGTGCAGCATTGGCAGGTGGTGCGGATGCGGTGTCGTTGATCAATACCATTAATTCCATCACCTCTATCGATCTGGATCAGATGATAGCGCGTCCTATCGTCGGCATGCAAAGCACGCATGGTGGTTATTGCGGCAGTGCGGTGAAGCCGATTGCACTGAACATGGTGGCAGAAATTGCACGCGATCCGGCAACCAAAGGTTTGCCTATCTCCGGTATCGGTGGCATTGGAAATTGGCGCGATGCTGCTGAGTTTCTGGCGTTAGGTGCTGGTTCTGTGCAGGTGTGCACTGCTGCAATGTTGCATGGTTTCCGTATCGTCAAAGAGATGAGCGACGGTTTGTCACGCTGGATGGATGAAAAAGGTTATGAACGTATCAGCGACTTTTCTGGTAAAGCGGTTGCAAATACAACTGATTGGAAATATCTGGACATGAATTATCAAGTCATCGCTGAGATTGATCAGGATAAATGCATACAGTGTGGTCGTTGCTACATCGCTTGCGAAGATACTTCGCATCAATCGATTTCCCAATTGATCAGCGCTGAAGGTGCCCGTCGTTACGAGGTAAAGGCAGAAGAATGCGTCGGCTGTAATTTATGTCAGATTACCTGCCCCGTAGAACAATGTATCACTATGGTTCCGCAAGCAACTGGTAAGTCGTATATGAACTGGACGCAAGACCCACGTAATCCACGTGCTGTAATTTAATCAGAGCTTCCTTGGTATTGTAGATTCCTGAGTTTGATCTTGTGCATGCCAGAACTGACGCAAACCTATGCCTGGTAATGCGTCGGTTCTGCTTAAAAAAATAAAATCGGATACATACAAAATTCGCCTTGTAAGTTGTCATAATCTGGCAAGGACGATTTTGTGAAAGTCCTGAAAAAAAGAGAAAAACGCCTGCCCTTTGGCTGGAATAGAGCTTGCTAGTCTATTGAGACGTAAGTCCGGGGTACAAGTTTTTTCAATACATCCATCTGGAGGGGAATTTATGCATACCGAAAGCAGTCAACTATGGAATGAGGATCTGGCACCGACTTCCGAAGCACAGCGTACCTGGCGCTGGTATCACTTTGCGGCTTTATGGGTGGGAATGGTCATGTGCATTCCGGCTTATACGCTGGCAGCGAGTCTGATCGAAGGCGGCATGTCTGGTTATCAGGCGGTGTTATGCGTCTTCATTGCCAATGCAATTGTGTTGATTCCTATGCTGCTGATCGGTCATGCCGGGGCTAAATATGGTATTCCTTACGCAGTATTAGCGCGCACTTCATTTGGTGTTCGAGGAGCACGCTTGCCTGCGTTGATGCGCGCAATTGTCGCTTGCGGCTGGTACGGCATCCAGACCTGGTTTGGTGGGCAAATGATTTATACCCTGGGGGGTGTTTTACTCGGTCATCCTTTAGGGCAAGACAAAATCGCTGGTCTTGGCATCAATGCCGCGCAATTGGTGTGTTTTCTGATTTTTTGGGGCATACAATTTTGGTACATTTTTCATGGCATGGATGCGATACGCAAGCTGGAAACCTATACCGCACCGTTGAAAATTTTGATCTGCTTTGTATTGCTGGGGTGGGTGTATAACAAAGCGGGTAGCTTTGGCCCTATCCTGGATCAGCCTTCGCAGTTTATTGAGGGGGGTAAAAAAGCAGGTCAATTCTGGAGCACATTTTGGCCGTCCCTGACCGCGATGATCGGTTTTTGGGCAACGCTGGCTTTGAATATTCCTGATTTCACCCGCTTTGCCAAATCGCAGCGTGATCAGGTATTAGGACAAACGATCGGTTTGCCTGCACCTATGGGGTTGCTGGCATTGTTAGCCGTGATTGTGACCTCCGCGACCGTGGTTCTGTACGGCAAGGCTTTGTGGGATCCGGTGGATCTGGCGAGTCGCATGACGGGTGGCGCGGTGTTGATCGCGCTGGTTATTTTGTTAATTGATACCGTCTCGGTCAATCTGGCGGCCAATCTGGTTGGACCTGCCTACGATTTTTCTGCATTGAACCCGCAATTAATTTCTTATAAAACTGGTGGCTACATCACGGCTGGTATCGCTTTGGTGATGATGCCATGGAAGATACTTGAAACCACGCAAGGCTATATTTTCACCTGGTTGATCGGCTACTCCGCCTTGCTCGGACCCATCGCCGGGATTTTGATTATCGATTACTACTTTATCCGTAAGACGCAAATTAAGGTCGATGATTTGTACCTGGAACAAGGTATCTATCAATACACAAATGGTTGGAATTTTGCGGCGGTGATTGCGTTTGTTATTGGTGTGTTGCCAAATATTCCCGGATTTTTGAATGCCGCATTTCCGGCAGCTTTTCCCGATATACCTGAACTCCTCAAAACCATCTATACCTATGCTTGGTTTGTCGGATTGGCTTTATCGGGTATTGTGTATTTCGGTCTGATGAGTAGTAAAGCGAATAATGCGATGGTAGCGACGGCGCATTCTTAAAAACGTTTAATTGCAAAAAATGCCGTTGCCTAATCAGGTGACGGCAATCTGAGTTTTGAGTAGCTAAAGAATCCGGGAGTGACGATGAGCATCTTGATACGTGGTGGTGTCGTAGTGAATGCGGACCGAGAGTTCCGTGCCGATGTACTGTGTGATAACGGGAAAATCATTGCCGTTGGTGAGCATCTGCCAACGCCCTTAGGCGCCGAGGTCATTGAGGCCGACGGTTTGTATGTGATGCCAGGCGGCATTGACCCGCACACCCACATGCAATTGCCGTTTATGGGTACTGTCACGCAAGATGATTTTTTTAGTGGCACCGCCGCTGGTCTTGCAGGTGGTACCACCAGTATTATTGATTTTGTGATTCCTAATCCACAACAAAGTCTGATGGACGCCTTCCATACCTGGCGTGGTTGGGCTGAGAAATCTGCTTCGGATTACTCATTTCACGTTGCTGTTACCTGGTGGGATGACAGTGTGCATGCTGATATGGGCAAGCTGGTCAATGAACATGGCGTGAATAGTTTCAAGCATTTCATGGCGTATAAAAACGCGATCATGGCGGATGACGAGATTTTGGTCAAAAGTTTTAGCCGTGCCTTGGAACTTGGGGCCATGCCAACCGTCCATGCAGAAAACGGCGAGCTGGTATATCTGTTGCAGCAAGAGTTGCTGAAAAAAGGACAGACGGGGCCTGATGCACATCCACTGTCGCGCCCACCCGTTGTCGAAGGCGAAGCGGCACAACGCGCAATTGCGATTGCCAATGTACTCAATACGCCGCTGTACATCGTCCACGTCTCTTGCCGCGAATCTCTCGATGCAATCACTCGCGCACGTGCTAGCGGACAACGCGTCTTTGGCGAAGTGCTGGCGGGTCATCTGACCATCGACGATAGCGTCTACCAACATCCTGATTTTGCACAAACAGCAGGTCATGTAATGAGCCCGCCATTCCGCAGCAGCAGTCACCAACAAGCACTCTGGCAAGGGTTGCAAGGCGGTAATTTACATACGACAGCAACCGATCATTGTACGTTTTGCGCCGAGCAAAAAGCCGCCGGAAAAAATGACTTCACTAAAATTCCAAACGGTTGCGGCGGCATCGAAGAACGCATGATGGTGTTATGGGATGCTGGTGTGAATTCGGGGCGATTGACACCATCCGAATTTGTTAAAGTCACGTCCGCTAATTGTGCCCAGATTTTTAATATCTACCCACGTAAGGGTGTGATCGCGGTCGGGGCTGATGCAGATATCGTTTTGTGGGATGCGCATGCCAGCAAAACTTTATCGGCAAAAACACAATTTTCCAAAGGTGACTTTAATGTCTTTGAAGGGCGCACTGTCAAAGGCGTACCAACTCACACCATCAGCAATGGCAAACTGGTGTTCAAATTGGGGCAACTTATGGCGCAAACGGGCGCGGGTAACTATCTCAAACGGCCACCATTTTCTGCGATGTTTGGTGCGCTAAATAAAATGCGCGAATCTGGAAAACAGGCTTAATCAAAGACGAATTAGGAGTGCAACATGGCTGTAGCATTACGTGATTTACGGATTAATGGTGATCGTCTTTGGGCTTCGTTAATGGAACTGGCACAAATAGGTGCGACGGCAAAAGGCGGCGTCAAACGGCTGGCACTGAGCGATCTGGATAAACAGGGGCGCGATTTAGTCGTTTCGTGGGGCAAACAAGCAGGTATGACGGTGACCGTGGATAAAATTGGCAATGTCTTCATGCGCAGAGCCGGGCGCAATGCGGCATTGCCGCCAGTGATGTCCGGCAGTCATATTGACACCCAACCTACGGGCGGCAAATTTGATGGCAATTACGGCGTGTTGGCGGCATTGGAAGTGGTGCGCACTTTGAATGATCATCAGATACAAACCGAAGCACCTATCGAAGTCGCCTTCTGGACGAATGAAGAGGGCTCTCGCTTTGTGCCGGTCATGATGGGTTCAGGTGTGTTTTGCGGTGCTTTTACGCTCGAACATGCGTATGCTGCGAAGGACATCGACGGCAAGACTGTCGCCGACGAACTGGCGCGTATCGGTTATCTCGGAACAGAAAAACCAGGGCAACATCCTATTGGTGCCTATTTTGAGGCGCATATAGAACAAGGCCCGGTATTGGAAGATGCCGATAAAGTAATTGGTGTCGTGCCCGGTGTTCTGGGGTTGTCGTGGTACGACTGCGTGGTCACTGGTATGGAAGCGCATGCAGGCCCGACCCCGATGGGATTGCGCAAAGACGCCTTGCAGGTTGCTACGCACATTATGCAAGAGGTGGTGAATATCGGAAATCGCTATCCACCGTATGGTCGCGGTACGGTTGGAATGGTGCAGGTGTTTCCGAACAGCCGCAATGTGATTCCAGGTGAAGTGAAATTTAGTATTGATCTGCGCAACGTCTCAACCGACTTGCTTGACACGATGCACAATGAGATTCTGGCCTATGTCGATAGCCGTAGCCGTAGTTCCGGTCTGAAAATCAGTATAGAGCGTGTTTCCTATTTTCCACCTTGCCCATTCCACCCTGAGTGTGTAGATGCAGTGCGTAAAGCAACCGCAAACCTCGGTTATAGCACGATGGATGTGGTTTCCGGGGCAGGTCATGATGCAATTTACGCCGCACGTCTGGCACCAGCAGGGATGATTTTTGTACCCTGTAAAGACGGTATCAGTCATAATGAAATTGAAGACGCTAAGGCGGAACATCTAAGTGCTGGCTGCAACGTGTTATTACATGCAATGCTGGAGCGCGCACAACCCGTGGTCTAGCCCATCTGATCAACGTTGGTTTAGTGGCGATAGCGGTTCATTGAATGGTAATTTAATTGGAGTCATTCCAGCATTAGATACAGATTGAAACGCTATTTGTCACCCCTTAATTTTCGCAGAGAAAGTGAGATGCAATTACATATTCCAACACTCAAAACGCCCCGGCTGGCGTTGGTACCACCGGATTCCTCCCATCTGGCAAATTACCTCGCGGCATATGGCGATGCTGAAGTAATGTCTCATATAGGTGGGCCAATGGATGCCGACCAGGTATTTGAGATGATGGCACGACAAATTGGTCACTGGGCGTTGCGAGGATTTGGTGGCTGGTCAGTACAGTTACGCGATAGTGGTGCCATCATAGGGCGGCTGGGCTTACTGCGGCACGAGGGCGCTGTTGATATCGAAATTGGCTGGGTACTCGGGCGTGAAAGTTGGAAGAAAGGTTACGCAACAGAGGGCGCGCAAGTGGCGCTGGCGTTTGGCTTTGATGTGGTCGGTGCGAAGCAAATATCAGCACACATCGCGCCCGGAAACGCGGGCTCGATTGCTGTGGCGACTAAGCTGGGCATGCGGCTGGATACTGCCAGGTCAGTGCCAGAAACAAATGTTTATGTTCTTACTGCCGACGAATTTAATTGATCTGAAATGCGCAGTATCGTGACTTTACTACACGAAATCTGTTGAAACGTCGAACAACTGAGCTTCCATAATGTCTGCCAACGCAACGCCGTGCATATTATTTTCTTCACGTAATTGCACCGCAATATGGCTACGGTTGGTTGTCGATTTATTCTGGCTGGTTTTCCATTTGCCAACTAATCGTGTAATCGGGATTTCAATGCCCACGATTTGCGCCATCATATTTTCAATGTATTCCGGTGGTGCATCTGCGACCGCCCATGGCTTTGGGCGTGTCGATTCAAAATGCTCGGTGAGTTGTGTGAGTAAGCTCAGAAATTGTGCGCTGTCTTCCACCACGTTGATTTTTCCATGAACATGAACAACCGCGTAGTTGTATGTTGGCACAACCGCGCCTGTTTGTTTTTTTTCTTCGTACCAGCCAGGGGTAATGTAAGCCGATGGACCCTGAAAAATCAGCAGAACCGGTTCGCGATTTTGCCATACCGGATTAGCGCGCGCGACGTGGCCGAGTAACTTACCGAGCGGTGCATCCGCCGTTGGTGGGGTAATGATGAACGGAATATGATTGGCGGTCATGCCATCCGCTTCCAAACTAACCATGCTGGCAAGCGGGTGTTGATGGATGAGATCATGTAAGACGTCGAGGCGCTCTTCAGAAAAATGGGCAGGCATGTACATAATGAGTTACTCCGGAATAATCGTGACATCAGCGCGCAAGGAATTGGCGATATAACAGTGTTCGTGAGACAAGTGATGGAGTGCATCGATTTGTTCTTTCGACGGCAGTTTGCTACCCGAAAATCGTGATTGCGGATGCAGGTCTATGCGCGCAATAAAGTGTCTGCCATTTTCATTTTTCTCCATGAAGCCGATAGCCTGATCGTGATAACTATCGACGATATATCCTTGCTTTTGCGCAAAGCTAAGAAAAAACAACATATGACAGCTAGCTAGTTCTGCGACTAAGGCTTCTTCGGGATCGACATTCGCGGCAATCGACATAGGTAAAGGTACAGAGCTGGGTGCAGAAGAGGCAGGAACCGTTTGTCCACCGTCGAATTTCCATTCGTGTCCGCGGCTGTAACGGTTGTCTGTAAATACTTGTTCGCCACGCTGCCACACCACTTCAGCTCGATATTGTCCCATGGGGTTACCCTATTCGAACGATAAAAAAGAACGATCAGTGTACGTCAAAAATGAATTTCTCAGAATCGGATAGTAGGGCACAACCCGGGCTGTGATTGCGTTTACACGGATTTGGTGGGTGGCACCCACCTTACAACATCCCCGTTTCATGATTGTAATGAAACGGGGGCGAGAGATTACCAGATGGTCGTTCTCTTCTCTGGTGCTACATACATCTTATCGCCTTCTTTGACACCAAAAGCGGAGTAGAAGCCTGGTAGGTTAGTCAAAGGGGCATTGCCACGTACTTCTGCCGGAGAATGCGGATCAATGCTGATTAAACGAATCGTTTCTGCATCACGTGCTTTGCCACGCCAGACTTGTGCCCAACCCATGAACAGACGCTGATCGCCAGTGTAGCCATCAATGACTGGCGCGGGTTTGCCGCCTAACGAGATCTGATACGCTTTGTAGGCGATCGCTAAACCAGAGTTATCCGCAATGTTTTCTCCTAGTGTCAGCTTGCCATTGACGTTATAACCTGGCAAAGGGCTATAGGCATCGTATTGCGCGACCAATGCGCTGGTGAGCTTACTGAAGTTTTCCTTGTCCTCTTTGGTCCACCAGTTACGCAAATTACCGTCACCATCCGATTGGCTACCGGAATCATCAAAACCATGGCTGATTTCGTGACCGATCACTGCACCGATACCGCCGTAATTGACAGCGTCGTCTGCAGCTGGATTGAAGAATGGCGGTTGTAAAATTGCCGCAGGGAAGACGATTTCGTTTTGACGTGAATTGTAATACGCATTCACCGTTTGCGGACTCATACCCCATTCTTTGCGATCAACTGGTTTGCCGAGTTTGGCGATCTCGCGTTGATGTTCAAAGCTACGGCTGCGCATGATATTGCCAACCAAATCATTGGCTTTGATTTGCAAAGCACTATAGTCGCGCCATTGGTCAGGATAAGCGATTTTTGGCGTGAATTTGGAAAGTTTGACCAAGGCTTCTTTTTTAGTCTCTGGGCTCATCCAGGTCAAAGTTTCTATGCTTTGCTTGTAGGCTTCGATCAGGTTATTCACCAATTTTTGCATACGTGCTTTATTTTCCGGCGGGAAGTACTTGGCGACGTAGAGTTCACCTAAGGCTTCAGACAGGCTTTCTTCAACACGTGCTACGCCGCGTTTCCAACGTGGTTGGTTTTCTGGAATACCGCGCAAAGTTACGCTGGAAAATCCAAAATCTTCGTCGACAAAACGTTGGGACAAGAAAGGTGCGTAAGCATCCAGTACTTTCCATTTGTAATAGGATTTCCAGACAGCCACCGGTGTGTCATTGATGATTTTTATCATACCGGTTAAGAAGCTAGGCTGACGTACGATAACGTAATTAACTTTGTTACCGACACCAGTTCCGGCAAAATAACTGGTCCAGTTAAAATCTGGCGTCAGTTCCGCTAATTGAGAGAGCTGGATTTTGTTATAGGTATTGATAGGATTACGGTTCTCGACCTTTGTCCATTGGATAGTGGCGATTTGTGTTTCGAGTGCGAGAATATCAGCAGCAGCTTTATCCGCATTCTTTTCACCACTCATGGCCAACATTTTTTCTACGTGTTTGACGTAGGCATCCCGGAAAGCTTTGAATTTCGGGTCGTCTTTCAAATAGTAGTCGCGATCAGGTAAGCTCAGACCACCCTGGCTGACGTAGACTGCATAAGTACTGGAGTCACGTGCATCCTGTCCTACACCAGAGTTGACTGGCAGTGATACGCCAAGTTGCGACAATTGTGCGATCAGTGCCGGAAAATCTTCTTTTTTTGCCAGTGCATTTATTTGTTTGAAGGTAGCCGTCAAAGGTTTGATATCAAGCGCATTTGCTTGCTTCTCGTCCATGAAACTATTGTATAGATCGGCTATTTTTTGTTGATTGCTGCCGGCTTTGAGTGACTTATTTTTGGCTAATCCGGTGATGATGTCGCGTGAACTTTGTTCAGATAAATCACGTAACTGGTCGAACGAACCAAAGCGTGCACGATCGGCAGGAATTTCAGCGGTAGCCAGCCATTTACCGGACATAAATTTAAAAAAATCATCTTGCGGACGCACGCCTGTGTCTTGCCATTGCAGGTCCATGCCTGAATTCAGCGCCGAGGCATTAGTGGTGGTCATTGCGCTAGCTGGCGTTGATGTATCGGCCAATGCGAGTTGTGTTCCACCAAAAGAAAATGTAGCAAGAACAGCCAAAGATAGCAGTGTACGTTGCATGAAATAATCCCCAAGAAATTGTTTGTAATTATATGAAATAAAATCGCTGGAATAGCGACAGGTAATTGGCTTAAGAAAATCTCAATAAGCTCAAGCCTTCTTTGACAAAAAGGCCGATAAATAGTTCGTCTTGAAAAGAAATAATTACCAGCCTGATGAATTACTCTGTTGACAAGGAATCTGCGACCCTTATTTTTGCGGCGTTGACTTCTTTTGATTCCGGTAAGAATAAGCCAACAGACATAAGCCCACCGCAATCATAGGCAAAGACAACATTTGTCCTGCCGAAATCGTCATTCCTGCAAAGCTGACTTCATAATCGGGAGTCCGGAAATATTCTGTAAAGAATCGTGCGCAGCCGTACAAAGTGACAAACAGCGAACCCACAGCCAGTGGTGGGCGAGGCTTACGTGCAAAAATCCACAAAATGATAAACAGTAAAACCCCGTCAACTAATGCTTGGTAGATAGGAGAAGGATGTACAGGATAATCGACGCCCGGCCAGATCATCGCCCATGGTAAATCCGCAGAGGCGATGCGTCCTGGTAATTCGTGATTAATAAAATTGCCGATGCGGCCAGCAGCGTAACCTAGCGGCACCAAGGGGGCAATGAAGTCATAGACGTTCACCAAAGGCATTTTTACTTTACGTGCCCACAAGAACATCGCAATCAATACCCCGATGAAGCCGCCATGGAAGGACATGCCGCCATGCCAAACCTGAACAATTTCCAATGGATTTTCGAAGAAAAACTGCGGACGATAGAAGAATACCTCGCCCAAACGACCACCGAGTACCACCCCCAGCACCCCGTAAAACAACATGTCATCAATGTGTTCTTTGGTCCAGCCTTGAGCAGCAATGTGTGGCAATTTCAGGCGTAACCTTCCAAGGGCGACAAATTGAGCAAAAGCGACCATGTACATCAAGCCATACCAATGCACTTTCAAAGGGCCAAGGGAAAAAGCAACAGGATCAGGATTGGGATGAATCAGCATATTTTTGGTTTAAAAGCTGTAAAAAAGAATGTAAGACTGCCGACGGATTATCTTTGCGCCAGGCAAATCCTATCTCTACGGCAGGCGCGCTATTGGCCAGCGCATGGTAAGACACGCCCGGGCGCTGTAAGTTCGACACGGATTGTGGCACAAGTGCGATGCCCATGCCAGCTGAAACCAGTCCGACGATGGTTTGCATTTGAATGGCTTCCTGACCGATGTCAGGAGTCAGGCCATATTCATGAAAGAAACCCAGAATCGCATCATGCAAGGCAGGCGCGATTTTACGCGGAAAAAGAATCAGACTCTGATTGACGCATTGTTCGAGTTTGACCACGGCCCCAGCAGGAAATAGATGTTCTGGTGCCGCGAGTATCAGTGGTTCAGTCAGAATTTTCTGGTAATGGAGCAGGGCATGAAACTTTTCAGGAATGGGAGGGATAAGGAAGCCAGCATCGATATCAGCTTTTTCTAAGGCTTCGAGCTGGATGTCACTGGTCGCTTCGCGCAATTCTATACTGACGTCAGCATGGCTGTGGCGAAACGTTCTGAGCGTCGGCGGCAAAATACTGTAATCGGCAATTGACACAAAAGCCAGACTCAGATGTCCTTGCGTGCCAGCGGCGGCGCGTTGCACGAGTTGGCGTAGGTTTTGTACTTGTAAAAGTAGTTTCTTTGCTTCTGGTAAAAGAGCAATTCCTGCGGGTGTCAAGCTGATTTGACGCGTAGTACGTATGAATAACGCGACGCCTAGTTCTGCTTCAAACGCCTGAATTGCCTGAGAAAGCGGTGGTTGTGTCATATTCAGGCGTGTCGCTGCTTTTCCGAAATGCAATTCTTCGGCGACAGCGATGAAATACCTCAACTGCCTTAATTCCAGACTATTGCTCATGGGATCGGTGATAGAAGTTGACATCCACTCTGGATAAAAAAATAAACCGATATCGGATCTCCCCTATATCGGTTCAACGATGATACTCGCTTTGGATAAGTAGTAATTTGAATTACTTACGTCCGGTATTTTTATCGAAGGAACGTTTTTGACGTTCTTGCTTCATTTTTTCAAAATGTGCGTGATCCTTGCGCTTATCGAGTCCAAGCATACGTTCAAAAAATTCAAACCACAGGAATGCAAATACGGCTAATCCTATAATCCACCACCATGACATGGCGGCAAAAATCCAGACATCGGCGAGCTTTAAAACCAGTAATATGACGAGCGGAATAATTAATAGCATAGTTGTCTCCTGTTGTCGGGAGATTAAAGCGTATTTTGCAGCGGGTCAACCCATGTGCTGACGAGCGTGCTTAAATGACAGAAAAAGCGTTAAAATGAACTCGCATTTTTTAACCTGGAGAAAGCAATGAAATACTCATTATTGGTAGGTGCAACATTCGCCCTTTTGGCATCTGGCTCTGCGATGGCAAATATGGATTTGGCAAAAGCTAAAAATTGCATGGCATGCCATTCTGTAGATACTAAAATCGTTGGTCCTGCATACAAGGACGTAGCAAAAAAATATGCTAGCGACAAAACTGCTGAAGCAAAATTAGTTCAAAAAGTATTGAAGGGTGGTAGCGGTACATGGGGTGCGATGGCAATGCCAGCGAACACACAAGTTTCTGAAGCAGAAGCACATACCCTGGTAAAGTGGATACTCTCTTTGAAATAATTTTCTTTGTATTTGCCATTCAGATTTGAATTTAATCGCTGGTTATTACAAAAAAATCGCAAGACAAATAAAAAAGCCCGCTGGAATTTCCAACGGGCTTTTAAATTTTGAGGCTGAATTACTTAGTGACTGCTAACAGATCACGTTTGCCTGCTTTGTAAGTGTATAACGTCAGCGTACCGTCTTTGATATCGCCTTTGTCATCAAAAGAGATGTCGCCAGTCACACCGTGGTATTTGATTTTCTTCAGGAATGGCAAGTATTTCGCTGGTTCAGCGGAATTAGCTTCTTTCATTGCCTGAGCCATAGTCATAACAGCATCGTAGACATACGGCGCATAGATTTCAACACCAACACCGAATTTCTTCTTGTAGTCTTCTTTCCATTTTTCATTCGCTGCTTTTTGTGCATCCAGAACACCGCCTGCTTCAGCACAAACTACCTGACCTTCGCCGATTGCGTCGCCAGCCAGCTTAACCAGATCCGCTGTACAGATACCGTCGCCGCCCATGAACTTAGCAGTAATGCCCAGTGCTTTCATTTGACGCAGCATAGGACCAGCAACTGCGTCCATACCGCCGAAGAAAATCACGTCTGGGTTTTTAGCTTTGATTGTGGTTAAGATCGCGCTGAAATCAGTGGATTTGTCCGTTGTATGCTCTTGCACAACAACTTCTGCGCCTTTACCTTTTGCGCCTTTGATAAACTCAGCAGCAACACCTTCGCCGTAGGCTGTTTTATCATCGATCACAGCGATTTTCTTCGCTTTGTTGATCTGTACTGCGTAGCGACCCAATGTGCCACCCAATTGGCCGTCATTCGCCACTACGCGGAATGCACCTTTAAAGCCTTGTTGTGTGTATTTTGGATTTGTTGCAGATGGGGAAATTTGTACCAGACCAGCATCGTTGTAAATTTTAGACGCTGGGATTGTTGTACCAGAGTTCAAGTGACCGATAACGCCGTTGACTTTCGCGTCAACCAGTTTTTGTGCTACGGTAGTCGCTTGTTTTGGATCTGCAGCATCATCTTCTGCCAGCAGTTCAAACTTAGCTTTTTTACCGCCAATCATCAGGCCTTTTGCGTTCAGCTCTTCGATCGCCATTTTGGCGCCGTTTTCATTGTCTTTACCCAAATGCGCGATAGCGCCAGAGATAGGACCAACGTGACCAATTTTAATTACTACATCGTCAGCTGCCGCTGCACCAGCGAAAGCGAAAGCAATTGCGCCTGCCAGTGGAATCATTTTTGTTTTGAACGACATGAACATTACTCCTAAGGTTTAATAAAGTAGGACAACACTATTGCATTACCAACTTATTCAGATTACTGAATAAACAAAAGGTACAACATAAAAAATATTTCGCAAAGCTATTTTGTGCGGTTTTTTTTCAAAACAGACGATTTTTATATGCCTCAATTCCGTGCGTTAGACAAGCTTGACCGCAAGCTTTTGAATCAACTTCAAAAAGATAATCAAATTCCGACTCGTACTTTAGCTGAAAAATTGCACATTTCCCAGCCCACTTGTTTGCGCCGCATCAGAGACCTACGTGATGCAGGCGTGATCAGTGCTGACGTGAGCGTGGTTGACCCGTCAGCGTTGGCGTTTGGCATGCTGGCTTTCCTGGAAGTCTCACTGGTCAATCAAAGTGACGAATTTATGCACGATTTTGAGGCACGCATGAATAAGGAAGCGGAAGTGATGCAGTGTTATTTTGTTTCTGGCGAGTATGATTATTTTCTGGTTGTACACGTCATAGACATGGATGCTTACTACCAATTTGTGCGGCGCGTCATTTCTGGGTCAGGAAATGTCCGGCATTTTCATTCACGTTTTCCGATGAAGAAGACCAAGTTTACGACACGTATTTCATTTGATGAAAAAGCCGAAGAATTGCAGGTAAAAGTGAAGAAATAACGCGTCAAAATCGATGAATTTGACAATTTTTTCTCAAAAATGAAACATATTTTTTCGTATTTACTTGCGCCGATTTAAGCTTGCACCGACATTTTTGCGCTATCTGATTACCTTAAACTATCGTGTCAACGGTGAAAATGGCGTGACCTGAAGGTTGCGCCATTCCGGTGAGGGATTAATTTCATTCAATCTCTGCTGCGACAGAACTGCGGTGCTCAAGGATTTTAGCTGGCGATACTTAGAGTGCAATGCGAGTCGGGCGCTCGATGCCAGTAAATGCAAAATCGACTTCGGGCATAACGCCAGAAATAATGTCTGCGATGGCTCTGCCTGAGCCGACCCCCATTGTCCAACCAAGGGTGCCGTGACCGGTATTTAAGAACAGGTTGCTGTATTTGGTTTTTCCTATATACGGCACGTTGGATGGGGTGAGTGGACGCAAACCGGTCCAATAGACCGGAGCAGTATAGTCACAAGCGTCTGGAAATAATTCTTTGGTGCGACGGGTAATTGCTTCACAACGAGCGTTATTGAGTTCGCGTGAGTAGCCATTGATTTCGCAGGTTCCGGCCACGCGCAGTCGGTCTCCTAGACGAGAAACGACGAGTTTATAACCGTCATCGGTGAGTGAAATTGTCGGTGCGCCAGCTTGATTGGTAACAGGATAGGTGGCTGAATAACCTTTGCCGGGATAAATCATCAGAGGAATGCCCAATGGCTTTAGAAGCGCCTGTGAGAAACTGCCCATGGCAACAACAAATGCGTCTGCGTGCAAGACCTGATGGCGACCTTGTGCATCAATGATCTCTACGCCCGTCACCGTTGCGTCCGAGTCACAACCCGCTGACAATAGCCTGGTCACATTGGTGTTGTATTGAAAAATCACACCGCATTCCGCAGCTTTTCTAGCGAGACCGGTGGTGAATTTATAGACGTCGCCTGATTCATCGGTGGCTGTGAAGTCACCTCCAACAATCTGTTGCCGCATACCAGCTAACGCCGGTTCTTTTTTTATGACTTCGTCGGCACTAATTGATACCCGTGGGCAACCCAATTCCCGCATCAGGCGGGCAGCGGGTAGGGAGCTGTCAAATTCCTTCTGATCTGTATAAAAATGAAGTATGCCTTTACTCAGGCTATCGTACTCGATTCCGGTCGATGCTCTTACTTCGAGCAAGGTTTGACGGCTGTATTCAGCGATGGCGACAATTTGACGAATATTATGATTAGTTCGCTGTTGTGTACATTCACGCAAAAATTGCAAACCCCAACGCCATTGCAGCCAATCAGCGCGGGGACGAAATAATAATGGCGCATCTTCTTTGCCAAGCCATTTTAGAACTTTCAGAGGCGCAGATGGATTAGCCCAAGGTTCGGCGTGAGAGACTGAAATCTGGCCACCATTAGCGAAACTGGTTTCTTGCGCGGCACCGGGCTGGCGTTCGATCACGGTAACCTCATGCCCTTGTTGATTCAAAAACCATGCTGTGGAAGTACCAATAATGCCAGCGCCGAGAACGATGACTTTCATAGACCAATCTCCTGTTTGTGAGGAATGCCGCAAAAGTAGTGCGGTCCTTTATTTTTCAGATGAGATTGTAGAAAGCTTATGGTTATTCAGGTAATCATAACGCGGCAATTTATTTTTATTTTTAAAAACAAAACTACCTGGTATGTTTAAAAATAAAAATAAATATGCTTTTTTTGCTTATTTTAATATTTTTGCCTTGGTAATTTCTTGATTCACTGCGCGGGTGACGACATCTTCGAGAGAATTTTTTAAACCTGTGCGAATTTCTTCCGCTAGTCCGGATACCGCGGTTTGCAACACGTCCGCGAGACTATCTCTGACGCGGTGTTCCAATACGAAGTCGACTCTGGCTAATACTTGTTTAAGGACATTTTCTCTCAAGGTTTGTTCCAGTAATTGCCATTGCTCTTCGCTGATGGCACCGTGTTCACGTACTTGGTCGTCGAGACTGTCTGATACTTCAGTTGCGCCACTGGCTGCCGGTGCCGAGAATCCTGCGGTGTCCTCAGATGAAATTTCTTCCAGAGGAATGACTTCGGTCAAAACCGGGATGCTGGCGTCAAGTTGTGTATTCATTTTATTTCGCCACGTTATGGCTCAGAGGAAAAGCTTGTTGATGGTATTGACGATAGCGTTCTCGCCCTAGTTTAGTCTCTTCGTGGTCGCTTGAAATGATTTCTATCATACGTGCAAACAGCTCAAAATTCTCTGGGGAATACGTGCTTAAATTAACCAATAATTCAAAGTGCGGACTTTGCTCAAGCTCTCCATTGCTCAGAATAACAGGCGTAACACTTGCTAAGACGTCATCTGCCATCACATGCGGCAGAAATGCTGTGTCTTCTAATGTCCATAACGCCGTATCAATGCTTTGCAATACTTGCCTGTCAGGATGAAATACAACTATCTTGCAGTTAGCCGCACGTGCCTTGCGTATCAGGCGGCACGTGTAATTGAGCTTATCGGCGACATTGCTATGAAAATCGATGCGCGTTTTTTCAGAAGCGGAAGCCATTGTCATTTTCGGGGCTCTTAATTGGGGCTGGCGCTGGTGGTGGCAGATTTTTCTGGGCTGTTGCGGATGGATCTGGCTTATTCTTAGGCGCGGCACTTTCTGGCGCCGGGTAGACGTAATTAGCCGGTAATCGATTGCTGTCGGGATAACCGGCAGCGGTGATCGATGATTTCCATTCCGCTTGATCGTAGCCATGAAGTTTTTTACTGCCGACGATTAAGAACGGTAATTGATCATCGCCACTGACTTGTTTTAATTTATCAGCATCGGCACTTGTTTTCACCGTTTTTTCGGCGAATGGAATACCAGCACTTTTGAGTAAATTTTTGCCGTCGTTGCAGGGCGAGCAATTGGCCGCCGTGTAGATCGTAACCGGATTTTTGGACGCTGCCAATTTCAATTCATAAGGGAAATTAGTCACATCTTGAGAGGTTGCGATCGTCTTGGTTTCAACTAATTTCTGATTGGCTGGTGGCGGCGTATCTGAATAAGTTACTTTGCCGTCTGGCCCAACTGATTTGTATAATTGTGCCTGAGCAGTAGCTGCTAGTAAGCACAGAGGTACTATCAGCGTAGCGAGTTTAAATGGGGCTTGCATAAGTCTCTTCTCCTTCATACCGTCATACCGTTATGTCTTAACAACGCGTCAATTGATGGTTCTCTGCCACGGAATGCTTTGAACGATTCCAGGGCAGGGCGCGAGCCGCCGACTTCCAGGACTTCACGTTGGAATTGTGCGCCAGCTGTACGCGATAAATTGCTACCCTCAGTCTTGCCTTGCTCCTCAAAAGCCGCATAGGCATCGGCCGATAATACTTCTGCCCATTTGTAACTGTAATAGCCTGCCGCATAGCCACCAGCAAAAATATGGCTGAATGAATGCTGCATACGATTGAATTCTGGCGCGGTAAATACAGCCACTTGTGATCGTACGTGATCAAGTACTTGTTGCACGGTTTGCTCACCCTGTGGGTTGAATTCGCCATGCAGGCGCATGTCAAACAGGGCAAATTCAACCTGACGTAAGGTTTGTAAACCTGACTGAAAATTCTTGGCAGCGATCATCTTATCAAACAAAGCGCGCGGCAACGCTACGCCGGTTTCTGCATGTGCCGTCATTTGCTGTAAGACATCCCATTCCCAGCAGAAATTTTCCATAAATTGTGATGGCAATTCCACCGCATCCCATTCAACTCCAGAGATGCCGGATACCGATAAATCGTCTACTTTTGTCAGTAAGTGATGTAAGCCATGACCAAATTCATGGAACAGCGTAATCACTTCATCGTGTGTGAAGTAAGCTGGTTTAGCAACGCCATTTACGATAGCTGGCTCGGTGAAGTTGCACACCAGATAGGCGACTGGCGTTTGAACGCCATTTTTTGTCAGACGGCGACCACGTGCATCATCCATCCACGCACCACCTCGCTTACCGTTACGTGCATACAAATCGAGGTAGAATTGGCCAACTAACTGACCGTCTTTTTCGATCCGATAGAATTTCACATCGGGATGCCAGGTGCCCGCCTGATCGGGTTTGATTTCCACTGCAAACAAGGTCTGGATAACGCGGAATAAGCCGTTGACGACCTGATGCTCAGGAAAGTATTGCTTCACTTCTTGTTCAGAAAATGCGTAGCGTTGTTCGCGCAGTTTTTCAGACGCATAAGCAACATCCCACGCTTCCAGTTTTTCTATGCCTAATTCTGTGGCGGCGAAGGCTCGCAATTCCTGCAAATCCTTTTCTGCAAAAGGTCGCGCTTTGTTGGCCAGATCTTCCAGGAAACCTGCAACTTGTGAAGGTGACTCGGCCATTTTGCTGACGAGTGACACCTCGGCAAAATTTTCATAACCCAACAATTGCGATTCTTCCAGACGCAATTGCAAAATCTCTTTCATGATTGCGGTGTTGTCCCATTCTGGCTTAGCGCCAAGTTCGGACGCCTTGGTCGCATTGGCACGGTAAATGGTTGCACGAATTTCGCGGTTATCTGCGTACTGCAACAGCGGGAAATACGAAGGGAAGTGCAGCGTAAATTTATATCCGCTTTTATCGTCTTTTTCAGCCGCTGCTTTGGCTGCCTGAATCACATCTTCTGGCAGGCCTTTAAGTTTTTCAATATCATCGATGAACAAACCGTAATCATTTGTCGCGTCGAGTACATTTTCAGAAAAACGCGTGGTCAACATCGCGTGTTTTTCCTGAATCTCTGCGTAGCGACGTTGCTGGTCTGCTGGCAGTTCAGCGCCACCTAAACGGAAATCTCGGATCGCATGTTCAATAATCGTCTTACGGGCGACCGGAAGATGGTCGAAACCAGCTTGTGCGCGCAAGGCTTTGTACTTCTCAAACAGCACCAGATTTTGCCCCAATTCAGTCCAGAATTCGGTGATGGCAGGTTGATTTTCGTTATATGCAGCGCGCATTTCAGGTGTATCAGCAACACCATTGAGATGACCGATGATACTCCATGCGCGGCCGAGTTTTTCTGTCGCATTCTCCAAAGGCTCGACAAAGTTTTCCCAAGTGACAGCAGATTGGTCTTCGCACAGTTGTTGAACAACAGCGCGGTTTTCTTCCAGCAGGCTGGTAATGGCGGGTGTCACTTGCTCTGCGCGAATCTCAGAAAAACGCGGCAGATCGCTAAAGTCGAGCAATGGAGAGGTGATAGTCATATTAAATTCTTTCAGCAGCTTCAATCGTGTTGACCAGTAACATGGTGATGGTCATAGGACCAACACCACCAGGAACTGGCGTAATAAATCCCGCGACCTCTTTGCTTGGCGCAAAGTCGACGTCGCCACACAGTTTGCCTTCGTCGTCTCGATTCATGCCGACGTCGATAACAACAGCGCCAGGTTTGATCATGTCAGCCGTCACAATATTGCGCTTGCCGGTCGCGACGACCAGGATGTCTGCATTGCGGGTGTGTGCACCCAGATCGCGGGTCTTGGAATTACAGATGGTGACGGTAGCACCAGCTTGCAAGAGCAACATCGCTTGCGGTTTGCCTACAATATTGGAAGCGCCAACGACCACCGCATTTGCCCCGCGAACTGGATAATTAATGGATTCCAGCATTTTCATGACACCGTATGGTGTGCATGGGCGGAACAATGGTTGACCTGTCATCAGCAAACCAGCATTGCTGATATGGAAGCCATCAACATCTTTCTCAGCGGCAATTGCTTCAATAACTTTGTTGGCGTTGATATGTGCTGGCAACGGCAGTTGTACCAAAATGCCATTGATTTTTGGGTCGTTATTGAGTCGATCGATATGCGAGAGCAAGGCTTCTTCGCTTAATTCTGCTTCATATTTCTCTAAAACCGAGTAAAAGCCGCAATCCTGGCACGCTTTTACTTTGTTGCGTACATACACCTGTGATGCAGGATTTTCGCCAACCAGTATCACTGCCAGACCAGGTTGTTTGCCTTGTGCTGTTAAAGCTGCAGCACGTTGACTCACGTCGGCGCGCAGTTGTTGGGAGAGTTCGGTTCCGTTGATGATTTGAGCAGTCATGATAGCGATGGGTAAAAAACAGAAGGAACCGCGATTATAAAGGATGCGCCCCTTGCGAATGAAAGCAAGTTGACAATCGCGGCTAAGTTTTTACCAACACAGCCTATGTAGACCACGTTCGACGTCGCCGCCAGAAATGCTATTGCGACTGTCAACAAGCGTTTAGATGTTAATTAATTACTATATTTATGAAAACAACGGTTGCAGACTTCATTCTCAGGAAATGAAAAATCACGCTTGCATTGCAGGAATTGTTGTTTGCGATAAGGTTCAATCGTCTAGGTATCGGCTAACAATCAATCCAATACCCGCACCCGCGAATTGTGCTGCAACAAATGCTGGAACGCTCGCGGGCGATATGCCAGCAAAGGTGTCGCTAAACATACGCCCAAATGCCGCTGCAGGATTGGCAAATGAGGTTGAAGCGGTGAACCAATAAGCACAACCGATATAGGCGGCGACCATGGCGGCGACTTTTTCAGACGGTGCCCGCAGGATCACGAGTAACAATCCCGCAGTAGCAACGATCTCTGCAATCCATTGACCTGTTCCTGTACGAATTTTGCTTGAAACTTGCAGAACGCTGATATCAAACATCACATGCGCGAGCCAGGCACCAAACAGAGCACCTGTGAGTTGCGCGACGATATAGGGAAGCAAGTGCTTCTTTGCCAGCGTTCCTCTTATTGCCATGATGGTTGATACCGCGGGATTAAAGTGTGCGCCACTAATGGGGCCAAACACTTCAATCAACACATAGAGCCCCGCTACGGTCGCTGCTGTGTTTGCCAGCAATGCAATGGCATCGTTACCAGAAGCTAAGCGTTGTCCCATAATGCCGGAACCAATGACAATGGCAAGGAGCAATGCTGTTCCTAACAGTTCTCCGGTAAGTTTTTGAATGAGTGAATAAGGCATTGAGCGAGACATAGTCAGCTCTTTTGCAGGTGCAATAAAGCGGACTGGCGCTCTGCATGCGACATGGTTTCAAGAGGTAGTGCAAGCAGTTGCAACATACGGTATCCGATTGCCTGACGGGTCAAATCAAAAGCTTTCTTTTTTTCTGCTTCTGGTGCATTGGATGGATCTGGATAGCCCCAATGAACTTTGACCGGGCTGCCCGGCCAGTAAGGGCATTGTTCCGACGCGGCGCTGTCACAGACGCTAATGACAATATCCATGACCGGTGCATCTGGTAAAGTGAATTCATCCCAACTTTTACTGTACATCGCGCTGGTATCAACCCCAGCTTGTACCAGTGCGTCAAGAGCATACGGATTGACGCGGCCACTTGGCGTACTTCCTGCGCTAAAAGCTTTGATATCTTTGCCTGATTGTTTTGCAAGATGATTCAGCATCCCCTCAGCAAGTACGCTGCGCGCAGAATTGTGGGTGCATAAAATGAGTACATTGATGGTCATAGAATATTCCTCAGCAGCACGAAGATTTGACTGGAATGGCGAGAGGCTTGCCTTGTGGTTTTGGCGCGGGGCAGCACGCAGATGTTACTGCTGCGGCATTTTCCTGCTCACTAAAAACCGGAATGCTGTCGAGAGTATGAAAATGTTCCCATGCAATACCTTGTGGATCTGTGAGCCAGTGTTTGTCACTTCGCGCATAACAGCAGGTCGTTTCTCCTGAATCATGTAAGCTGAGGTCGGCAGATTCCGCTCGTGATTTCAGTTCAGCCAATTCTTCTTCCGTATCGGTTTGAATGCCGAGGTGATCAATTCCATGTTTGCTTCCACGGGTAGATATTGCAAAATTGATGCGCGGATCATCTAGCATCCATTTAGCATAATCACTTTCGACACGAGTTGGCTCGGCACCGAACATGGCCGAATAGAAGACGATATTTTTCTGCAAGTCTTCAACATGGGTATGGATATGAAAACGTTTCATTACGACTCCTTCAAGGATCAATGAACAACTACGTAATTAACAACCACAAGATTCAACTTTTTGAGTTATCTCGCATTCATTACCGCTGCAACAGTTTTCTGTCAGGTAATCAAGTAAGCCATTCATTTGCTCGTAGGCTGCCCGATACACCAAATTGCGGCTTGACCGCTCGATATTGACCAAACCTGCATTGGCGAGCTCTTTTAGATGAAACGAGAGGGTAGTCGCTGGAATTTCTAAACCTTCTTGCAAGACGCCCGGCGTCATACCAGGTTCTCCAGCAACCACTAAGGCGCGAAATACTTTTAAGCGAACCGGATGGGCTAATGCACTCAGTGCTTTGATGATGTCATTTTCGTTCATGGGTTTACTATACTATATTTCGAGAATATTGAAACTATTGTTTTATGGTGATGTGAAAATATAAATGCAATAGACTTTGTAGTGCTAGAAAACCCCCGAAGCAAGTTTCAGACTCAGCGTAATCAAGGCAATACCCGCCACGCTGGTCGCAACGTTGCTACGGTGTTTGAATATCGAACACTTTTATTAGTACAACTACTCCCACACATAACACAACTGGTAATGCGAAACCGAAAGTAACTACAATCCACACTGGGAACCTTGAAAACCATTTTGGGGTTGCTGCCATTTGTCTCGATTTATTTTTGTTCATGTAGTTTCTTGCAATCTAATTGTGATGCCGTTTTAATCTATACAGAAAGATTGAACTAAGAGTGAAGATGCCGAAAAATAGTATTGATAAGCCCCCCCAAAACTTCAAATTAAATAGCGCGTGCTTACCAGTATAAAGACTGGCAGCTTGAAGTATGCCAAGCGAACAGTACGAGCCGGCCAATAGGGAAACAATTATTGTGGTCCAAAGCAGTATTTTCATATCGTTTAACCTATCCGTTACGTGCGACGGCTGTCATCTCAATTTTCAAAAATCCACATGCTTTGCCCAAATGATACCGAGCCAACCACCGAGGCCAGAAGAAATGCCTGCAAAACATATCCAAGAAATTGACCATCCCCAGATTACAGCAACTGCAGTGCCAGAAATCATTCCAATTACCGTACGATACCAAGAATATTTTCGATTTGAAGGATTATGTTCTGAATCAAAAACAAAAATTCCACCAAGCAAAAATCCAAAACAGGCAAAGCTTCCTAACAGCTTGATGTTTGTGGCAAGGCTACCTCCATCGAATAAAAACTGAAACGCACCATACAACGCTGTGATAATTCCGAAAAATCCAACCCGGAATAAAGCCTTTCCAAAATCTATAAGTCGTCTAGACGCCATGCTTTCTACCAAAAGGAGTTTAAGTACCAGTTCAGTTTATAAATCCAAATTAGATAATTTTGGATGGCCGCAACTCACCAAATCACATATTGCGTTTCTTTTTTGAAACGTTCCAAATATGAATGAAATACCATGTCAATGACAAGGGGATGATAAAACTCGCGAACAAAGTTGTCTCCAATAGAAAATCCCTAACCCATCCTTCCGCGATACCAAGATGTTCAAATATCGCGATAATACAGGCTTTTTTAACAGTCTTTGTGCTCACTATTAAAGCTGTCATGCCAAACTGTCCGTATAGCCATATGGTAAAAAGCCAAAGCGAAACACCTACAAAAAAGACTACTTTCATTTTTATTTTTTAGTATCAAGTACGAATTTTAGTTGTGCTTACGACGGACTGCTTTGTGCCGCCATGAGGCATTGCATTCTCATTTGAAAAAATTACCTATTACCTCAAAATTTGGTGGCGATATCTTAGAAAACTGTCGAAATAAATATAGGAGTGTGCAAACGACGCAGCATTGAAACATAGAAACTAAAGACATTAACAGCCAGTTTCCAATTATCTTTCCATATAGTGCCCCCACTTCACTCACGCACATTTTTAGCAGTTCATCAGCTATCAGTCTAAAACTGTCCGAAAGCATATTGATAGCTAACCCGAACGGCAAAATAGAAGGAAGATACGCGACTCCCCAAACCATTTCTGTGCCTGGTGAGCCTGAAACATCCCCTATTGAATGTCCCACTGAAAGAAAACAGAATAGGATTGATACATCAATTAAAGCCCACAAATAAAAAATTCGCATCCACTTTCCATTCGATATTTCAATCCAGGCACATATATTCCACAAAATCCAGGAAAAGAAAAAGAAGATACACAGAAATCCTGCAGGAATTGAAGGAAAGAGAACGCTAATTACAGCCAAGGCGAATCCCAATGTGTTCAATACCCACGTCGTTCGGAGAAATACTTGCAAAGATAGGAGCTGCTTTACACTGCTCAATCTAAAAAGCCTGCTATTTTTAATTTTCATAGTTTGTATTCAAATCAGAGCGCCAGATCAAAGTCTCCTTTGTGCCGCAAGCACACGTTTACAATTTCTTATAAGGTTGGTTTTACACTTAAGAAAGCAATTACCCAAAAAACAATACCACCGACGCCCCCAGCGACAAACAGCAACCCCAACTTAAAGAGCATTTTTCCATCAAACAATCCATTGGAAGAAGGAAGTGAAAATAACGATAGCAATAAAATTGGAGCAATCGTTACGGAGCCGCCACCAACAAAACAAGATATGGCACTCCTTTTTTTTAATAAAATTCCTATCGTTGGGAGTCCAAACAAAAAGAAAAAAAGATAGCCAAACAGAAGAGTAATGGGAAACCAGTTACTCCCATTATTTGTCCACATTGCTACACAAAATCCGATGATCGGGACTAAAGGAGAAATAATGATAGCAAATACCAATCTTAAAATTTCACATCTATTCATTGCGTCCATAATTTTTTTTAGGCCTCTTCTGAGCGGAAAAATAGGTTTTTAGTAGGCAAATTTAACCCGAGTCTTTTTATTTGAATATCTTTGAATCAGTCTGTTAAGTGCCGCGAAGCGTCGGTCAGCCTAAACTCAAAACGGCTCCTACGCTTGCATTGCTGTCAGTCGTGTTCGAGAACAGTAATTTAAACCATGAAAAATAGCAAACTTGTCATCCCCAGTTTGTTGCCATTTGAAATTTTCATTTGAGCCCTTCCGGTGGTTTTCTTGCGGTGCAGTTCACTATCGGTGGCAAATTTAAAATGCAGCCAGGGTGGCTCAATCCATTGTCTATCGGTTGCTTATATGATGCAAATACACATTAGACAAAGTGAAATGTGTGTTCCTGACGTGCAATTTGCTTCTTGGGAGTGGTTTTTTTTGTTTGTTTGTTGCATAAAAGCCTGAATATTTATTCAATAAATGATGGCATTTTAATGCCTAATGGTGCATTGCAATAGTGGCAAATACCTTGTGTTGATAAGGCTTGTGATTTTATAACTTCATTTATATTGCGAAGCAGCAAAATATCACATTGTGAAATTGCATATCGCTATTTGGAAAATTAAAAAAGCCCTGTTAGAATGCTTACACTAAGAAAAGTAACGCCTATATTTGTCGATGTGCCACGCGCAATTACCTCAAATGCGCACCAACAGGAGACCTCTTTATGTCACCCCAGATAGACCAAGTTTTGGCGCAAGCCGTCAATGATCCTGATGTTATGGAAACCAATGAGTGGCTCGACGCCCTCGAATCAGTGATCGAAAACGAAGGGCCAGAACGTGCTCATTACCTGATGGAACGCATGGTGGATCTGGCGCGTCGTCGCGGTGCGCACATCCCGTTTTCCAGTAATACCGCTTATGTGAATACAATTCCTGCTGACCAGGGCGAACATTGCCCGGGTAATCTGGAAATCGAAGAAAAATTACGTTCCATGATGCGTTGGAATGCGATGGCGATGGTGGTTAAGGCCAATCGTTTAGATGGCGATTTGGGTGGTCACTTATCCAGCTTTGCGTCTTTGGCGAACATGCTGGGTATAGGCTTTAACCATTTCTGGCACGCACCAACTGAAGAACATGGCGGTGACTTGCTGTACATTCAAGGTCACTCGTCTCCAGGTATCTACGCACGTGCGTTCCTTGAAGGTCGTCTGACAGAAGAACAATTGCTGCATTTCCGTCGTGAAGTGGATGGCAAAGGTTTGTCTTCCTACCCTCATCCAAAATTAATGCCAGATTTCTGGCAGTTCCCAACGGTGTCTATGGGCTTGGGTCCATTGATGGCGATTTATCAGGCACGTTTCCTGAAGTATTTGCATGCTCGTGGCATTGCGGATACTGAGAAGCGTAAAGTCTGGGCATTCTGCGGTGATGGTGAGATGGATGAACCAGAATCCATGGGTGCGATTGGTATGGCAGGTCGCGAACAGCTCGACAATCTTGTGATCGTCGTTAACTGTAACTTGCAACGTCTGGATGGCCCGGTACGCGGCAACGGTAAGATTATTCAGGAATTGGAATCTGATTTCCGTGGCGCAGGTTGGAACGTCGTTAAAGTCATCTGGGGCGCAGGCTGGGATGAATTGCTGGCAAAAGACAAAGACGGTATTTTGCAAAAAGTGATGATGGAAACTGTGGACGGTGAATATCAGAACTACAAAGCCAAAGATGGTGCGTATGTTCGTGCACACTTCTTTGGCAAGCATCCAAAATTGCTGGAAATGGTTTCCAAAATGTCGGATGACGACATCTGGCGTTTGACACGTGGTGGTCATGACCCACACAAGATTTATGCTGCGTTTAAAGTCGCGCAAGAAAACAAAGGACAGCCAACTGTCATTCTGGCGAAAAGTATCAAAGGCTTTGGTTTCGGTAAGTCGGGTGAAGCACGTAACACTGCCCACAATACCAAGAAATTGGATGATGAAGCGATCAAAGCCATGCGCGACCGCTTCCAGTTGCCTATCGCTGACGCTGATTTGCCATCTATCCCATTCTACAAACCAGCTGATGACACGCCGGAAATGCAATACCTGCATGCACGTCGTAAAGCATTGGGTGGTTACTTGCCGCAACGTCGTCAAAAAGCGGATGAAGCTTTGGTGGTGCCAGCGTTGTCTGCATTCCAGGCAATGTTGGAGCCAACTGCTGAAGGTCGTGAAATCTCTACTACGGCAGCGTATGTACGTATCCTGACAGCATTGTTACGTGATAGCAGCGTTGGCCCACGCGTGGTACCTATCATGGTCGATGAATCCCGTACCTTTGGTATGGAAGGGTTGTTCCGTCAAATCGGTATTTTCAGCCAGGTTGGTCAGTTGTATGAGCCGGTCGATAAAGACCAGGTGATGTACTACCGCGAAGATAAAGCTGGTCAGATTTTGCAAGAAGGTATCAATGAAGCGGGTGGTATGAGCTCATGGATTGCGGCAGCAACGTCCTACTCGACCAACAATCGCGTCATGATTCCGTTCTACACTTACTACTCCATGTTCGGTCTGCAACGTATTGGCGATCTGGCGTGGGCAGCGGGCGATATGCGTGCACGTGGCTTCTTGCTCGGCGGTACAGCCGGTCGCACGACATTGAACGGCGAAGGCTTGCAGCATGAAGACGGTCACAGCCATGTATTGGCGTCAACGATCCCTAACTGCGTACCTTACGATCCAACGTTTGCACACGAAGTAGCAGTCATCATTCACGATGGTCTGCGTCGCATGGTGACGGATCAGGAAGACGTGTTCTACTACATCACCTTGATGAACGAGAACTACAGCCATCCAGGTATCAAAGCGGGTCAGGAAGAGGGCATCATCAAAGGTCTGTACTTGTTGCAGAAGTCTGAACACACGACCAAGCACCGTGTACAACTGATGGGCTCTGGCACGATTCTGCGTGAAGTGATTGCCGCAGCTGAATTGCTGCAAAACGATTGGGGTATTGCGGCTGACATCTGGTCTGCACCATCCTTCACGTTGCTGGCACGTGATGGCCAGGATGCTGAACGTTGGAATATGTTGCACCCAACTGAGCCAGCACGTTTGCCATACATCACAGAATGCCTGAAAGATACGCAAGGCCCTATCGTGGTATCGACCGATTACATGCGTACCTTTGCTGAACAAGTACGTGCGTTCATTCCTAAAGATCGTAGCTACAAAGTGTTGGGTACAGATGGCTTTGGTCGTTCTGATTCCCGTGAAAAATTGCGTGAATTCTTTGAAGTGAATCGTTATTTTGTGGTCATTGCAGCATTGAAAACTCTGGCTGATGAAGGTGCTTTATCTGCTTCCGTTGTGGCACAGGCGATCAGCAAATACGGTATTAATGCTGATAAGCCAAATCCAGTAACTGTGTAACGCACATGTCTGGTTGTGTGATGCACAGCCAGACATCATTGCATACTTGAACGGTGCGCCACGCGCGCCCTACGAAAGAAACGTAAACGGAGCTAATTTATGAGCGCAATTGAAGTCAAAGTACCGGATATCGGTGATTTCAAAGAAGTAGAAGTCATTGAGCTGATGGTCAAAGTCGGCGATACCATCAAAGTCGATCAATCACTGATCACCGTCGAATCTGACAAAGCCAGTATGGAAATTCCATCCAGTCATGCAGGTGTGGTGACTGAGATTAAAGTAAAAATTGGTGATAAAGTTGCCGAAGGTTCTTTGCTGGTCATCGTTGAAGCTAGCGGCGCTGCAGCGCCAGCACCAGCACCAGCGCCAGCAGCACCGGCACCGGCACCGGCACCAGTTGCCGCAGCGCCTGCACCAACCACACCAGCACCGGCAGCGCCAGTCGCTGTTGCGGCGCCAGCAGCAGTCGTTTCTGCACCAGTAGCAACGGCCAGCGCAGGTAAAGCACATGCATCACCTTCTATCCGTAAATTTGCGCGTGAATTAGGTGTCGATCTGACTCGCGTAGCAGGTTCCGGTCAAAAAGGTCGTATTACCCAAGAAGACGTACAAAACTTTGTCAAAGGCATCATGGCAGGTAGCACAGCAGTTGCTGCTGTGGCTGCGCCAGTGGCTAAAAACGGTAGCGGTGTTGGTCTTGATCTGTTGCCATGGCCATCGCTGGATTTCAGTAAATTCGGTACGACCGAATTGTTGCCATTGTCACGCATCAAAAAACTCAGCGGCCCGAATTTGCATCGCAACTGGGTCATGATCCCGCATGTGACGCAATTCGATGAAGCCGATATTACTGATCTCGAAGAGTTCCGTAAATCATCGAATGAAGCGCTGGTCAAATCTGGCGTTAAATTAACGATGCTGGCATTTGTGATCAAAGCCAGCGTTGCTGCTCTGAAAAAATTCAAAGCCTTCAATGCTTCACTCGACGCGACTGGTGAAAACTTGATCTTGAAGCAGTACTACAACATCGGTTTTGCAGCAGATACACCAAATGGTCTGGTGGTTCCTGTTATCAAAAATGCTGATCAAAAAACCTTGTCGCAAATCGCTGTTGAGATGGGTGAGTTGTCCGCACAAGCGCGTGACGGCAAATTGAAGCCAGCCGATATGCAAGGCGCGACGTTCACTATTTCTTCTTTGGGTGGCATTGGTGGTACCGCATTTACACCAATTATTAATGCACCTGAAGTGGCGATTTTAGGCTTGTCCAAATCCAGCATGAAACCAGTCTGGGACGGCAAACAATTCGTACCACGTCTGATGTTGCCACTGTCTTTGTCCTACGATCACCGCGTGATTGATGGTGCAATGGCTGCGAAATTTACTGCATATCTGGCTGATGTTCTGGCTGATCTGCGTAAAACCCTGCTGTGATTGGAGAGCATGCGATGAGTACAGTTGAAGTCAAAGTCCCGGATATCGGTGATTTTAAAGAAGTCGAAGTGATTGAATTGTTGGTCAAAGTCGGCGATACGATCAAAGTTGATCAGTCTTTGGTGACCGTTGAATCCGACAAAGCAAGTATGGAAATCCCGTCCAGCCACGCTGGCGTGATCAAAGAACTGCGTGTCAAACTCGGTGACAAAATCGCTGAAGGTAGCCTGTTATTGATCGTTGAGGCGGAAGGTGGCGTTGCGGCTGCTCCTGCACCTGCACCAGTATCGGCGGTAGCTCCAGCGGCAGTCGCTGCGGTAGCACCTGCGGCTGTGGTAGTTGCCACTCCGGCAGTGGTGGGCATCGTAGAAGTCAAAGTACCAGATATCGGCGATTTCAAAGAAGTGGAAGTCATTGAATTGATGGTCAAAGTTGGCGATACCATCAAAGTAGATCAATCACTGATCACCGTTGAATCTGACAAAGCTAGTATGGAAATTCCATCCAGCCATGCTGGTGTGGTCAAAGAAGTGAAAGTCAAAGTCGGTGATAAAGTGGCTGAAGGTTCTTTGCTGTTGTTGGTAGAAGCAGCGGGTGTTGTAGCAACTTCCGCTCCTGCGGCTACAACTGCTCCTGCAGCCGCCGCTCCCGCTTCTGTAGCAAGCGTACCAGTTGTGCCAGCCCCAGTGGCGTCTGGCTACACTGGTCAGGTGGATATGGAGTGCGACATGATGGTCTTGGGTGCGGGTCCTGGTGGTTATTCAGCAGCGTTCCGCTCTGCTGATCTGGGATTGAATACCGTACTGGTAGAAAAATATTCGACACTCGGTGGCGTTTGCCTGAACGTTGGTTGCATTCCATCGAAAGCACTGTTGCACGTTGCTGCGGTCATTGATGAGACATCGCACATGGAAGCGCTGGGCGTGAGCTTTGCGAAGCCAACGATTGATATCGACAAATTGCGCGGTTACAAAGAAAGCGTCATCAAAAAAATGACGACCGGCTTGGCTGGTATGGCGAAAGCACGTAAAGTCAATGTTGTACAAGGCGTCGGTCAATTCCTGAGCCCTTACCACATTGAAGTGACGGCAGCTGACGGTACCAAAAAAGTGGTGCAATTCAAACAGGCGATCATCGCTGCAGGCTCTTCCGTTGTGAATTTGCCTTTTGTTCCAGCTGATCCACGTATCGTTGACAGTACGGGCGCATTAGAATTACGTCAGGTACCAAAACGCATGCTGGTCATCGGTGGCGGCATTATTGGTCTGGAAATGGCGACGGTCTATTCCACACTCGGTGCGCGTATTGATGTCGTCGAAATGATGGATGGCCTGATGCAAGGCGCTGACCGTGATATGGTCAAGGTCTGGCAGAAGTTCAACGAAAAACGTTTTGACAACATCATGTTGAAAACTAAAACGGTTGGCGTTGAAGCACTCCCAGAAGGCATCAAAGTCACTTTTGCAGCTGCTGTCGAAGGCGAAACAGCACCTGCACCACAATTGTATGATCTGGTGTTGGTGGCAGTCGGCCGCAGCCCGAACGGTAAAAAAATCGCCGCTGACAAAGCAGGTGTGGCCGTGACTGACCGTGGATTCATCAATGTCGACAAACAAATGCGTACCAACGTACCGCATATTTTTGCAATCGGTGATCTGGTCGGACAACCCATGCTGGCGCACAAAGCCGTGCATGAAGCGCACGTGGCGGCAGAAGCAGCAGCAGGTGAAAAAGCCTACTTCGATGCATCTGTCATCCCATCCGTTGCTTACACTGACCCAGAAGTGGCATGGGTAGGCGTGACCGAAGATGAAGCCAAAGCTAAGGGCTTAAAAGTCGAAAAAGGCTTGTTCCCATGGATGGCGTCCGGACGTGCGGTGGCGAACGGCCGTGATGAAGGTTTCACGAAGTTGATTTTTGATGCAGAAACCAAACGCATCGTCGGTGGCGGTATCGTCGGCACGCACGCTGGTGACATGATCGGTGAAATTGCTCTGGCAATTGAGATGGGTGCAGATGCCGTGGACATCGGTAAAACAATCCACCCGCATCCAACCTTGGGTGAATCCATCGGTATGGCAGCGGAAGTCTACAAAGGCGTCTGCACGGATTTGCCGCCGCAGCGTAAGAAGTAAGCTAAGCTTGCAGCAACAAAAAACCGCGATCAAGGTCGCGGTTTTTTTATTTGAACACTGTTAATCCGAGGTGTTTTTAAAAAACTCAACGATTGTTTAAAGACGCTTTTGTTTTAACAATCTCACTCAATAATTCAGATGGCACAGTCTGACCAGACGCACTGATTTGACGTATTGTTTCATGCAGCAGTTGCAATCGCACAATTTTTAAGACGACGATCGCAATCACCGAAACGATAGGGATCATTAAAGCAATGATAGGAATCAGGACAGGTGATGGATCTGACAATGAATTCATGATAAGTTTTCCAAATTAAGTTAGTTAGCGCCGGGCAGATTTATTTATCCAATGTTCCCAATGAATGAAGTCATTCATTACGATCACATTATCTTTTGATTATGATAATAAAAATGCTTAGAGTCAATAATTATAGTAGTGCGGGTGTAACTCACTAAATCAGCGTATCAATGTCCTGCTTTGCGCACTTCTGTAACCAAGGTCGGTAAATCCCAGGCACCGCCAGGAGCGATCAATTTGCACATGCCAGAGGTAGATGCGGATGTCGGTACAAATTTTTTGCCATCCCAGGTCCAGGTGCCTGAGCTCCAGCAATCTCCGAGGCCGCGTCCTTTTTGCGCGAAGCTGATTTTGCCGTCCGCATAATCGCTGGCGTCGGTTGTAAGCAATTCAGCAGAGTAGGGCGCTTTATCGTCCACTACCCAATAGGCAACACCTTGGTTATATGCTGCCATCCAACAGGTGGTAGAAATGAGTACGCTATGTGAACTTAGTCTGTTTATCGATAAACTATCTTCTTTGAAGCGTTTTTCAGTGATATCACTACAGTCATCTTCTTTGATGCTTGCCAGAAGCGCTGCCTGCAGGGCTTTGATTTTTAATAGTTTCGTATCATCAGGCTTATTTGCAAGTACGGGGGCGGCATGCACAATTGGCGTAGCAATTGCTGGTGCGACTTTATCTTCGTTTAAAGGGCCTTTTTTGTAGAGCGCGCCAATGGAATTTAATCGTTTTTGAAATTCGTCCATTTTCAGCAGCACTGCCGCCGCACCTTTGTCCGACAATTTCCAGCTTGTCTTGCCGATGCTCCAGACAATCTCACTATCTTGATGCAAAGCAGTGATCAGCACGTCTGTCTGTTGCTGATTTAATCTGGTTTCCAGATTGCTTTTATCAATGTTCAGGGTTCCCAGCACTTGCTGGTTGATGCGCATCGATACCTTAAATTTGGACGGAAGTTTTTGTAGTGCTTCGTTGTCGCCGTATTCGCCTATTTTTAGCGTGGCGATGACTGCTTGACTCGGACCAGCCTGACGCGTGAGTAGCACGGAAACCGCCATGTCGTCGCCATCTGCGTTATATCCAGCAGCTCTGCAGGTACGCGTGTTGTCACAGGCAAGTTCCCAATCGTTATGCGAAAAACTCACACCTTGTGTTTCTGCTGCGAGCGAGGTCGTACTCATGACGAAGCACGTGATACCGGAAAGTAGTGGTAAAGCTATGCGAAGTTGATTCATGTGATTTAGAAGTGGCGTTTATAGGTTTAGGCTGAATAATTTCTGAATAAAAATTTCCGCGAAACATCGGCAACGAGGTGGGAGATGCTATCGAAAAAATGAATTGATTTAACCATGATAAGCATAGAAGCTTCAACAACTGCGATCAAATTACTTTCAAGCGTGTTTCTTTTGATTGAGAGTTCAAAATAAAAGTGGCAAAACAAAGACGGACAACGCCGCCTTCATTCGTTTCATTGTTGTGCTGAAAGAGAAGAGAAAAAGCTAACATAGCGATTATTTTGAACAGTCCCAATTGCGCACATAGGTTGGTGTTTCAACCGTGATTCCATCGTCGGCCACTGGTGTTGTTTGCAGCTGCGTCAGCGGTAAAACTCCCGCCCATACTGGAATGCTTAAATCTTCCACATCGTCGACAGGGCCGCCGGTGCGAACTTTTGCAGCCACTTCATCAAGCGCAATGCGTAACACGCTGGTGGCCGCAAATTCTTTGTCATTCCCCGGGCGAACCTCGCTACCGCGTCCCGAAGCCAATTTATTCATGAAAACATCTAAGGCTGCACGTTTGTCTGCTTCATTCGACACTCTTTCGAAGCTGCCGTAAATGGCGACAGACCGGTAATTCATGGAATGATTGAATGCGGAGCGCGCGAGAACCAATCCGTCAAGGTGGGTAATAGTGATACAGACCTGGGTACCACCGGACAGTAACTTTACTAATCGTCCACCGTTAGAACCATGTATATAAAGATGGGTATCTTCGCGCCAGCAGGCCATGGGAATGCAGTGCGTTCCTTTTTCGTCGATGAATGCAATATGACACAGGTAGGCCGCGTCAATAATGGCGTATGCCGTGTCACGTTCATAATTGGCCAGTTCCGCAACGCGACGGACTCTGGTGCGATCAGTGGGAGGTATTTGAGCTTGAGAAGTCATTATTAATTTTTGTGGAGGAGGTAAAGATGCGGAATATAATGCATATATGGTTCTATAAATAGATCCATGAATAGTATAATTTTTAGAGCCACAATAGAATTGTCATCAAATGGACTACGCATTACTTCTTACAGATTTCTCAAAAAATCACTGCGGTTGGTCGCAACAACGCTCATTGCATGAGTGCCTCAGGTCAGCGATCAAAACTGGCAAACTCAACAGCGGCACTCGCATGCTCGCGACCAGGCAATTGGCATCAGACCTGGGAATCGCACGTAATACAGCGTTGTATGCATATGAACAGTTAGCAACCGAGGGGTATGTACGTTCCGACCGCCGTGGCACTTTCGTTGCTGATATCAAGCTTGCTAAAGTACGAGATGAACATGTATCGCAGCTTTTGCATCCGGGTTTATCGCAGCGAGCGCAGGTTCTGCCATCAAGACAGCCTGAAACTTCACTGACTACAGCATTTACCCCCGGAATACCGTCGCTTGTTGATTTTCCAATCCATTTGTGGCGGCGACTCCTTGAACGAGCCTGGCGTTCAACAACAGCAACACAATTAAGTTACGGCGATGCCGCTGGAGAGCCACTTTTGCGGGAAGCAATTGCAGATCATTTGCGCGCTTCGCGTGGCGTTATTTGCGAACCATCGCAGGTATTTATTACCGATGGTACTCAAAGCAGTCTCGACTTATGTGCACATGCGTTTGCTGACAAGGGTGATGTAGTCTGGATGGAAAGTCCAGGTTACCGGGGGGCTTTAAATGCATTTCATGCAGCCGAATTACGGATACACCCGATTGCAGTTGATTTGGATGGTATCGCACCATCAGAAGACGATTGGCATAAATCGTCGCCCAAGCTCATTTACGTTACACCATCGCATCAATTTCCGTTGGGTGGCGTATTAACACTTGAACGTCGGATCGCGCTCATCGAACAAGCGAGAACGGCGGGTGCATTGCTCATTGAGGATGATTACGACAGTGAGTTTCGGCACGACGGTCCTCCACTGCCGGCGATGCAGGGGCTCATGCCGAATGCGCCGGTGATATACCTTGGCACGTTTAGTAAAACAATGTTCCCCGCGTTGCGGATCGGGTTCATGATCGTCCCTCAAGGGTTTGTAGCCGCGATCAATGATTTAGTGTCTCAA
The DNA here is from genome assembly GCF_049340505.1 of Undibacterium sp. Dicai25W. Classification (NCBI taxonomy): domain Bacteria; kingdom Pseudomonadati; phylum Pseudomonadota; class Betaproteobacteria; order Burkholderiales; family Oxalobacteraceae; genus Undibacterium; species Undibacterium sp. Dicai25W. Next base: position 67,810 of record NZ_JBMPOQ010000002.1, on the reverse strand, counting down.
TCAGTGTCACGTGGTAGAACCACCGATCAATTGGCGTTGGCAGATTTTTTAAGCAGCGGGCAGTTCGCCACGCACTTACGTCGCATGCGACGTCTTTACCGACAACGACGCGATTGCATGAAGGCTGCACTGGAGCGTCATACTAGCGCTTTCGGCAAAGTATATGGCATATCTTCTGGCATGCATCTTGTTTTGGCTTTAGACGAATCGATATCAGACATGAAAGTCAGCGCAAACGCGCTGGAGCAAGGTATTGTGGCGCATGCTGTGAGCGCACATGTCATCGGGGAAGTCAATGCGATCAGGAACGGCCTGGTTTTAGGCTATGCGCAAGTACCCATTGAGCAAATCGACGAGGCTGTCAGAAAATTGAGCGAAATCATAAAAAGCGCGAAAAGCTTTTGATTTTTTTCTTCACAATTTTGGATTTATGTTCGTTTCGCCTTGTTTCGTTTTGGAAGAAATGATTGTCACGAGAAGGAGGGCTTAGGATTGACTTGGATAGCAGTATCAACAGGTATTGAAAATCGCTGTTGATTGAAGTTTGAGCTGGCGTAAAAAAAGGCGAACAACGCCGCCTTTTTTTGCTTGCTTGTTTCAATACCGTAATGTTTAACCGTTCAACACTTTCATACTCGCTTCTGGATAACGTGCACCTGCCACAGCGTCAGGCGGGAAGATATCGTTCAGCACTTGCAAATCCTTGGCCGATAATTTCAAATTGAGTGCGCCCCAGTTTTCTTCGAGGTAGCGACGGCGTTTGGTGCCCGGGATAGGTACGATATGCGGGTCCTGTGCCAGTACCCATGCCAAAGCCAATTGTGATGCAGTACAACCGTAGTCTTTCGCAAGTTGTTCTACTTTGTACACCAGTTGTAAGTTCTTATTGAAATTCTCTCCCTGAAAGCGTGGGCTGAAGCGGCGATAGTCGTCTTCAGCAAATTGCTCGGGGCTAGTTAGGGCGCCAGTCAGAAAACCACGACCCAAAGGGCTGTAAGGGACAAAACCGATACCCAGATGGCGGCAGGTTGCCAGCACATCTTGTTCCGGATCGCGGGTCCATAGCGAGTATTCGCTTTGAATGGCTGTGATAGGGTGGACTTGATGGGCGCGCTCTATAGTGGCAGCCGCAGGTTCAGACAAGCCGATATAGCGAATTTTACCGGCCTTGACCAAATCTGCCATTGCTCCAACGCTTTCTTCAATAGGTGTATTCGGGTCAATACGGTGTTGATAGTACAAATCGATATGATCAACGCCAAGACGCTTGAGGCTACCTTCGACGGATTGCTTGATGTAATCCGGGCTGCCATTGATGCCACGTGCCTGAGGATTGCTCAGATCGCGGACGATGCCAAATTTGGTCGCGATAAAGACCTGATCGCGTTTGCCTTTGATGGCTTTGCCCAATAATTCTTCGTTGGTGTACGGGCCATACATATCCGCTGTGTCGAATAGGGTGATTCCCAACTCGATGGCGCGATGGATGGTAGCGATGGATTCAGCATCATCGCGGTTGGCGTAGAAATCACTCATTCCCATACAGCCAAGACCCAGTGTAGAAACGACTGGGCCGTTAGCGCCCAGGCGTCGAGTGCTTCCTGTTTCAGGTGTGTGCGTTTGCGTGTTGTTGACTGCTTGCATGTTGAATTTCCTCTTTTGATGAAGTCAGATGAGTAGCGGTGGAAGCTTGCAATTCTTCGTACATCACGATTTTTTTGTGCAGTACGTCGAGATTGCCTTGCAATTCCGCGATGGTTTCTTCCACGCTGCGCGTATGCTGTTCCAGCAAGGCTTTGCGTGCAGCCACACTAGCGGGCGTATTGCCCTGACGACGCAGTTCTGCATAACGCAACATGTCGCGTACCGGTAAGCCGGTACGCCGAAGCTTGAGCAAAAACTCTATCCAGCGGATATCGTCTTCACGAAACAGCCGATGTGTATTGTCGCGCCGTGTCACCGGATCAAGTAAGCCTACACGCTCGTAATAGCGAAGCGTATGGACACTTAAACCAGTAGCGGCGGATGCTTGTTGTATCGTCATTGAGGTGGTCATGGTTCGCAGTCTAGAAGTTGGAGTGCACTCTAAGTCAAGACCATTATTGTTCATTTTTTGAATATTTTCCAAGAAAATGAAATTGAGTCAAAACCGATTGAAATGGTATTAAATTATGTTAGTTTCTTTGGTGTAACATCAAAAATTGGTAAGAATGAGACTGTTTTCTACCAGTGAGCCTTAAGTGATGCTAAATTGGAGTCAATCTTTTAATAAAAATCGGCTATTAACATTTTGTTGCAGGATATTTGTCCAGTAAGGAAATATCACAGTCAGGCGACGAGTGGTATAGCCGCAAGGGCAATTTGATGTAAATCTTATCGTAAAAAAGTTAAGCTCAGGTTTTAAATCACGGAGCCCTGCATAATAGGTTAGCAGCCTCCAGTGGTCGTCGTTCATAGTTTGCCATTGCTGTCAGTTTCACCGTCTTGATTTTTGCAACTCTGCTGTGCAATTTAACGGGAGCGTCAGAATGAATACACCCAATTTCTCAGAAAAATTTAGTTGCCCAGAATTTTTGGCGATGGAACGCACCATTATCGATGACTTCGTCGATTGCACACGTGAATGCTGTGCCGAGGTCGAAATTTGTGTCAAAGCCCTCAATAAGCAAGGCGGGCCAGAGTATATTCATCGCATGTTTCGCTCTATGCATTCCTTAAAGGGGAATTGCCAGATGGTCGGTTTGGGGCCGTTGAATGCTTTATTGCACCGGATAGAAGAAGTTTTCTCTCGTGCGCGTGCGCATCCTGAGCAATATATTCCGGAACTTGGTGAGTTTTTACTGCTGGCAACCGATGAAATCGAAGAGTTGTTATCTGAATTAATCGCCAACGGCGAAGCAGATGAAGTCAAGCGAAAAAGACTTTATGATGTTTGCGAAACGTTACAAAAAAATACAGTCAATGGACTGAGTGCCGGCGTATTTAAAGATGCAATAGCTAGTCTTGGCGGCCGTATTTTTGATAAGAGTGCCACACTAAAAAATTTGAAAATTGAATTGACGCTCCCAGAGGATCTGACCTTAATGCGCTCTTTGGCGGCTCATCTCGATAAACTCAGTATTTTTAGAAAAAATCGCAGTGAACAAACGTTGGAATTGGTGAATTCTTTGAATGAAGCAATGGGCTTCCCGGCGGATAAAAAACAATTAGAAGCCGCTGCATGGATGCATGATGTAGGTATGAGTCTGATACCGCAGGTTATTTTCAACAAAGAAGGAAATTTATCTAAGGAAGAACAAAAGATTTTACAAGAACATGTGCAATTAGGCAGTCAGCTTTTGCTGCGCTTTGGCGGTTGGGACGATGCTGCACGGATGGTACTTGATCATCATGAGTTTTTTGATGGTTCAGGTTATCCCAATGGCACGGTAGGAAATGATATTCATCCCGGAGCACGTATGTTGGCGATCGTTGACACGTTTTGTTCCATTACTACTGAACGCTCAGATCGTGGCTATAAAAAAAGCTTGATGCAGGCGATTTCAGAAATTAACGCCAATATCCACGTGCAATTTGATCCGCAGATGGTAACGACTTTTAATGATGTAGTACGAAATTTAATGATGAAACAGTAGGGCTAGCCAAAATTGCGTTGGCATCGCTAGTGCTTTTTTACTTAGCGTGCAATACCTTCATCGTCATTCGGTAGTTGGATAATTTGTCTAGCGCTTGTTAAGCAAAAAATGGAACATGCCTCAAACATGTTCCATTTTTTTTTGGGGAAAGCGGGGGAAAGCTTAAGGTGATTAACGCAAACCAGTCACATTCGCATCTTTAGGGTAACTGATGGTGTAGTCTGCGCCAAGCTTGATTTGCTGACCAGGGTTGAGTTTCATGTCCCAAGAAATAATTCCCGGTTGTTTGTGCCAGCTTTGTTGTGTCGGCGCAGTGCTAAACTGGCTGCTGACCTTGATATCTTCATTTTCTGGCTTCGGTGTTGGTTCTACCACCTCTAGTTTTACTGCAGTTTTATGTTGGTTCGTTATGCGGTAATTATGAGCAATTTTTTTCTCAATACGACTACCGATGAAGCCTTTTGTACTTGCATCTTTTTGTTCAGGTTCAACTTCGACCTGCACCATGTTGTCGCGGCCAAAGAATAGTTCAACTTTTTCTTCGCTGCCGAAACGTAATTGATTTTGGCCGATGAAATCACCATCTCTGAATAATTGCAGATTGCCAGCAGGCCATGAACCTGCGGGTCGCGTGGCCTCAGCTAACAAATAGGCTTGCGCTTCTTGTTGCGGCTGGATACGCACGCGCAGGTCCGCATCAATCAATTGGGAACCTAAGGCATAGCCTATTTTTTTGCCATTTCCGGTCAGGCTGACTTTTCCTGGCACTCCAAATTCAGCCGCGTATTCACCTTGGAAAACGCTGACATCAAAACTAACTGCAGGGCTTGAAGCTTCCGGGCGAATGTTAGAAACTGCGGTGGTAAATTTAGCTTGTGGCTGACTTATATAGGCAACTTCATGTGGTGGTATAAAAGCTGGTGGTGGCGCTGCAATATCAAGCACCCACGGTGATGGAGGGTAGATTTTGTTTGCTTGATTCGGTTGCACTGTGGATAGCTTCAAATTCACATCATTCCAGTCTTCACCGCTACTCTGCGCGACTTGCGCATGCCGCTCAAGTTTGACTTGCCCCGTGCTGCTGTTCAGGTAAGCACGATAAACGGGTGTCCAACCCGCTTGCGTCATGCGATACGATACATGTAACTCAGCGTCTTGTTGTGCTGCCACGCGGATGGTGACTTTTCTGATTTGTGGATTGGCTTGAACCTGGGTGTTCAATTCTGCGCGTAACGGGGTCAGTAATTTGTCGATTTCTTCAATGCGACGTTGCGCCTGATGCTGGCGCTGCAACGTATCCTGACCATTTTTACGTAACAGTTCTATGGTCGTATTCATAGGACTGGCGCTGGCCTGACGTTCAGTTCCTATATTCTTTAAATAACCGAGGATTAAATCCTGCGCACCTGCCTCACTGGAAATCGCCGCACGTTGTTCTTCCAGATCACGAATGCGTTTGTCCAAAGCAGTATTTGCACACTCTGGTGCCCTCACACGATCAAGCGTCTCCACACTGATGTCGCCCACCTGGATACCGTTGTCTGCATGCACGGATAATGAATCGGTATCAAAGCGGGCGGACAAGCAATTCAGTACCAGCTCTTTCATTCCTGCATTCACTTTGGCGACACGCTCGACGGTTGCACCACCCGGGTACACTAAAACATTACTGATGTTAGACGGCGTAGCCGATTGCCCCAGACACAACTGTGGCAGCACTGCACTGAGGGTAAGCAAAGACTTTCGCATGATTTTTCCTAAAAACAGATCGTATGAGGTCGTAAGATTGGAGTCTGGTAGCTTTGTCAGTATCGCAGAGTTTGCAATAAAACAAAATATCTTCCAGGACGCTTCAAAGACACTTGATTGATCAGCTTCTCAAAAAGCCCATGTCGCAGATGTATAAAAAATCTTACTTTGTGGAATCTGTGCAAACACAGCTGTCGCTGGCCCGCCATAGATGCGAATCCCTGCATCGATGTGCCAACGATCACCCTGCCAGTCAATGCTGGCACTGGTCGCATGACCTTTGTCCTCTGGTGTGTAGAGGGTATCGATGGCAGTTTCCCACGCACCGCTTTTTTTGCTCCAGCGTGCAAACAAATTTTTTCTTCGTAGATTATTGGCGGCAGCGAGCAAGTTGCTTTGCCATGCGAGGTTATAGGCAACTGGTGTTTGCAGCGATGGCATTGCGCTGGCTAATTGTCCTAAAGCCAGATTACGTTGATTCCATTGACCCCATTGAGCATTTGACGGAGCTGCACCGTCCCACCAGGCTTCGACGATAAAGCTATGCTGATCCTCCGTTGTATATGTCATTCCTAATGCTGCTTGTTGAATGTTGTTAGTCAACGGCGCTTGCCACGGCGATGTTCTGGCGAGCAATGCCGGAGGAGGTACCAAGGTCAACATCGCCATTTTTTGGCTATAACGGTAAGATGCATGTAATTCCAGCGATTCAGTAGCGACCCAGGCGGCAGCACTACCCAGGCTGGTACCAGTTTCCTGGCCATATCGGGCAAAACCGTACATATCCAGACTTCCGGCATGATGGTAAGCCCTTGCTACAAAGGCTTGCTCTACCGTTGCATCAGTGCTGGCGCCGTGGTCCGGATTGACCCAAACCAAAGCCAGAGAACTATCGGCATTAAAATATTCTGCCATGGCGACGGGTCTGCCGATCAGGGTACTGGTGATAAATGTCTGGCGTTTCTCTTGCTGGATCATGTCGTTGGGACGAAATCCATAAGCGACATCCCAACTAATAATTTTTTTACCGATACTAAATTGCCATTCATCTTTACCCCAGCCGGTATAGAGTTCGTTGAGCCATCCGGTAGCGTTGGTATGACCCTGATCAACAGCATGCCCCTGTACTGTGGCTATTGCGGTAACGCCGCGTGCGCTTGCATGTAATTCTGCCTCAACACTGGCATCGTTGTTATATTCAGGTATCAGACCTGGCACCAATTGATTTGCTTTGGATACTGGGTCGTGGATATTATTTTCTGTGGACGTCCAAAGATTGCGTATTTGTCCGCTGAACTGAAAATCGTCTGCAAGGGCGTTGTTGCTCAGCGCCATATTACTGAGCAAAGACAGTATGAATGCCACCCCCCGCAAGCCGGGACGTTTTAAAAACTTAGTTGTAGCGGCGCTATGCATGGCTTACTCCAGATTAGGATTTTTTGCCAGGAACATGGGGTTCAACCATTGGTCAGGAATTGCTTTTGGCTTTCTGCTGACATATTGCACACGGGTTTCTTTATGACTGCTTAATTGATCAAGTAAGATCATCTGATCAACGGCAGTTGGTGCTTGTGCTTTGTCCATCATAAAACTTGCTTGTTTAGCGAGCTTTTCAGATTGCACATACAAATCTGCTTTCAATGGCTCGTGCAAGGTTTTACCCAACCATAATTCTATGTGTTGGTAAGCGACTGATTTGCGAGTGGCATTTAAACTCAGGTGCAGACAAGCTCGCTTGTCGCATTGTTCTTCACCGACGATTTTTCCTTCATAGTCTTGCTCCCAGGCAGTGGTTGCGATATCACCGATGGAGGCATCACCGAGCAATTTCTGCATCGGCGTAATCCGCAAAGGGCGCTGGCTGCCGGGCAATAACATCCAAAAATCATCACCGGACATCAGTACCTTCTGACCTTTTTCCGAAGGACTTTGCATCAATACTAAGGACTGACGATTGGGACGGCTATAGACCAGATAGGCACGTTCTTTCTCTTTTGCACCATCGTGATTGAAGGTGGTGATGAGCGTTTCGACTTGCATGCTTTCATCAACCAACCGGAAATGATCTGCGGTTTTCAATAAATTTTTGAGTTCATCAGCGTGGGCGACTCCACCGATCGTAGCGAGGCTTAAAATCAGGCTGGAAATAAGGTGTTTGTTTTTGATAGACATACTATTTCTTTCTCTTGTTTTAATTGTGTGCCAAGGCATCAACGATAGGCTGCTGCAGAGTTTTACGGGCAATTACTCCTGATGACAGCATGGATAAGGCGATCATTCCGAATAAAGTCGTTGCATACATTGCTACATCGATAGTGATAAGCAGTGGGTAGCCCGTAGAGCGTCCTGGTGGTGGCGGCATTTCAACCGGAAATATCAGCAGCAATACAGCAATCCCCATGGCAATCACCGCTCCTGTGATGGCACCGGTCGCGCCAAGAAACATGCCTTCAAAAGTGAAGCTGCGTATCAGTTCTGCTGGCAACGTTCCCATGGCCCGCAGGCTGCCGATTTCTCGGGTGCGTTCGATAATTGCCATCGCCATTGCGTTGGCAACGACAAACACAACGATGACACTGATAATCAAACCAAGTGCGCCAAAAATGCGGTTGTACAACTCTCGCACTGATTTATAAAAGAAAGCTTCGTCTAACCATGTTTCCACTTTCATCGTTGGCACAGCATGGCCAATCCGCTGTTGCGCAGAATCTGTCGCATCCATGCTATTTAAGAATACGCCGAGGCTGGAGACTTTTTGTGTGTTCAGAATTTTTTGTGCGGTCTTGATATCGGTGTACACCAGGCGCTTATCGATGTCTGGAATTCCAGTTGAAACGACCCCTTTGACTTTAACGTCCATCGCATTCAATGCGCCATCAACGGTACTGACCATGAGCGTTAAGTCACTGCCGGTTTTAGCTTTTAAGCTTTTGGCTAAGGCTTCACCCAACATGATTTCAGTATCTTTGGCATTGGCTTGCAAAATCTCCCCTTCTTTGACTGTCAGAAAAGGTCCTTTGACGGCAAATTCTGCTTCTGGATCTATCCCGATTGCCAGCATGATTGTGGATTTGTCTCCGTTACTAATGAGTCCGCTAAAATCGACGCGAGGAAGCACATAGCGTACGGCCGGATCACTGAGCAATTGCTGTTGTAATGCAGCAGAATTATCAATACCAAATTGCAGCGGTACATCTTCTTCGGTACCGAAATGTGCTGGTGTGCCCACAATCAAATGACCAGTCGTGCGCGCTGCGGCTTGTGATAAGCCTTGATACGTAGAGTAAGCAAAACCACCTGCAAGCAAAATCGCCGCAGTGCCCAAAGCTGCAATGGTCACGGTAACAAGTGAACGGCGGCGGTTGCGTAAGCTGTTATGAAACGCAAATTTCATCCAGGTGATATTGTCGGTGACGAGTTTCATTGCAATCTCCCATCCAGTAAAGAAACGATGCGATCGGTACGGCGGGTCAGGCGTTCATCGTGGCTGGCAATAATGAATGCCGCTCCTTCGGCATGACCGCGTTCACGCATCAGATCCAGCACCTGATCTGCGGTGTGCGAATCCAGGCTTGCCGTGGGTTCATCGGCAATCACGATGGAAGGGCGCTTAATCAGTGCACGAGCAATGGCGACACGTTGACGCTGACCGCCTGATAGTGCATCTGGCAAGTGTTGCGCGTGTTCGTCCAGACCTACGGCTTTGAGCTGCGCTGCCACACGTTGTTTGCGTTCTGCTGCTGAGACGCCGTTTAAAAACAAGGGATAGTCAACGTTTTCAGCGACCGTCATTACTGGAACCAGATTGAAACTCTGAAAGATAAAGCCTATGGTGTCGCGTCTTTGTATTGTCAGTTGTTTTTCGCTGAGCGTGCGGGTATCGATGCCATTGATGAGTACATCGCCGGCATCTGCACGATCAATCAAACCGCATAAATTTAAGATCGTGCTTTTACCACTGCCTGAGGGGCCGGTTAATGCCAGCAATTCACCGCGCTGTACCTTGAGGTCAACACCACGAAGTGCCTGCACCAGATGTTCACCAAGGCGGTAAGACTTATGGACGCCACGTAATTCCATGATCGCAGCGTGGCTCATGATGGAATACCTTTCAATAAGCTGTTAGCGTTAGCTGCTTGCGGCGCATTGGCTTGAATTATCGCCTTCAGATAAGTCTTAGCCAATTCAGGATGTTTTTGATCGATCGCCAGATTGGCTGCACGCATCCACACTGCACCACGGAAATCAACAGCAGTGCTGGAAAATAAAGGATGCTGCAAAATCTCATTGAGTAGCTTTTGTCCTTGGCCACCACGATTCATAAAGCCAGGAACTGCAAGAAACGTGTTGGCTGCGACAAATTTGGCTTCCAATGCCACTGGCACTGTGCCGTGCATAGCCGCCGCAGCGTTGGTATTTGATGATAATTGCAGTGCTTTATCGAGCATCGCAAGGCCATCTTCGGAGTAAGACATTTTTTTCCATGGGAATATGGTTGTGGTTGCAAGTTTGGTTGTTGCTGCACCGGCATACGCCATTAAGAGTGGGTTAGCAGGCTCGGCTTTGAGCATTTCCTGAAATCCAGTGGCAGCTTTTTCGGCATCAGCATCGCTTTTGGCTTGCGTAAAGCTTTTAAAATTCATCTGGAAGTCAGATTCTGAAAAAGCGTTTGCAGAGTTAGCCGCGCAAATCAAAGTGCTGCTCAGTACGACTACACTGACGAGGGATAGCTTATTTATTGCTTTCATGTTGATCTCCTGTTGTTGGTGGCGTTTCGGGGTGCGCTAAGGGGGCGACATCTGCAGAATAAATTTGATCGTTGTAAGATGCGACAGGAATGCGACTGGTGGTCGTAGTCTGGTGTGAAATGCCTGAAATTTGGCGTGAATAGCAGTACAACTAACCGAATGTGGGAGTTGTAATTTTTATTATAATTAACCCACGGCTTGACGTTCCCAACTTGAATCATCGTTTGGGGCGTGATCAGGTCACGGTCTCTTTATTACTTCATTTTTTCTGGGAAATAAATTATGCCTCTTGTTACGATCACGGTACGACGTCCGAAAACCTCAGAATTTAAAACTAAGGTGAGACTAGCCTTAATGCTTCGCAACGATGCTTGCTGATCAATTGTTTTATGTGATACTGGTGAAAGGCGGACAGCCTCGCGGTTTCATAAAAATGGAAATTTCATTTTTCGACTTAGAAGTAATGACACGCCTGAATAATCGTAGCGACTTTCACACAGGATTTTATGATGACAAATCAAGGGTTGGAATTCATCGTTCAACGTGATCAACTCACGCATTGCAAAAGCAAAAAATTAGATTTTCCTGATCAACAAACACTGGCGACGGGACAAGTGCTGCTGAAAATTGATCATTTTGCCTTTACCTCAAATAACGTCACGTATGCTGCGTTTGGCACGGCGATGAAGTATTGGAATTTTTTTCCGACAGAAACCGGGTGGGGCAATATTCCAGTCTGGGGTTTTGCTGATGTATTGTTGTCTAACGTTGATGGCATAGAGCCAGGTGAACGCTTCTATGGTTATTACCCGATGGCAAGCCATTTATTGGTTACGCCAAGTCGCATTAATGTGAATGGATTTAGCGACAGTGCAGCGCACCGACAAGAAATGCATCCTTTGTACAACCAATATTTGCGCACCACCACTGATCCTGCGTATCAAAAAGATACAGAAGCGTTGCAGATGTTGTTACGGCCTTTATTCATTACCTCATTAATGATCGATGATTTTTTGGACGACAATCAGTTTTTTGGTGCGAAGAACGTCATCATATCGAGTGCTTCCAGTAAAACGGCGTATGGTCTTGCATTCGCCTTGAGTCAAAGGGCAGCGAGAGATTATCAGATCATCGGTTTAACATCGGAAGCCAATCGCCAATTTGTAACTAACCTTGGGATTTACGATCAGGTATTGAACTATGAGCAATGTGGGCAATTGGATGCCAGCGTCGCCAGCGTCTATGTCGATATGGCTGGTAGCGCGTCATTGCGTAGCGAGATTCATCATCATTTATCGGATAATGTCGTTTACAGCTGTGCGGTAGGCGGCACGCATTGGGAAGATTTGGGCGGCGGACAACATTTACCCGGTGCCAGACCCAGCTTGTTTTTTGCCCCGGCGCAAATTAAAAAACGCCTGGCCGATTGGGGACCTGCGGGTTTGCAAAGTAAGTTGGCAGACGCCTGGCAAAAATTGATTTTGCGAATAACGGATGCCGAACATCCGTGGTTGCAAGTGAGCCATAGTTATGGTGCCGATGCTAGCAATCAATTGGTGTTGAAGATGCTATCTGGCAAGGTCGCCGCACACGAAGGGCATATTCTAAGCTTGAGCCGGTCATCCTGATAGTCTGGCATAGTCTCAATTGAGCAAATTGACCAAATTGACCTTGGCTGATACGAGCGCATAGAGTTTTAAATTAGAGCTTTAAATTAGAGCTTTAAATGCATGCCTTATCCATTTATTTTTATGAAAGAAAGTTTTGCACGATGCGTACTACCCGATTAGAAGCGTTTAGCGATGGTGTGATCGCGATTTTGATCACGATTATGGTACTGGAAATGAAAGTGCCACATGGCGTCGAACTTTCAGTCTTATGGCCTTTATTCCCGGTCTTTCTCAGCTATGTACTGAGCTTTATCTATGTCGGCATCTATTGGAATAATCACCATCACATGCTGCATACCTGCCGCAAAGTGACTGGTGGTATTTTGTGGGCGAACCTGCATTTACTGTTCTGGTTGTCCTTGATACCGTTTGCGACCGGTTGGGTGGGAGAGAATCACTTCACTGCCAGCCCCACAGCTTTGTATGGATTTGTGTTGTTGATGTCCGCGATTGCTTATTTCATTTTGCAACAAACGATTATTGCCAGTCAGGGACCGGATTCTGTTTTGAAAAAAGCAGTAGGTAATGACTGGAAAGGAAAAATTTCTCCGGTGATTTATTTTAGCGCCATGGTCATCGCCTATCTCGAACCTTGGCTGTCGATGGCTTTATACGTGATTGCTGCATTAATGTGGTTTGTACCAGATCGTCGTATTGAACATGTTTTACATGAGTAAAAATCAGACGTTTGCTGCTAATGGGATTAAGTCGTAAGCGCAGTGAGCAAAAATGACGAGAAGACCTGGGACGTACAACATGTACCCAGGTTTTTTATTTTGCAGTGCAACTTGAGTCACTGATGTATTTTGATGCAAATCAATTGCCATTTTGGTCTTTGCTGTCTTAGTATGAAGCTGCAGTCCGACTATTTGTTTCGTCAAGATGGTTCCATGAATAAAATAAGAATGGAGACAAGATGGCAGATTCAGCGCAAGGCAGAGATGGTGACAGTGCGCCACCGGATATTAAAACCATTATCGATGAGCAATCGGTGTTTCCGCCGATACGCAGGGTGGGGATGTTGAGACCGTTTGTCTGGTTACGCTTAGGGTGGGACGATTTTCGAGCATCAGGTGGAACTAGTTTTTTTTATGGTGCCTGCTTCGCTGCTATGGGACTACTGTTGAATCTGGTGTTGCACAATGCACCGGAATATGTGTCAGCCTTGAGTTGCGGGTTTTTATTGGTAGGACCTTTACTTGCCTTGGGTTTATACGATATCAGCCGTCGCATAGAAAATGTGCGTTCTGGCATGTTGGGCAGCGTGTTTTCTATGCGTGGACGTTGGAGCAATATCGGTGTGCTGGCGCTGGTACTTGCCGTCGTACTGATGGTCTGGGCTCGCGCCTCTTTGGTAATCTTTGCCTTGTTCTACAATAAAGGCATGCCGACCATGCATGGCTTTTTGCAGCAGTTATTTTCTCTTGAACATCTGGAATTCGTGTTGGTTTATGCTTGCATTGGCTTTATTTTTGCGAGCATCGTGTTCGCCATCAGTTGGGTTTCTATACCTTTAATGCTGGATCGCGATACCGATGCCATTACAGCCATGATTATTAGCTGTGTTTCTTTGTTCATTAACGTGCCGGCGACGATCGTATGGGCGCTGCTGATCGTTGCCAGCGTGGTGGTGGGATTTATGAGCTGGAATCTCGGCTTTCTGATTCTGATGCCAGTAATAGGGCACGCGACCTGGCATGCCTATAAAGAAGTGGTTGGGACGGCGCAAGACCGGAGTAGCAATTAATCAGATTGCCGTCCCATCAATCCTTCAATTATGCGTTTAATGGAGCGGGGTCTCAAGATGTAAATGTTCGAGACAGATTGCTAGTGTTGATTCATAGGAATTGGCGGTGTCGACATTTTCTTCATTGAACTGTAGCTGACTCAGACTCAAATGACTGCTTTCATAAGGGCTTGGCAACTGTACCAAAACTCGGTGGGCATTCTGCAAGCGTAGTTTTACGTCCGCCAATAATAGTGCACTTTGTTTCTCTTCTTTGACCGGTGAAGTACTGACGACACAGACGACAGAAACACTTTCTGCCTTGGCTCCTGGTGGTGGTGATGCACAGTCTGCGAGTGAAATATGACGTGCGTCTATATTATGATGCCGTAAAACACGTACCAGAATCTCGGTCGCTAATTCATTTCCGGCTTCGCCCAGTCCTACGCAAAGCACCACGCTACCCGGTGGAACATCAAACGAACCTTGCCGCGAACCAGTTAACTTTTCACGTTGCGCGCGCAGGTGTCGGCCGAGTGACATATCTTGCAAGAAGGTTGCGTGTTCGGCTTTTTTCCAGGTATGTGTTTTACCATCGAGACTCTCTATCACGGTGCCCACTGCCATACCCAGACGTAGCTTCTCTTCTGGATTAATTTTTCCTTCTTCCAGATCATGTCCTGCGAGATGCAAGGCAGGCATCAGGACGCTGTCGCAATAACTCGCAAATGATTTTCGTTTCATATATGCCCTTGCTGCAGCGATGATTTCAGTCGCATCGCCAGACAAAGCGCGTTGATAAAAATTTTGCGCTAAGGTGAGAGCTCTGACTTCACCAAATAATATTTCCAGAATTTGTAGTGCCGGTACATAGCGTCCCGCCACCACCAGACACAAAGTCAATGGCGTCGATACGACGAGGCCTACTGGTCCCCAGACCCAGCTCCAGAAGATCGCTGCAATTACGACTGAAAGTGGTGATAAACCAGTAGAGTGACCGTATAACTGCGGCTCAACCAGTTGCGCGACGATCATTTCGATGGAAAAAAAAGTCACAAACGCCATGATCGCCAGACTCCAGCCCGGATCAATTGCTGCTGCAAGCACTGTGGCAAACAACGCTGCTAACCAGACGCCGACATAAGGCACAAAGCGTAATATCCCAGCCAGTGTTCCAAACAAAATCGCATGTGGTAAACCGATCGCCCATAAGCCGGCAAAGACCAGAAAGCCAACTGCAAAATTAACCGCAAATTGCGATATAAAGAATCGTGATAAACGCTCGCCGGCGTCATTCACGGCGATCGTTGTCGCACGCAAATCATTGCTGCCGATTAGTCTGATCAGACGATCACGCAAGGACTCATGTTCCATCAACACAAAAATCAGCACCATCAAAACGATGCCCGCCATTTCTATCGGTGGCCAGACAGAAGCCATAATTTTTTGCAGCAATTGCAACGGGCGTAATGCTGGTTCCTGTATCTCTACTAACACCGGTGCTTCGGGATTGTTATTGACAGCATTTTGCATTTTGTCTTGCTGTGTCCGGTTGTCAGTTGGTGATTTGTTGAGCTCATTCATCACCTTACCCGCGTGACTTGTCAGGCTATCAAACTGCGTGTTGCCCAGTTCGCGCATGGTCGCGAGCTTGTCCCGTATGGTTTCTTCATACTCTGGCATGCTGCTGGCAAGTTTGACCAATTGTGAGCCTATCACCGTTCCGGCGGCAGCAATGCCAAGAGACAGTAACATGACCGCTACCCAGACGGAGGCAGTTTGGCCAATACCGATTTTTCGCATCGCACGTATCATCGGCGCGACCAGAAAGCTCAGCAAAATCGCCAATGTAATTGGAATCAGGACATCACGTCCAAAATACAATAAGGCGAGGACCACCGCAGTACCAACAATCCCAGCAAGACTATTGGAGGTTGATGGAGTCACGTTCTTCATTTTGTCAGGAGAATCGGAATAGGGCATAGCAGCCTTTGATTGTAATGAGTAAGCCAAGGAAATCGCGCAGACAGCACCAGCGTTGCTGCAAGGGCTGATACTAGCGCAGATTCTAATGGAGTGACCGTCAGATGGTCAACGGAATTGCTTGCGAGAAAAACATCCCCTGTTTTACTTCACCAGGGGATGTGGAAGTGGCGTATAGAAAAAGCTTATTTGAGTGGCGGAAAGACGTGTGGAATCAGGGGGGTGACCGGTTCAGATTGCAGCTTCTCTTGCAAAATTCTGATTGCTGTCTCCAATTGTTGGTCCTGTCCCTTAAATGTCGCGTGCGGCAAGTTGTCCACTTCGATATCTGGTGTTACGCCTACACCTTCGACTAACCAATGGCCATCGACACTAAATTGGGCATTTTCAGCTGCTCGTATCATACCGTTATCTGTCAATGAATTGTTGTCCGATAACCAGACGCCGGCACCAGCGGTACGTTTGCCAACCAAAGGTGCGAGCTTGAGCGCTTTAATGCCTGCGGCGAAAGTTTCGCCATCGGAATAAGTCAGTTCATCGACCAGCACTACCAGATGGCCACGGAAGGTTTGCTGCATATTGGTACTAGGTGCCGACGAAGGATTCGACCAGAAGGCCCAGGCTTTGCGTAACAGCTTTTCTATAATCCAGCTATCAATATTACCGCCACGATTACGACGGACATCGATGATCAGACCATCGCGATTGATATTGCTATAAAAATCGCGGGCAAATGAATTGATGTCATCTGGTCCCATAGCGCGTAAATGCAGATAACCGATTTTACCTTTTGATGCCTGGCTAACCCGTTCACTTCTGCTTTGTTCCCAATCGCTATAACGCAGGTCGGCATGTTTTTTCATACTCACCGGCGTAACGATCACTTCATGAGGGGCTTGCTTGTCACGCTTGATTTGTAATAAAACTTGTTTATCAGCCTGATTGATCAATAAGTCAGAAATGTCGCGCGCTGTCTTGGTTGGATGACCATTGACACTCAAAATCTGATCACCTTCTTTGACGTCGAGATCTGTTTGTGCCAGTGGTCCGTGTTCATTTGGTAGTTCAGTTTCGGTGCGATAAATATGTTCGATCATGACACCTTCAGCGCTGCGGGTTAATACCGCACCCAAAGAGGCGGGCGTTCCTTCAGGCGGAGCTTTGCGTATATCGCCGGGGCGGAATTGTGAATGCAGCGCACCGACTTCACTTGCCATCTGTGCCAACACGTCATTGAGTTCCGCACGGTCACTAACGCGGTCCACCAAAGGCGCATATTTGCTGCGTATTGCGTTCCAGTCTGTGCCCCGCATTTTGTCATCGTAAAAATAATCTCTGTGCATACGCCATGCGTCACCAAATATTTCACGCCATTCCTGACGCGGATCAACGATAAAACTCCAGTCGTTGATACTGACTTTGGCCTGACTGAGATCGGTAGGTGCTTTGGCAGATGCATCGACGATCACAAAGTCACCACTACCGGCACCGGCAGCTGTTGCTGTCCGGTAGAACACATGTTTTTTATCGTTGGACAGATTAAAGTCACGAACACTACTGGCAAATACTTCAGCTTTAGGACTTGTGTTGCTGATTGCGAGTGTTTTAAGTTCACCTTTCTCTTCATTCGCTTCTTGCTCAATGAAATACAGGCGCTTGTCGTCAATTGCAAGGTTGCGATAGTTTCCCGCTGCCAGTGGTACCTGATACAAGCGTTGCGCTAATCCTTGATATTCAATCGTAGGCAAGCCAGGCTTCGTTGCTTTTTCCTTGCTTGTAGCTTCTGCTTTGTTGGCTTCAACTTTTTCTGGAACAGGTGGCACATTTAATTCATCGACTGCTTTGTAGGGGAAGCGTAGCTTGGCTTGTAATGCAATGGCATACACGCCGGTACGCTTATCAAAACCCGGCCCTAGGTTGCGGTCACCCCATGGTGCGTTGTTACCCACTTTAAAGCTGCGATCAGATAAGAAATAGAGCCAATGTCCATCGCCAGAAAATACCGGTGAACGTGATTCGTAATGGTCGCTGGTCACAAAACGCATTTGCTTGTCGGCAAGCGAATATAAGCCAATTTGTGTGCGCTGTACGTCAGTGTTTGGTCGCGTCACTGCAATGGTCTGGCTATCTGGAGACCAGACGATACTATCAAATTCCGGGACACCAATTTTTCCGGCATTATCAATCAGCTGATTTTTTTTTGTGGCGAGATCCAGTAGCCATAAACGTCCCCGTTTATCGGTATGTGCGAGCCATTTCCCATCTGGCGATGGGAAAAGATTGAAGCGATGAACAGTGCCATCCGTTGTCAGCACTTCAGGTTTTCCTATGCCATTGGCGGGAAACTTCCAGATCTCGTTTTCACCCGTGGTGTCGACAATCGCATACACCGATTTTTGATCAGAAGAAAATACTGCCGAACGGGCGCGTGCATCAGCAGGTATCGGTAAATCGATGCGACGTTGTTTGCCAAGTCCAACATTCGTCACATGGCCACGCGCCGTCAACAATAAGCGGTCTCCTTTGCCGGAGAAATCACTATAGGTCAAATATTCGAGTGGGTTCTTAATAAGGTGTTGACGTTCCTGATCAAAGTCAGAAACGAGGTTGATATTTAGCGTCTTATCGGACTGATCACGCAGGTCCAACAGATGCAGGTCGGCACCGAGTTGATACGTGATTTTGCCATCGCCGAGAGCGGCATTTCTTACTTCCCATTCTTGCTGATGAGTCAGGGCCTGGGCTGCGCTGCCATCTGGATTGGCGCTCCAGATGTTGAACGTACCATCACGGTCACTCATAAAATACAAACGTCCTTGCCACCACATAGGACGTTTGTTGTTACTCTTATCTTGTGGGAAAAGATTGATTGCTTCGGCTTTTCCTTCCAAATCGTAACGCCATAGTTGAGCGTTAGCGCCACCGCGATAATGCTTGGCGTTGTCATTCGTCATCTGCAAGCCAAAGCGGGTGAAATACAAATATTTGCCACTATCGTCGAGCGCCGCTTCATTGGCATCCGCAACTGGGAACACGCGGCGCACCATGGTTTTCGGATCAATGGCTGCGATAATTCTATGTGCACCGGGGCCGGTACTATTTTGTGTGCTGATCAGCACTTCTCCTCGTGCTGTCCAGCCAAGGACATTCACGACATCGTTTTCGAAGCTGATTCGTTTTGGCAGGCCGCCGTTGATCGGCATGACATACGCTTCGGTAGCGCCGTCATAAGCGGCAGAAAATGCCAGCATTTGGCCATTTTGTGAGATCGTCGGATAGAGCTCTGTTCCCGGATGTGAGGTTAACCGCTGCGCCTGACCACCATTTGTGCCGACTTTCCAGATATCCCCTTCTGCGGTAAATACCACGGTATCAGCTCTCACACTTGGGAATCGGTAATAAGCGGGGCCATTTGCTGCGACTGCAAATGGCAGATTATTAAGTCCTAAACTAAAACTGATTAAAAGGGCAAGTCTGGTTAGTTTCATAATGCGTCTCAATAGAATAATTTGTTCTTGGAGTTGAAGGGGTAATAGCAAGTATGTTGACTTCGATTTAATATTAAAAAAATACGTAAGATATTTGTTTAATAAGGAGAAGCATTCATTTTTAATACAAAAGAGCAAGAAATGTTACTGAATTGTAAGATCTGTTGAAATGGGGCAAGTATTAGCCTAAAACGACACTCGTCAATAAATATTTCCATGTGGAAATCTTTGTATGCAGTCATTCGAGTTAATCGTATTCGGGAGAATTCAATGAGACCCCCTACTATCGCCAAAGTTCTCGCAATATGCAGTATGTCAGCAGAATTTTCTTTATCGCAAGCACAGAGTGTGACTTTTAGCATTGATACGCAGTCACAGCGCAACAACATCAGCCCATTGATTTATGGCTATAACGCTTACGCCGATGGTACTGGTCGCGCTGGCTGGGACAATCAGGGGGGGCAAGCTAATCTCCAAGCCCTGAATCTGACTTCACGCCGCATGGGTGGCAATAATATGACTAGTTACAACTGGGAGAATGGTGTCAGCAATTCGGGTATGGACTGGTGTAATTCGTCCAACGCAGGCGTTACATACGCCACTGGAGCGGGCGAACCCAACAATAATGCTGGTCTTGCCTATTACGCGCCAGGTGCTGCAATCAAAACGTTTCATAGTCAGTCTTTGACCTTGGGAACGTATTCATTATTGCAATTGCCAGCGGCGGGAAAGCTACCTAAGGATATCGTGAACCTGAATCCCCCAGGGATGTGTAATGGCTCGCAGCTGTGGCAAAGTGCGCCCGGTGCATCAAATGTTGATCTGGCACGTTGGGTCACTATCGTCAACGATAAGCCAGCGAGTGCGGGTCCACTGAGTCTGACGCCCGCGATTGGTGACGATGTGGTCTATATTGATGAAGAGATTAATTTTTTATTGAAAAATTTTGGCAAAGCCTCAGCAGCCAAAGGCGTCAAGGCATACGAGCTGGATAATGAACCAGACTTGTGGCACTTGTGGCCATCTCAATATGGCGAAGGTACCCATCCTTTGCTGTATCCGAATCTGACAACAGTCGCAGATGTGATGCAAAAAAATGTCAGCCTGGCTGCTACAGTAAAGCGGATGGATAGTACGGCAGAAACGTACGGACCAGCCGTCAGCGGTTATTTAGGATTGTTTAGTTTGTGGGCGGTATGGGATGGTTCACAATCACGCCAACCGAGTGACTGGAATACTTATAACGTTGAGCCTTATCTGACCAATAAAACGGGTGATCGTTATCGCTATAACGGCATGACGTTTGCCAATGTGTATTTGGATAAAATGCGTAAAGCGTCTGCCAGCGCCGGTCATCGTTTGTTAGACACGCTGTCATTCCATTACTACCCGCAGGCCTCCAGCAACCCGAGTGATCGCGTTCAAGCTGCGCGTAGTTTGTGGGATGCGAATTACGTTGAACCGACCTGGATAACGCAACCAGGTTACGGTTTTACCGATGGTCGCGGTTTGCAACTGATTCCAAAATTAAAGCAATCCGTAGCCGATTTTTATCCTGGCACTAAACTGGCCATCACTGAATATGATTTTGGTGGAAAAACCGATGTCACAGGTGCGATTGCACAAGCCGATGCTTTGGGTGTTTTTGGTCAGCAAGGCGTGTATATGGCAAGTTATTTTGGTGATGTCGAAGGTTATATCGCCGCTGGTTTTAAACTGTACCGTAACTATGACGGTAAAAAATCAGTTTTCCCTGAAGTGTCCGTCAAAGCCGTGTCGACAAATAACGACAATGGAACGGTCTATGCTGCAGTGAGTAAAAAGGATCCGAATACACTGCACGTAATTGCGATTAATCGTTTGAGCACACCTCTTTCAGCCAGCGTGCAAATCAAAAATCCGGTGGCGTTTAAAAATGTCCAAGCCTGGGGTGTTGATGCAAGTAGCCCGAACGTTACGCCACGTAATGGTGTCGGGGCTGTGACCAACAACACATTTAGTTATACCTTGCCTGCACAATCAGTGATGCACTTTGTGTTGAAATCTTGATGAAATAAAAAATAAAACAGCCGCAGTAGGTGACTACTGCGGCTGTTTTATTTTAAGACAAGAAAGTGAAAGAAAATGTGATTATTTTTTTGCATATTTCTTCGCATATTCCTACTTATTTTTTTACTTATTTTTTACTTGCTTCAATACGGTACGCAACATACTCAACATCAGATCCAACTCTTCTTTCGTCACATTCAAGGCTGGCATAAAACGCAATAAGTCTGGACGTGGAGAATTGAGCAGCAAGCCAACTGGCTCCATATTGCGCGCAACTTCAACGATTTCTGCACCGATATTGCTACCGAGTTTTAAGGCGCGCAACAAGCCTTCGCCACGTTCACCTTGCAGACCAAATTCTTCGGACAGTTTATTCAATTCATCGCTCAGATATTGGGCTTTTTCTTTGACTGAATTCAGGAAGCCCGGCTTGGTCAATTCTTTCAATACCGCGATACCAACTGCCGTCATCAATGGCGCACCATTGTAGGTTCCGCCTTGATCGCCCGGAACAAAACAAGCAACTGCTTCCGTGGACAGCAGCGCACCCAATGGAACGCCACCGCCTATGCCTTTGGCCAGTGTCATGATGTCAGGTGTTATGCCAGACAACTGGTAAGCAAACAATTCGCCAGTGCGACCCATGCCAGACTGCACTTCATCGACGATCAACAAGATGCCGTGTTTTTTGGTCAATGCACGTAACGCTTGCATGAATTCGCGGCTGGCTGGAATGACGCCACCTTCGCCTTGAATTGGTTCTAGCATCACAGCAACTGTCTTGTCGGTGATTAATTGTTCAACGGAGGCGATGTCGTTCAGGTCGGCTTTAGGGAAGCCAGAAACTTGTGGTGCAAACAGTTTGTCCCAGCCTGGTTTGCCGGAGGCAGACATGGTTGCCAGAGTACGGCCGTGGAAACCATGATCAAAAGTGATGATTTCAAACGCGCCATTTTTATTGAGCTGGCCCCATTTACGCGCGAGTTTGATCGCGCCTTCATTGGCTTCAGCACCGCTATTGGTGAAGAACACTCGGTCAAAGCAAGAGTTTTGCGTCAACAACGTTGCCAGTTCAACCATCGGTGCATTGTAAAAAGCCGGAGAAGGATTGAGCAATTTCTTCGACTGTGCAATCAAAGCATCGGAAATCACCGCCGGGCTATGACCCAGGCAATTAACTGCCCAACCTTGCAGATAATCGAGGTAACGTTTGCCATTATTATCCGTCAGCCACATACCGCTACCTTCGGTAAATACGATTTCCGGGCGTGGTGTGATGTACATCAGAGAATTAACGTTGTACTGACTGAATTCCATTTCGAGACTCCTAAGGTCATTCCAGAGGTGGATAAAAAAACAAACGAAAAAATAAAAATTAAAACGTAAAAAAGCAAAAAGCCACAGGAGTTGGCCTGTGGCTTAGGTCTGGTGCTGCGGTCTCATCTGACGCGCAGGTACACTAACACATCCGCCCAGGCTCGTTGAACGAACGGCGACGTCGCACGATATTTGGTGAAGACATGTCAGGAAAATTTTTCATAGACCGGATAGTAGGACTTTTTGCGCAGTGCGTCAAAATAAATTTTAATCCGGACATAAAAAAATTCCTCGTGAAAGTAGAAGTAAGCAGAAGTACGCAGAAGTGTTAATTTGCTAAATCCGCTTCCGAAGTAAATGAGTCTGCATAGAACTCTTCCGCTGGCAATTGACGCTGTGCCACGAAGTCGCGCTGAGCAGATTCAACTACGATAGGTGCGCCGCAAGCGTAGACTTGATGCGCAGACAAATCAGCAAAATCAGCGAGTACTGCTTGATGCACAAATCCGGTACGACCATTCCATTTATCTTCAGGCAAGGCATCGGAGACCACGGGGATATATTTGAAGTTTGACAACTTGGCAGCCCATTCTTCGCATAATGCCGCCATGTACAAATCGGCTGGGCGACGGCCACCCCAATACAAACTGACAGGGCGGGTCGATTCTGTGTAAATCAGATGCTCTACCAAGGCTTTGATCGGCGCGAAACCTGTTCCTGAAGCAAGCAGAACAATAGGCTTGTCACTGTCTTCACGCAGGAAGAAAGTGCCGTGCGGCCCCTCAAAGCGCAAAATGTCACGCTCTTTCATTGTCGAGAAAACCTGGTCGGTGAATAAACCACCTGGCATATGGCGTACATGCAAAGTGATCTGTTCATCCAGATGTGGGGCATTTGCCATGCTATAGCTGCGACGCTTGCCATCACGTAGCATAAATTCGATGTACTGACCGGCGCGATATTGGAGACGCTCATTGGCTGGTAATTGCAAAGCGATTAACATGACGTCATCAGACAGTTTTTCCAGTTTGGCGACGCGGGTTGGCATCTTTTTGACCGGAAACTCACCACTGGCGGCAATTTCGCGTGCTTCTATGGTCAGATCAGATTGCGGCTTAGCGCAGCAAAACAAGGACATGCCTTGCGCTTCTTCGTTGTCTGGTAGTGCGCGTTGCTGATGGTTGCCGTGTACGACGTTACCGCTGGTGATCTTGCCTTTGCAGGAACCACAGGCACCGTTCTTACAACCATAAGGCAAACCAACGCCCGCGCGCAAAGCAGCGGATAATACGGTTTCGTCTGCTTCGCAGCTAAATTGACGACCACTAGGGGTCACAGTTACTTGAAAAGTCATACAATCCTGAGCATGAAAAAACAGTTTAAAAAAATGGGCAAACCGCGCTTACTGATCGTCGGCTGTGGCGATGTTGGCATGCGCTTGTTACCTTTGTTGCGTGCACGTTTCCGAATTTTTGCTCTCACCAGCCAACCGGCGCGTTGCGCTGAACTGCGTGAAGCTGGGGCAATACCGATTGTCGCCAATCTGGATAATGCTATCAGTCTGGCAAAATTAGCCGGATTGGCGCCGTATTGTGTCCATCTCGCACCCCCGCGCTCCGAAGGTGCGTCAGATATCCGCACGCAAAATCTGACCGCCATTTTACCTGACAAGAGCCGCCTTGTTTATATCAGTACCACCGGTGTGTATGGCGACTGTGGCGGAGCCTCATTTGATGAGACCCGCACGGTGCGCCCACAAAATGCGCGTGCGGTACGTCGCGTTGCGGCTGAGCAAGCATTGCGTACATGGGCAAAACGTAGTTGTTCCAACCTGTCGATTTTACGTGTGCCAGGCATTTATGCTGCGGATCGCTTACCCATTGAGCGTTTGCAAAAAGGCACACCAGCGTTAGCGGATGCAGATGATGTCTACACTAATCATATTCATGCCGACGATCTGGCAAAGTTGATTATGCTGGCGCTGTTTCGCGCTAAGCCGCAAAGGGTATATCACGCGGTCGATGACAGTGATCTCAAAATGGCGGCGTACTTTGACTTGGTTGCTGATGCCTTTCAATTGCCGCGCCCTCCACGTTTGCCAAGATATGAACTGGCCCAACAAGTATCGCCAATGTTACTGTCTTTTATGTCGGAATCGCGACGCATGCAAAACCAGCGCGTAAAACGGGAATTGGGTATGCGGTTTCTATATCCGACCGTAACGCAGGGCGTGGATGCAGCGTTAGATTCAGCGCTACAACATCATCGTTTCAAAGATAACAATTAGATTAGTGATGATGTGACTTTTAACACTTCATCAGCGGTCGTTAAACCTTCGATGATTTTTTCCGCACCTGCAATGCGTAAAGGTTTCATGCCGTCCTTGATACTTTGTACGCGCAATGCGTGGATGTCGGATTCTTTGGTGATCAGTTTGCTAAATGCTTGTGTGACCGTTAGCAATTCATACAAACCGGTACGTCCGAGGAAGCCGGTTTGTCTGCATTCAGGACAACCCACCGGACGATAGATGGATGCAGGTTTTGGCAGCGCGAATTCCTCTGACAAACTTTGCCAGACGGGATCAGGCAGCTCGCCATCGGGTGTTTTGCAAAATTTGCACAAAGTGCGTACCAAACGTTGCGCCAGAATTCCAATAATCGTTGCTTCCAAAAGATAGTAGGGAACGCCTAGTTCTAATAAACGCATAATTGCCGATGGCGCATCATTG
Source organism: Undibacterium sp. Dicai25W (assembly GCF_049340505.1). Classification (NCBI taxonomy): domain Bacteria; kingdom Pseudomonadati; phylum Pseudomonadota; class Betaproteobacteria; order Burkholderiales; family Oxalobacteraceae; genus Undibacterium; species Undibacterium sp. Dicai25W. The sequence continues at coordinate 42,714 of NZ_JBMPOQ010000002.1, read as the reverse complement.
GTATGCAATGTTGATAGCACCAGATGACCAGTCAATGCAGCTTGCACTGCCATTTCAGCAGTTTCTAAATCACGAATCTCACCCACCATAATGATGTCAGGATCTTGTCGCATCAATGCCCGTATGCCATCAGCGAAGCCGAGGTCTATCGAAGACTGCACTTGCATTTGATTGAATGATGCTTCGACCATCTCAATCGGGTCTTCCACCGTACACACGTTGACTTCAGCGGTTGCCAGCGATTTAAGAGTGGTGTAGAGCGTGGTGGTTTTGCCCGAGCCTGTTGGCCCTGTGACCAGGATAATGCCGTGCGGTTTTTTGGTCAGTGTGTCCCAACGTTCTGCATCTTTTGGCGGGAAACCCAGTTCTGGTAAGGTTTTAACCACCACTTCAGGATCAAAAATACGCATCACCATCTTTTCGCCAAACACGGTCGGTAAGGTCGATAAACGTAACTCTATCTCTTGTCCATCGGCGGTGCGGGTTTTGATACGGCCATCTTGTGGACGACGTTTCTCAATTACGTCAATCCGTCCCAGTAATTTGATACGCGCAATCATGGCGATCATAATGCTGGCTGGTAGCTGATAGACCTGGTGTAACACACCATCGATACGGAAGCGGATTGCAGCCATATCGCGTTTTGGCTCCAGATGAATATCAGAAGCGCGCTGATCAAACGCAAATTGCCATAGCCAATCAACGATATTGACGATGTGCTGGTCATTGGCGTCGAGTTGCTTATTGCTCTTACCAAGTTCAACCAATTGTTCCAGATTTTGACGCAGGCCAAGATCGTTAGTATTGATCTTGCGCGCATCTTTAATTGATTTTGCCAGGGAAAAGAACTGGACGATGTATTGCGAAATTTCCAGAGGATTGGCGAGAACCAGGCGTATCTCTTTGCGTGAAATACGGCTGATTTCTTCCTGCCACTCGTGATTGAAAGGATCGGTTGTCGCAACGACTACCGTATTACGTTTTGTTTCGACTGGCAAAATATTAAAGCGCGTTGCATATTTTGCGGACATCACATCTGATACGGACGTGAAGTCGATTTTTAAAGGGTCGATCCGATAAAACGGCAGATTGACTTTACGTGCGGCCCATTCTGTTAGCCAGTCTAGCGTCAGTAAATGATGCGGTGCTTTTGCAGATTGTAATTTGCATTGCGCCGCAGCAGTCAGTGTATGCATACTGGCAGGACCGTTTTTCAAAATGCCTTGCGCTTCATTGTATTTAACTTTGGCATCCTCTTTTTTGATAATGCCATCCTCCATCAACCAGGTAAAAATTTGCTGCAGGCTAAGACTGCGTTTTGAGGTTGTATTCATTTTCTTCTGGTTGTTGGGTGGTGAGGTAAGCTACTTTTAAATAATAAACGGCACTTGATCAGGCAAAAGAATCGACTTATTTACTCAGGATCACAAGCTGCTTTCAAACCATTCACCCATGATTTTGCCGGCAGCTTGGTTTGCGTTTTAATTTCGTCAGCGCGTTCATACAGAGCCGGAAAATCAAGCTTCTGTCTATGTTTGAACGCAATTGCGACGACATTGCCATCATGCACTTCAGGCAAACACAATACCTCGGCAAAGGCAAAGCGCAAAGCTTTCAAATTTTTGGCGTAACTAGGATGGTCACCAAACAGATTGACCGTTAACATGCCGTCTTCTTTCAGGCAGGCGGCACATGCCTGGTAAAATTCCGGGGTATCGAGTACCGGGCCCTTGGCAGTTGCATCATACAAGTCAACCTGCAATGCATCGATCGTATCGTGATTGCTTTCATCCATGACAAAGTCCATCGCATCCATTTCACGCACCTGCAGACGTTCGTCGTTCATCGGTAATTTGAACATGCTTTCACAGATACTGATGACGGAGGGATTGAGCTCTATTGTGGTGACGCGCGCTTCCTCAAACTGACGGTAACAGAATTTGGTCAGGGCACCGGTGCCCAAGCCAAGTTGTACAACATGCTCAGGTGTGGTGTTGAACAGCATCCACATCATCATCTGTTGTGCGTATTCGAGTTCAATACTATCTGGTTTGCGCAGGCGCATTGCACCTTGAACCCATTCAGTGCCGAAATGCAAAAAACGCACGCCGTCGAGTTCAGATAAAGTGACTGGAGCGAATTTGGGTTTGCGCGGAGATTTTTTGGCAGAAGCTGCCTTCGGGCCGGTGCGATGGTTCGCTTCGGCTTCTATGGATTTACGTTTGATTAGCATGTGCTTATTTTACCTTTTGCCCTTCCTTAAAGCAAAATGTAGCAGCGGGGGATCATCATTTTTGGTAGAGCTTACTCTGATTCTTGCCTGATCTTCCGCCAAACAAGTAATTTTTGTTCAAACGTCTGCATTGCGTTGGCGGGTGACGATGAGGGTAATACCAGTGTGCTATAACCATGATCATCAAAATAGGCTTGTATTTTTGCTGCTGTTTTTCCGTTAAAGCAAACGCGTTGCAATCGCGGATATTGATTTCTTAGGGCAACGAAATCATTGAATTGACCTTCCCTTATCGCTGAGTCAAGGCTGCCCTGGCGTTGGCAGCTTTTAAAAACGTCCCACAAACCTATTCCTGCTGATAGTAATGCATCTAATTTGTGCCTATATTCAAGTACCATCAAATCTTCTTCTATCACGTCCGACATCAGACGCCAGAATTGATTGTGACGAAATCCATAATATTGTTGTGATTTGAGTGAGGCGACACCAGGGAAGCTCCCTAAAACGAGTGTATGTGCGCGCTCATCAATGACAGGTGCGAAGCCCGATAAACTGGCATCGTAGTCGGTGTACTCTTGATCGTTTTTGTCGGTTTTGGGCATAACAAATCGTGAAACAATGAAATTTTGATGAAATTTTATCTGGCATTCAAAAAGAGCATAATAAATTGATACAAAATTGCCTTGTAATTGGCTTTTTTAAGATGGCAAACCGATGTTCATTGTCGCAGTATGATAAGAAACGCTACAAAACAGAGGAACTTTTTGCTTAGTATGAGATCATAAGTTAGTGTTAAATACATGCCGATGCATTATTTTTAAATGCTTGAAACAAGGAGATAGCGATGAAAAAATTATTGATGGTAGCGCCAATTGCTGCCGTTGCTTTGTTGAGTGCGTGTTCGACACCATCGAATTCAGGGAGCGTTTATCGCGCGAACCAAGCGCAGTCTGAACAAACTGTACGCATGGGGTATGTCGAGTCTGTACGTAACGTAATGATCGATAAAGGGCAGACGGGTGTTGGTACCGTTGCAGGTGCTGCTTTGGGTGGAATTGCCGCTGGTTCGAATATTGGTGGTGGAAACGGTGCTATTGCCGCAGGAATCGTTGGCGCCCTGGCTGGTGGCATTATCGGTCAAAAAGTTGAAAACAACATGAGCCATAAACCTGGCCTGGAAATTACTGTGCGCCTCGACAATGGCGAAATGAAAGCAATCACTCAGGATGCGGATGAAGCATTCAATGTTGGTGAGCGTGTACGTTTATTGTCGAATGGCAGAACCACACGCGTTACTCACTAATCGGTCGAGCTGGTAATGTTAGTGATGATTCAGCCAGCATGTCTGGCTGTTTTTGTTTGTAGTTCCTGTCTATGAGTTATCGCGTAACGTTCGATTTATTGCAGGAGCGAGTAAATAAGGAGAACTGAAATGAAAAAAATTTTAATTGCATTAGCATTTGCTAGTGGTAGCCTGTTGAGCAGTTTTGCTGGCGCTGGCGAAGTCAAAGTAACTTGGCAAGATCCTGATAAATATTCTGATATACGCCCAAGCAATGAAAATCGTGACAGTTTTCGTGCGGGAGTGTTTAAAGAGTTGGGTCAGGTATTCGCTGACCTTGGAAAAAAATTACCGGATGATGTGCAGTGGAATGTTACTGTGACCGATCTCGATCTCGCTGGTGATGTTCGCCCTATGATGCGTCCCGGTGGCAATGATATTCGTGTCATTAAGGATATTTATTGGCCACGCATGTCGTTTAATTACACGATGACGGATGCTAAAGGGCAAATTATCGCGCAAGCGACGGAAAATATTTCTGACATGGGGTTTATGACGTTCAGGCCAATTAACGCCGGCAATTTTCCATACGAAACCAAAATGATCGAAGACTGGTTTCAAAAACAGTTGAAGAGTAATAAGTTTCCAGTGAAGTAGTGGTTAGTTTGTACACGCTTGTGCTAGGTAAAGTCGGGCTGTAGCTTCATTCGCCCGTAGATTTTTTACAAAATACAGTCCGCAACCTGGTGACTCTGCCGTCAATTTAGAAGGTTTTCTCTGTCTTACTTTTTTGAAGCAATTGTCCGTCAGCCCTTTGAATTTATTTATCCAACTTTATTTGTGTAAAGTGTGGTTTTAAATACAATTTGTTCTTCTTTTTTAAATAAAAGTCTTTATATTCAATAAGTTGCAAGTAAATATATTTGAGGACTAAAAAAGGCCTATTGTTTTCTCAATCCACAATAAAAAGATGGAGACTTAAGAGATGAACGACATTGTTTTTCAATGCGGAAAGAGCTTCAAGGAAGTGGAGCGGATCTTAGTAAAAAATATTTACTCAGGTTTTCTTGAAGGTGTTGCAGATCAAAAAATAAATCAACACCTGGTTCAGCAATTTTTGAAAGATGTCGAAGATAGCTCTGTTAATCAAAAGCCCCATTTATTCTTACAAAAAAACAAATCCGGTGATGAATGTTCTGCGCTACCAGCATATGCATGCGCGCTGAGCTTGCGTAGTAATGAGCCAGCCAATAATCCAAATTACCTGATGTCAGTCGCGACTTTCGTCTGGTTTCAGCATCAGAATCCGCTGACCGATGGTTTTGAAATCGTTGATCTGGCTAAAACCTTGTGCTGGAAAGATGTGGCGAAGGATTTGAATTGGTAGATGTTGTTGTCCGATGCGAGATATTTCAATTGAATGCTTCGAGACCTCATTTGATCGCACTTCGTAGTACCAACCCGCGCTGAGCTTACTGTTTGAGCAAAATTGGCGGGTTTGCCCCCGCCTTTTGAAGCATCAAATTACGGTTTAATCTTATTCAATAACACGTCGATCATAGCCGCGGTTTGTGCATCGGGTGTGCCGTCAAATTTTTCCGGACGGTATTTCATTTGAAAAGCAATAATCACGTTCTTCGTTGCGTCGTCCAAAATGCCGGTTTGCGGGATTTTATAACCAATTTTAGCTAGCTTTTGTTGAAACAATTTAACTTCAGGTAATTGCTGCTCATACAGTGGTTGCAATGCTAAAACTTCATCTGCGTTAGGCCATGGAATCAAACCGGCATCTGCGAGTTGTTTCCATGGGAAGAGCGGTCCCGGATCAGGTTTGCGTTGCGGCGCGATATCAGAATGCGCAAGGATGTATTGTGGACGGATGTGATAACGGGCAGAGATGTCTTTGACCAATGCAATTACGCGATCAATTTGTGCTTGTGGAAACGGAAAGTAAGCTCGTCCTTCGGGCGTGTCTTTGTAACCGAGATTGACGATTTCAATACCGATAGAACTGGCGTTTAAGCGACTGAAATCACGCCAGTCACTGTAACCTGCATGATAGGCCATGCGGCTTTCATCGACCAATTGCCAGACCTTGATCGGGCTCTCATTGCCAACCAGATAGTGGGCGCTGACATCTTGTGTGCTAAGTACCCGCAGTGAAGTCGCCTGATCAATGGCTGTGTAATGCAGGATGATAAACTGCACCCGGTCTTCTTGTCCTTTAGCAGCAATCGTTTTGTCTATTATTCTGTTTTCGCCGGTAGTGGCGCAGCCACTGAGCAACGCGGCAAAGAATCCGAGTAGTAAAAGTTTTTTCATGGAAGCGTTGTTGGTTAATTTGCGATATGGTGGGTCATAAAGACAGCGATTGTAACTGCCTTGCAGCCAATCGTGCTGCGGAAAAATGTGCTTGGCAAGTGCTCTGTCTGAAACTGATCTCTGGCGGTAAATGTTGCTTCAGTGATTCAGCGATAATGGGGTGCAGTTCTTGTACTCTGCCACTGAGAGCTATAGGCTTATTGCCAAAGCGGTTGCACATGGCGATGCCAAGGCGAGCCAGTTCCTCTCCGGCGCGCTTCAAAATATCCAATGCAACTTCATCGTTTTCTGCAGCACTGGCGACCGCCAACGCAAGTTTTCCTATGTCGCCACGGCTGCGCTGGTAAATGAATTCTCTGGATTGATTCCATTCGTGCCCCCCGATGAGCTGAAAAACGTTGCGTCCCAGGGGGGATTCGCGCCATAGTTCAGGCTGCTCATCTTCCAGGCGCCAGATGTGTCGTAAGGCTTCGCGCGCGATCCAGAATCCTCCACCACCATCATCCAATAAATAACCTCTGCCACCTGCGCGATGGAATTTGGCATGCTCATCAATATAAGCGGCAATAGAACCCGTCCCGGCATAAATCAGGTAACCGGCGCCAGGGCGGAAAATATCAAGGTAGGCAATTTCTATATCGTTGCCGACACGAATATGGTGTTCAGGTAAGTCAAAGATTTTTGCCAGCATACTTTGCAAATTGCCGACCTCACCGCCAAAGCCGGTAATCCCAGCCCGCACTGTTTGTAAGATGCCATGGGTTCCAGCTGTTGCTGCCAGACCGGAGAAAACTTGCTGAAACGTGTTTTTTCCTTCCAGACTATTAAAGTGCAATGCACTTAAACCTTCAGCGGTGCCGCTGGCGATGATTTCTTCATCCACACCGGCGAGCGCCCACCGGGTTTGCGTTCCACCGGTATCGATGCCCAGACCTAAGTGCGCCGGCTGATTTATTTCCCGGATTGGTACGGGTTGTGGATGATGGGTAGAGTTCATTCCGGAAAATAAAAGCCGAAAAATTAATTGTTGATTGAAAGTGGAAAGAATTTGTTTAGCAGATTGTTGACTCCAGCCAACTTTACGTTGATTCCTGCTTATTTCCGTTTATTATAGGGCGCATTCTGAAATGCGGTAAGAAGCACAGAGACTAATATTGTTGATTTATAGAAATTCAATGAACCTGTCTCTACTTTATCCGGCACACTGAGCGCCAACGGCTGCATTAATTCTGAAAAACTAACAATACTAGTAACTAGTAATAACTCGAAGAAAAATTGCTCATGAGCAGAGAAGTACCAAATTCAGTCAATCTCATCACCCCGCCTGCCACTCAGCCCTGGTGCTGGATACCTTCTTTGTATTTCGGACAGGGAATCCCTTATGTCGTCGTGATGACCTTATCGGTCATTATGTATAAAAACATGGGAATGTCGAATACAGACATCGCTTTATATACCAGTTGGCTGTATTTGCCATTTGTGATCAAACCCTTGTGGTCACCATTAGTTGAGCTGTATAAAACCAAACGTTACTGGATCGTTGGCATGGAGTTGCTGATAGGTAGTTTGTTTGGCTTGGTGGTACTGACGATTCCCATGAGCAGTTTTTTTCAGGCGAGCTTGTTGATCTTCTGGTTGATTGCATTTAGTGCGGCTACCCATGACATTAGTGTCGATGGATTTTATATGCTGGCGCTGGAGCAGCATCAGCAAGCAGCGTTTGCGGGCGTACGCAGTATGTTCTACAGGATTGCCATGTTGACCGGGCAAGGTGCTTTGGTGTTTCTGGCCGGCAGTCTGAAAGATATAACGGGGCGGGTAGAGTTTGGCTGGTGCGTGGTGTTTGGATTGTTAGCAGTTTTGTTCATCGGTCTCGCGGGTTATCACAAAGTGGTGTTGCCGCACCCTTCTCTGGATCAGGGACGTGATTCTACGAATCACACGTTCAAACAATTCCTGACTATTTTTAGTGAATTTTTTAAAAAGAAAAATCTCGTTTTGAGCATCGCTTTTTTGTTGTTCTATCGCTTTGGCGAAGCGCAGTTAATCAAAATGGCACCACCGTTTTTATTGGATGAGGTGGTAAAAGGAGGCTTGGGACTATCGACCCAGGCGGTAGGTATTATTTATGGCACTGTGGGTATGTTGGCGCTGACTGCTGGTGGCTTGCTGGGTGGGGCGGTGATTTCACGTTTTGGTTTGAAAGCCTGTTTGTGGCCAATGGCGCTGGCGATTAATGTGCCGCATCTGGTGTATGTGTATCTGGCGCTGGTTCAGCCACAAAATCTTCTGCTCGTTGGCTCCGCTGTGGCGGTAGAACAAATGGGTTATGGCTTTGGTTTTGCCGCTTACATCTTGTATATGATTATGTTTGCTGATGGAAAGCACAAGACCGCCCATTACGCGATCTGCACTGGCTTTATGGCCTTGAGTATGATGCTGCCTGGTATGTACAGTGGTGCTTTGCAGAATATGCTCGGTTATTCGCACTTTTTTATCTGGATCTGTTTATCAGCAATACCAACATTTATCGTCACTGCATTGATCAAAATCGATCCGCTGTTTGGCCGGAAAATGCAATGAGCCTGATAAAAGAACTCGCTTGATGATGAAAGCAGTCGTTTTCAGAATAGATTAAATTGGCACGTTATACAGCGTGTCTGGATGGGACAACAGAATGAAATTTCGGGTTTTATGTTTGCAGGGTTTCGCTGCGCTAACTTTAGTCAGTGCCGCGCTGGCAGCTACGGCAGCGCCGCTCAAAACCTTACATGTGCTGTTAACTAAGCAGGAAAGCGTAATGGATCCGGCAGTGGCTTCTGACATTGCGACAGCCAGTATCAATGAAAATATCTTTGAACCGATGCTGACTTACGAGTATCTGGCTCGCCCAGTCAAATTAAAAGCCAATACCTTGACGGCAATGCCGACCATCAGCGATGGCGGCAAAACCTATACCATGCATTTGCAACATGGCATCCTGTTTACGCCAGATCCAGCATTTCATGGGCAACCACGTGAATTGGTTGCGGAAGATTATGTGTATTCAATCAAGCGCCTGTATGACCCAGGACTGAAATCGCCTTGGTTGTTTATGTTTGAAGGTAAGTTGCTGGGTGATGAAAAACTGCGCGCTGATAAGCTACTTGCCGGGAAAAAATTTGATATTCGTACGCCAATTGCTGGTATCCAGGCGGTAGATAAATACACCTTACGCATTCGTTTGAATGCACCGGATACTAATTTTTTATTCATCTTAGCGACCACGGCAAGTGGCGCTGTCGCCAAAGAAGTGATAGAAGCTTACGGCAATCAAGCTGGCAATCATCCGGTAGGAACCGGGCCATTCATGCTCAGTGAGTGGCAGCGCAGTTTTCAAATCGTATTGAGTAAAAATCCGCAATATCGTATAACCGTATTTAATGAAACAGCAGGGAATGATCCCGTCGCACAAAGCGTCGCGGCAAGTTTAAAAGGTAAAAGTGTACCTTTGGTCGATAAGGTAGAAATCAATATTGTTGAGGAAAATCAGGCAAGGATTTTAGGTTTTCTGAATCGTCAGTTTGACGTTTTAGAACAAGTACCTGCACCACTGGCGGAAATGGTACTCAAAGATGGTAAGCTCAAGCCAGAATTGCAGCAGCAAGGCATACGACTCAACATGTTTCCGACATTGCAGACCTACTACATGTGGATGAACATGGACGACCCTGTGATAGGCGGTTACACGCCAGAAAAAATTGCCTTACGACGTGCCATTGCGCTGTCGTACAACAGTAAAGAAGACATCAGCCTGATTGAAAAACGCCTTGCGATACAGGCACAAACACCGTTGCCGCCGAGTGTACTTGGTTACGATGCGAATTTCGTCAGCCCCGTGCAATATGATATTCAACTGGCGAATGCATTATTGGATAAATTCGGCTATCAACGCGGCGCAGATCGTTACCGTACGCTGCCCGATGGCAAGCCTTTGCAATTGCTGATGCATTCGGAAGCCAATGCTGCTGGGCGTTTGCGCGAAGAAGTATGGCGTAAAAATATGGATGCGCTTGGCATACGGATACAGTTCAAAGCCGATAAGCACTCTGAAATTATCCATGCTGCACGATTAGGTAAAGTGCAAATGAATGAGCTTGATTGGATAGCTGATTTTCCCGATGGAGAGAATTTTTATCAGCTTTTATACGGTCGCAATATTGGCCGGGCAAACTATGCACGTTTTAATTTGCCAGCGTTTAATCAACTCTACGAGCAATCGCAAACTATGGCAGATTCGCCTGAGCGCCGAAAGATTTATCAACAAATGGCCTTGCTTTTACATGCCTATAATCCATGGGTATTGCGTACACATCCTTTGTCGGCAGACGTAATACAGCCATGGCTGCAAAATTATATGCGTCATCCTGTCAATTATACGAATTGGCGTTATCTGGATATAGCACCTGATGCCAGACAGAACAGTAAGAAATAGTGCTCATTCGTTAAATCGGGAAGTCGCTACGTCGCCATGCTTTGACCAGTCACTTTTTTCGCTTCATATCCTTTTAAAAAAATCCATCCTCAGCACTTGTGATCTGAGGATGGATTATCAACTGACTTAGGATTTAAACTTTACTACGACCAAATTAGTCTGCAGCAACCAGACTGACACCACTAAATGTGGCATAGGCGTTCAGCAATACATAATAAGTACCTGCTGCTGGGCGACTGATCGTGATAGTTTCAGTGGTTGTTGAACCATCGGATTTTTTCAAATACGATGTTGTGGTCGGTGCTGATCCCAATTTTACGTAGATATCGGCATCACCGGTGCCGCCACTAGTTTTGATCGTCAGTTTGGAGCGACCAGCAGGTACGACAAACGTATACACTTTAGAGTTACCACTAGTCAGTGCCAAGCCTGTCACAGGAACACCGTTTGTCAGTACATTGTTTGGCGGTGGAGGTGGAGGAGTGACTCCGCCACCAATGACTGCTGCAAAGTTTGCCACGTTCAGACTACCAAAACCACTTGCATAATCCCAACCTGAACTCGCGCTATAACCACCATTGCTTCCGCTTGTTACGTCGTGGAACATAGATGGATTCGCTGCCGCGTTTTGGTAAATAGCGCTCGCCGGAAATGGCAGACTATTGTTGTTAGCGGATTGAACGCGCGCCCAGAAGCCTGTGAACAAAGGTGCTGCCAAACTGGTGCCACCAATTTGTTGGTTGGAGCCATTGACCAAGACCAAAGCACCGCTGCTAGGATCAGCATCAAATGAAATGTCGGGTGTGCCACGTTTTGTCGAACCGCGCAGTACGCCAGAGTTGATTTGCCAGCTAGGAGCATTTTCTGTCAGGCTTGGCCCACCGCCCGCACCACCGCTTGCACTTTGTTGGCAACTAGATGCGTCAGTGCAGGACCAAACGGATTCAGAAGAATAAGCGCCATTGGTAGTATTGACCCGTGTGCCGCCAACGGAGATCACGTATGGCGATACGGATGGGTAGCTTTGGGAAGTACCAGGGCCACCACATTCATAGGCGCCAGAGTCACCGGATGATACTGAGAAGGTTTGTCCTTGTGCGACCGCAGATTGGAAAATCTGATCATTACTTGCCATGATGCCTGAGGATTGTGCATCGGTTTCGCATTCACCCAAGGACACGTTGATGGCTTGCGCTTTGTTGTCGCTGATGACGCGGTTATAGGCGGATGTCAAATCAGCGTCGCTCAACGTGTTTGCTGTGTACAGTAACATTTGCTTGATCGTACCACCAGCAGCAGCGAGGGCGTCCTGGGTATCCATGTTCCATTCACCGACGCCAGCAGTATCTGAGCTTGGAGAGCCGATTGTGACGGTGGAGACATTGACACGTGGATAGCCCGCATTTGCCGTGAACGTGTTCAAGTCGGCGATAGTTTGGGTCATATCACCCTGCGTAATGATACCGATAGTTGCATTGGTGGCGCTTGGCAGGCTGGTGGCGTTGTAGATGCCAGCGAACTCGGTTGGACTATGGCCGACAGTGCTCAGCGTGCGTGCCATGGTCTTCGCATCCGCTTTGACCAGCGTCGTGTGATGCAAATGCACGGTTTGCAAACCATGTACTGCTAAAACGATGTTACTCAGGGATTGTGGCACCATGACGTCATTGACGTTGGCGTGTGCCGTGCGACCGCCAACATTGTAGGTATGCAAGTCGGTATTAAATGCATTTTTTACGGAAGCTGAGGAACCATCTGCACTCACCAGCATGTTGTTGGCTGAGACGCTGATGTTAGTGAAGCCATTTTGCTTGAGGTGATTAATGACCGCTTGCACTTGGTCTTGTGTCGGTGCGTGACGATACATAAATTCGCTACTGCTGAGTTTTTGAGTATTTCTTCCTGCCATGATGTTGTTGGTCAGGTTATCCAGTTCAGCTTTGTTACGTAGTTTCAAAGACACGACGACATGTGTCAGGCTACCCGCTTGCATTGCAGCGATGTGACTTGCTTTGGTCGCTGGAACAACGGTTGCCTTAGTAGCAGTTGATGCCCAGTTTTCTGCTTGTGCTGAAATGCTTGTCGCAGCCATTAACATTGCTGCAATCGGAAGCAGGGTAAATTTACGGCAGTGTTTCATACTTCTCTCCAGATGAATAAAGTAAAAGTGGTCGTTGCCATTGGGTTTGGCACTAACCGGCTCAGGTGAAACAAGCCCTCTGAAAGAGGATGTCTTTCAAAGGATTTTGGCAAATCCCGACCCCACCGCACTCAGAGCGAGTGAAGTACAGGCGTGCCACAGCAACTTCAAGGTCGGCTTTGAATGACCTTGAAGAGATGTTGGTAATGTTTGAAGTACGCTAGGTGAGCGAGCAGGATGGCTCTAAGCGGGTAGCGCTTTGATGATCGACGGCGAGCCGCCATCGGGTCTTGCAGATGTTTTGGTCAGCCACTTTATTCTCCCTTTCAGTACTGAATTTTTTTCTGAAGTCTGATTTTTTATTTGTCGCTTCAGCCGTGGGCTTGGGCGATGAGCTTGAAAATTGTTTTGCTTCAGTTTTTTATTGAATCTAATGTTTGAATCTAATGTTTGAATCTATTGTTTGTATCTTTTGTTTCCCGTAGTTTCGCGAAGTTTCTTATGGATACCTCGCGTTACTTAAATTGATTATAGGAACGTCAATTTCGAAAAATCAAATGCTTTCCAAGTACAAATGTTTGTAGATGTAACTAAATTTAACAATTCATTAACGGAAACTAAATGCTAATTGTTAATTGAAAGTGGTCTTGTAAATTGGAAAATAATTTACAAAAATAGTGTAAATCATTGATTTAAATCAACTTCGTACCATTTTGTAAGGATGGCTTTAACTCATTGAAAAGTTTGGGAATTGTGAGAAAAGTGAAGAATAGATAAACGACTCTATTTTCTTTTTAGAAACAAATTTGTCGTTAAAAACAACATCTTAAAATGAAAGTGGTATTTTCGAGTGTCCCACATCTGTGTCACACTTACAGCACATAAAACCCTGTTCTGATAATGTGCACGTTACAAACGTGGTTTTGCCCGGTTTGCTGAACAAGTATGTGTCGTTAGGCGGCAGGCTTGGAACCTGGGTTGATGGAAGGTCTGCGTCATGGCGTTGAATGCAATGCCATGACCCTGAAAACTTATTAAGTGAATAAATGACACGTTGTGCGAACAGTGGTGGCCTTTTAAGGGAGTTGGATGCTGCCTTTGATGCTTTCCTGACCTGAGCGGTTGATCGCCATCACGCTGATCTGGCGCACTGGTGAGTTTGATGCTTCAGCATTGGTATCGATGCTTAACTTGTTTGCTGGCTGTACAGAAAACAGCCATTGTTGATCAGTGCGCTTCCAGATGGCCAGCCAACGGGTATTTACAGTATCGGCCAGTTTGATCTCTACGGTTTTTTTATCATCCAACAGGGTCAGCTGTGGTGGTGCGATATTGGTATTTTCCAGCCACGGAGTCGCTGGTACTAAGGCTTGTGACGTATATTTTTCTGTACCAAGTCGTTGAGCGATATTTTTGCGATTTTGTTTTAAGCTGATCAGGCTGAAATGCACGTGTCCATCACCGCCTTGCTCGCGTAAGGCATCAACCTGATTCAAGATCTCATCTGCGCTCCAGGAACGATCAGAGTTATCGATACGGCTGGTGTATAAGCCGGGCCAGATATGGCGTTGCTGCACATTTTGTGATTGCCAGTACGCATGTAACACCTTGAATGCTTGTGGCGCCTGATTGATCGGCCAATAGAGTTGTGGCGATAAATAATCGAGCCAGCCATTCGCCAGCCAGAATTCAACGTCTGCATACAGTTTGTCGTATTGACTAAATCCCGTGATGCCAGCCGGAATTTTATCTGGGCGACCAATACCGAACGGGCTAATGCCAAACTTGACCCAGCTTTTCTCTTCATGCACAACTTGATTAATGGCAGCGACCAAATGATTGACGTTTGATCGTCGCCAGTCGGCGCGGTTCATGGTGCCGCCGGTACTTAAATATTTTTGCCAGGAATTTTCATCTGGAAAATCCAATTCAGTGCCATTCGTGCCTTTGATTGGATACGGATAAAAATAGTCGTCAATATGAATGCCATCAACATCGTAGCGATGTAAGACATCGGTGATCACTGCCAGCGTTTGTTGCATGGCGGCTGGCTCACCCGGATCCATCCACGATAAGTCACCGTATTGCTTGACCGCTTCTGGCATGGTTTTGCTGACGTGATTTTTAGCCGTATTGCCTTTCGGCACCGCGGTTCTGGCGCGAAATGGATTGAACCATGCATGCAGTTCCAGGCCACGCGCATGCGCTTGTTCTATCCAGAATTGCAGTGGATCATAGTACGGAGACGGCGGGCGTCCTTGCTCTCCGGTCAAAAACTCAGACCACGGTTCTATTGCAGAGGGGTAAATTGCATCGGCAGCAGGGCGTACTTGTAAGATGATGGCATTTAATTTCATCTGCACTGCTTGATCGAGAATCGCGACGACTTCGGCCTTTTGTTTGTCGCTATTTAAATCCCGACGGCTGGGCCAATCGATATTAGCTACCGTGGAAACCCAGACTGCCCGGAATTCACGCGGTGTAGGTGGTGTTTCTTTGCCTGGTGGCTGAGTCGGTGGTGGCGCATTGGCAATGATATTCGATACTGGTGGCGTGGTGATTACTGGCGCTAAGGTGTTGGCATCCGGTTTTTTAACGCCGTTTGAGCTACACGCAGCGAGTGTTATCACAACGCTTGCCAGGGTGAGTTGTAAGGCGCGGCGTAGCGTGTTGCGAGCGCAATGCTGACTGGTCGTTGACGTAGTGAATGAACTCGTCAGGGATGTTAATGTGGTAAAGGGCTTCACTAAAGCTGAAAGCGAAAACATGCGTCTAAGGTCGCTGGAATAAGGAAAGAGCTGAGATGCTACTGCATAACACTTTGGCAAACCAGCCTTTCTTTTGACGGCAAGAGTATTTTGGCTACCTGAGTTGATAGATTTTATATACTCCCCATTATTTTTTTAATTTCATGCCAATTGCCATTGATTTATATAGGGGTGTTTTGGGTACTGCGGGCAGTATATTTTTTATTTCCAATTCGTCTGGTAATGCAATAAGCAAAACAGGCAGCATTTTGTTTAATGACACCATTCTTCCGTCATCACGAAAGTGGCGGTCAGCGCGAGTATCGTCGTGCAACTAGTACCGATAAAACTAAAATAGTTGATTGGGTAACCTTGGCGACGATTATCGGCAAAAATGATGAGTTCTCCAACTGTCAGCACCGCGCTGAGCAAGGCAACAAACATCACGATCAGCATCGCCAGTGCTTCCTTATCGTTTAAATTTCTGCAACTTTGTGAATACAGATGAGAAATTTGAAACGTATGATCAAAACCCAGCATTTCAAACAAGACAGACACAATGATCACCGCAATGGTGATGAGGGGGATGAACCAGGTAAGGAAATATTTGTCGGTGAACGCAACAACAATAATCTTGATCCAGTTTTTCAGAAACGCGAGCATACCCACCTTCTCTATAAGACATCCGCAGCGATCTGACGAATGAAATTCGTTAGCATATAGCTGCACCATGAAGTATATGTTAGTTGCCTTCAACTACAAGTTGATGATTTGAGCTCGCTTTTTGGGTTTACGTTACTGTTACGCAACATGTTTCTACAGTGGGTTGATGAAACCCGACACAAGCCTGCTTGTATCGTTTGCTTTTATTATGAATCGCTTCTGAGCCTCGTTTGAATTAAGCTAAGTTGGCTGCCGCTAAAGCGCGATCCCATTCAGGAACAGGTTGGTACTCTTCCACCAGAAAATCAATCAAGGCGCGGATTTTTGGCGCTACTTTGCGAGTCGATGGATAGAGTGCGGTCAGATTGTTTAAAGGCAAGTCCCAGTTGTGTAAAACCGGAACCAGCTTGCCATCGAGCAGATCACGCCACGCCAGAAACGTGGTGTCGTACACGATTCCCGCACCTCGCAATGCCGCCTGATGTAAGACTTTGCCATTGTTGGAACTAAAGCTAGGCACAATATCGACCATCAATTCTTCAGTTTGATTCTCATGCAAGCGACTAAAACGCCAACTGGCACCTTGTGTCAGATGGCTGAAGTGCAGACAACGGTGTCGGCGTAAATCGGAAGGATGGAGCGGCGTACCATGTTGTGCCAGATAAGCGGGACTTGCACACAAAATACCCCGGCATGGTGCTAAGGGGCGCATTTGCAAACCACGACTGTCGGGGATGCCACCGACTCGTATGCTGAGGTCAAAGCCGTGTCTGAATGGATCGAGCAAGTTATCGTCGACGTGCAAACTGGCTTGCAGCTTAGGATGCAGTAACGTGAAGCGTGCCAGCGCGTCGGCCAGCCATTCACTCCCAAAGCTGGTTGGTGCTTGTATGCGCAATGCGCCTGCCAGTTCGCTACCAGATTGTTTAATGGCTTGCCGTGCCAGTTTGGCTTGTTCAACGCTGGCGCTGCAAGGTTCCAGATAGGCGATCCCCGATTCCGTCAAACTGACTTCTCGCGTAGAGCGATGCAGCAGGCGCGTCCCAAGTTCTGCCTCAAGCTGGAGAATCATCTTGCTGACCAGGGCGCGACTGATGCCCAATTGTTTGCCGGCAGCACTAAAGCTGCGCTGACGCGCGACCTCGACAAAAATTTCCATTGCTTTTAATTGATCCATCGTTCTATTGTCAATAAATCGAAGACAATGTGTCAACCACTATTTGTATTGTGGTGTCGACCTTGATGTCATTAAACTTGCGCTGAATCAAAGTGCTAAGGTAAAACACTCTGCTAACGCGCTTGGTTAAAAATGTATCAAATTCATATATCAAATCAGGGAGATAATATGTTAAGCCAAGAACAAATCGTACAATTTCATCAGGATGGTTATGTGATCATTCCCGATTTCAAATCGGCGGAAGAGATTGCTGCCTTGCGCGAACGCGCAGCGATGATTGTCAACGATTTTGATCCGGCGTCTTCCGCATCGATCTTCACGACCAAAGAACAAGAAAAAAAGATAGACCATTATTTTTTGAATTCAGCCAATAACATCAGCTGTTTTTTTGAAGAAGAAGCGTTTGATGCCAACGGCAATCTGGGACAAGATAAGTCGTTGTCGATCAACAAAATTGGTCACGCCATGCATGACCTCGATCCGGTATTCAGCACATTTTCACGCGGCCCGGCATTGGCAACGGTCGCGCAGCAATTAGGTCTGAAAAAGCCAGAAATCTGGCAATCCATGTATATCTTCAAACAGCCAGGCATCGGTGGCGAAGTGCGTTGGCATCAGGATGCGACGTATTTTGAAACTGATCCGGTCAGCGTCACCACGTTCTGGTTTGCACTGGAAGACGCGACCTTAGAAAACGGCTGTTTATGGGCTGAACCGGGTGGTCATAAAACCCCAATGCGCGAACGCTTTGTACGTCATGGGGACATCGTGACGGTGGAAAAACTGTCAGATATGCCTTGGCCTGGTGATGCTACAGCCGTGCCGCTGGAAGTCAAAGCCGGAACGCTGGTATGCTTTCACGGTTTGTTGCCACACTACAGCGCACCCAATCGCTCACCGATTTCACGCCACGCCTATACGCTACACGTGACTGACGGTGCGACCAGTTATTCACCGTTGAACTGGATACAGCGCGATGCCAGCTTCCCGGTCAGTGGGTTTTGATTAGCAGATCATTAGAACGAAAGTAAAGATGACCCAACAAATTTTAATATTTGCCCCGCACTGGGGCAGTGCCCATCTGAGCCGCGACACGTTTATTCGTAAAGTCAGCGACGCCGGATTTGATGGCATAGAAATGTCGCTTCCCATGGATGTCGTCGAGCGCGATGCATGGGTAAAGGCGATTGCCGATGCAGGTTTGCAATTGATTGCACAGCAATGGGAGACCGTGTTCCACAGTAATTTTAAGGCGCATAAACAAGCGCTGGCTGAATTGCTGCTCAACGCGTGTACAGCGCAACCTCTGTTTGTGAATACACACACAGGTAAGGATTTTTACAGCTTTGCGCAAAACAATGAATTGCTCGATTTAGCCGATAGTATCAGCATTGAAACGGGTATTCCTATCGTGCATGAAATCCATCGCAGTCGCTTTAGCGGGCATCCGATGTTGCTGATGCCGTATTTGCAGCAACGCCAGGCTTTGCACCTGAACGCGGATTTATCGCATTGGTGTTGTGCATGTGAATCTTTATTGGACGATCAGGCTGAAACTCTGGAAAAAGTGTTCCCACACGTAAGGCACATTCACGCACGCGTAGGTCATAGTCAAGGGCCACAAGTCAATGATTTCCGCGCGCCGGAACATGCTGCCGCGTTACAACAACATCTCTCATGGTGGGATGCGATTGTGGCTTTGCGCCGTGCTGAAGGTGCTGAAAAAATCACGATGACACCGGAATTTGGCCCTGGTCCGTACACGCAAACCTTACCCTACACCAATCAAGTCGTCAGCGATGCATGGGAATTGAATGTGGCGATGATGCAGTTATTGCGAGCGCGTTATTCAGCATAAACCCTGATCATTAAATTCCTCTTGGGATTTGTCTGGTTAATGATTATCCTTAGCAGAAGTTATTCATCTGGCGTTGAATACTTTTGAGGTTGATAACAGGACAAACCCAACAGGAGTGGATATGAGTAAGCCGCAACAAAAAAACGGCGCACGGCGTCACTTTCTAAGAACCGCTGGTGCAGCCGCCGCTGGGTTTGCTACTCAGCCATTATCTGCTCTGGCAGCCGACACCGAACAACAAGCGTTTGAAAATGGAACGCGTGATCTGGTTCGCTATCCGCAAAAGCGTCCACTAATGTTAATCACCACCAGACCACCGCATCTGGAAACACCGTTCAGTGTGTTTGATGAATCCGTCCTTACACCAAATGACGCTTTTTTTGTGCGTTACCATCTGGCAAATATGCCGATGGCGATTGAGCCAGGCAGTTATCGTCTTAATATCGCTGGCAAAGTAAATACACCTCTATCCTTGTCGTTGGCGGAGCTGAAAGCTTTAGCACCTGCTGTTGATGTCGTAGCTGTCAATCAATGCTCTGGCAATAGCAGGGGTTATTCCGAACCTCGCGTCTTTGGCGCTCAGTTGGGAAATGGTTCGATGGGAAATGCCAAATGGACCGGCATACCGCTCAAAGCTGTGCTTGAAAAAGCGGGCATTCTCGATGGCGCTAAGCAAGTGACTTTCAAGGGACTGGATGAACCAGTCTTGCCTACCACGCCAAAGTTCATCAAAGCACTCGACATCGACCACGCCATGAATGGCGAACCCATTATTGCCTGGGCGATGAATGATGAAGACTTACCATTTTTAAATGGCTATCCTTTAAAACTCATCGTTCCTGGCTATTTTGGTACTTACTGGGTCAAACATCTGAGCCAGATTGAAGTGCTCGATCACGTCTTTGACGGCTTTTTTATGAGTACTGCTTACCGATTGCCGGACAATCCTTGTGAATGCGTAGCGCCTGGCACCGCACCGACTAAAACGCATCCTATCGGCAAATTAAAAATCCGTTCCTTCATTACGAACCTCGCTGATAAGGTGCAGGTAACTCACGGCAAACCAATCAAGTTGCAAGGCATCGCCTTTGATGGCGGCGCGGGCATTAAAACGGTAGAGCTTTCGCTGGATAAAGGCAAAACATGGCAAAGCACCACATTGGCCAAAGATCTGGGTAGCTATTCTTTCAGGCAATGGACGCATACGCTTGTTCCAAAACAGAAAGGCGAATTGCAAATTTTGGTCCGAGCCACCAGCCATGCCGGAGAAACGCAACCGACCGAACAAAGCTGGAATCCGGGTGGCTATATGCGCAATGTGATTGAATCTAAAACCGTGATAGTCGCTTAGGAGCCTGCCATGAAATTACGCTATCTGATCCCGGTTGCATGCAGTCTTTTGGTCTCTAGTTTGACCCAGTCTGCTCCGCTCGAAATTCAATTGCCGCCAGAAACTGCACAACTCAAACCTTCCAACCATCCTGGACGCGTCATCGCTAGTCAAAAATGCGCAATTTGCCACTCCGTCGATTACATCAATTTACAGCCAGGAACCATGTCCTTGAAGCAGTGGACCGCCGAAGTCACCAAGATGCAACGTGTCTATGGCGCCCCGATTGGTGAGGCCGAAATCGCTCAAATTAGCGCATTTCTGGCAACCACTTACGGTACCGAACCAGCGGGAACTGTTACAACTGCCAGTGCAGCAAGCGCTCCGGCAAGCAGTGCCAAAGCCGCAGATGCCATGAGCTTACTCAATGCCAATGCCTGTCTGGGTTGCCATGCGATTCAAAACAAAATTGTTGGCCCTGCTTATCAAGAGGTCGCTAAGCATTACAAGGATGATGCGCAAGCGTTAAGCAAAGTGAGCGCCAATATTCGTCAAGGTGGATCAGGCCGATGGGGCGCAGTCCCTATGCCAGGTTATGCCGGTTTGTCGGATGAAGAAATTCATACCCTGGCTGCGTTTATTTTGAAGCAGTAAATTAACGAAGTAACAAAGCAGCAAAGCAATTAAGCATCTAAGCAGGGCGGGTGCAACCCGCGCTGCTCTTGCGTTTGACAAGAGGCGTCGGGTTTCACCCTACGGTCGTCTCTTTTACCAGTTATACGCCGCTTTCGCATAGTAATAACGACCATCAAATCCATACGGTGAGAACGCGCTGTACGGCAGCGTTCCACCAGTGTTCAGGTTGCCTGCAGAAGTCACCTGATCGGGATATTTGTTGGTCACATTATTCACGCCACCCGTTACCGTCCATTTGCCAATGTGGTAGCTGGCTGCCACGTCCAGCAAAGTGTTGGCGCTATAAGTCTGATCCAGAGTCGGATTGTTTTGCGGCGATATGAAACTGCCATAGCGGGTAACTTGTGCGTGTGTGCTCCATTGATTCAGGACGTAATCAGCAGCAAGTGTCAGCTTGTCTTTAGGTGCTGTGGAGGTGGCACGCAAAATGGATTGGCGGTCTATCAGCGTCAGGTTATTTGCTGCCAGAACGGCTGGATTGGCGGCGGTATTACTGACGGAGGTATTGTTGTGATTGTAGCCCAAGGTCAACAATACTTTATCACTGCCAGAAATCGAGAATTGATAATTGCCCACCACATCCACACCACGGGTTTTGGTATCCATTGCGTTCGTGAAGTAACGCGCAGCACCGACCAGAACACCTTGATTTGCCAGAACGCTTTGCAAGCTCGATGGCAGAACTAAGTTACCGGAATATAAGATGCGATTGTTAATATCGATTTCATACGCATCAATACTCAACGATGCATTTTTACTTGGTTGAAATACGCCACCAAAGCTGAAGTTTTTAGATTTTTCTGGATCTAATGGTTTCGCACCCAGTGCTTTAGCAGCAGCGGTGGCAACGCCAAAAGTGCCAGTATCAACCAATTGAGAACTACCGTTGATGGTAATTAAATTGGTGCTGGTAATCGTGTAGTTTTGTTGTGCCAGTGACGGCGCACGGAAACCATTGGAAGCGGCTGCACGTAAAGAAAATTCTTTGGTCACTTCCAAGCGCGCTGATAATTTACCCGAGGTGACATTCCCAAAATCGCTGTACTCTTCATGACGTATAGCCGCTGTGACACTCAATTGTTTTGTTAATTCAGTCTCAATGTCAGCATAAATCGCCGTACTGTGGCGCTGGAAGTCACCAGAGTTGGACGGTTGAAAACCAGAGAAGCCTTGCGCACCGCTGCCTGAGTACGAATTAGGGTTGCCCGGGCTGATTTGATATTGATCGCGACGATATTCTGCACCAAACGCAAACGTGACTGGGTTACTCAGGGATGCAAATTCAAATTCTTTGGCGGCATCAACATTGAGCAGCGTTTGTATATTTTTTAGTTGACCATCGTAAAAACTGGTCGGGCTATTGGCTCCCAGGCTGAGATTGGCGGTGTTTTTTACATTCAGGCTAAATTGGTTGTAGCCATAATTGAGGCTGGTATCCCAACGCCAGCCATCAGTGCGACCGCGGATGCCAACGACGCTGGACGCATCAATATTTCGCGCGGCTTCAATAGGCAAAAAGCCGACTGGATACAAAGGAGAGCGCAAAGTCGTGCCGCTGGTATATGCCGTACGCCATGTCGCCGCAGCATCGGTATTACGCTGGCTGATATTGGCGAATGTGTAGAGTTCGATGTCGCTATTCAATGGCAATACCGCATTCACGCCGACATTCGTTTGCGCGAGTTGAGGGTCGCCTTGTTGCTGTGTTACTTGACCGTACAGAGGTTCTTTCGGGTTTCGGAAATCAGCACCCGCGCGATTGGTAGCGCCTTGATTTTTTTGTTCAGCAGTAAATCGTGCCCAACCTTTTTCGCCGAGCGGAATGCCAAAGTTCGCGCTTAAATTGGTTTGCGTGCCGTCACCTTCGCTGTAACGGCCACCACCAAATGCAATCTCACCACCAGTTGCACCCTTTTTGAGGATGATATTGATCACGCCAGCAATCGCATCAGAGCCATATTGTGCTGCTGCGCCATCGCGTAAAACTTCGATGTGATCAATGGACGATAATGGAATCGTGTTTAAGTCGGCGGGAGAAGACCCGCGCCCGACTGTACCATTGACGTTGACCACAGCGGTGGTGTGCCAGCGTTTGCCATTCACCAATACCAAGGTTTGATCAGGAGACAAACCGCGTAACTGTGCTGGACGGTTTGCCGATGTCGCATCAGCAACCGCAGGGCTTGGGAAATTGAAGGATGGCAATAAGCGATTTAAGGCTGTGCCAATATCGGTGGCGCCAGTCGCTTGCAAGTCTTTATTGCTCAAGACATCGATCGGTGCTTCTGAGTCGGTGACGCTACGATTGATGCTGCGGGTACCTGTAACGATGACGGCTTGTGCTGCTTCGCCAGCGTTATTGGCTTCTTGAGCATAGACCATTGGTGCCATGCTGCTGGCGAACAAAGTGGCGATCAGAACGGATAAGCGTCGTCGTGCTGGCGGTGTGAGCAAAGAAGCTGGCATAGTATTTTCCATTTCAAATTGAATGCTGAAGAAAGTAATCGGTGGTGCGTAAGGATCGTGAAGTCTATCCTTAGCTTGATGGCTCCGATCATACGTGTCCGTCGGTGCAAACCCAACGAAGCTTTCGCAATTTGAAAAGATGAAAATAATATATAGAAAAAGCTTCCTTGCCCTTTATTCTTAAACTCTACCCACTTCTACCCCGAATTACTCGTTGCTTGTCATGGTGTTATTTGCAGCATCATCACGCCCACTGGCGACCCAATTAATTAGCGTATCTAGCGCTGTTCTTGCTTTGCCTGCGGCATCAGTATTGATCATCGCAACGACGACCCAGTTTTGGCTATTGACGTCGCGTACGTAACCGGCAACCGCTACGCTGTCTTTGAGCGTACCGGTTTTGATACGCGCATTTTGTGCGGCAGGGCTGTCTTTCAGGCGTTTGCGCATGGTACCATCCATGCCTGCAACTGGCAGGCTGCTGGCAAATTCGGGGTACCAATTGCTACGTGCTCCAGCCAGCAATAAAGCGGCCATTTGTTTTGCACTGATTTGTTCAGCACGTGATAAGCCAGACCCATTTTCCAGAACAATACCTGCATCATTGATGCCATGTCTGAACAACCAGGCGCGTATGCGGGCATCGGCGGCTTGTGCGCTATTGGCGTTGAGTAGAGGATTGCTTTCTGTTCCCAGACTCAGGTAAATGCTGCGTGCCATTGCGTTATCAGAATGTTTGTTGACGATGCGTATGGTGTCAGCCAGAGTTTCTGATTGATGTTCGAGTAACAGATTGGCGCTGGGAGGTGTTTTTCCATCAACAATTTTCCCTTGCCAGCTCCCGCCTAGCTCTTGCCATAAACCACGAATTAAATGGGCAATGTATTGATTGCGATCCAGTATATTTAAGTGTTGCGTGATCTTGCAATGACGTGGAAAGCTGCTATTCAAGGTGATGCTGATCGCTGCGTTATCAGAGACCGATACATCGGGGGCTTGCCAGGTTTGTTCCCATGTTGCACAGGGCTTTTTGTTTAAGCGTAATTGATTGATGATGAGCGTGTTGTCCAGAGGTGTTAGTAAACGTGTCTCAACATTGTCATTGCCAGACTCGACGGTAATTGAACTGATATTGCTGTGAACGAGCAACGCATCAGGAACCACGTTGTAATACGCGTCGGGATGTTCGTCAAAAGGCAGCATATTGACGTCAACGCGCTCTGGTTGAAAGTAGCTGCGATCCAAAACAATGTTACCGTTGATAGAACGTATGCCTTGATTGCGAAGATCGCGCAGCATCGTCTGGAATTTTTGTATATTCAAATCGGGATCGCCGCCGCCGCGTAAATACAGATTTCCAACCAATACTTCAGTTGCGACTGGTGCATCGGAGAGAATTTGCGTTTTCCAACGGAAATTGGGCCCCAGTTCTTCTAAAGCGACCAAAGTTGTCAGCAATTTCATGGTGGATGCCGGATGCATGGCAAGATCAGCGTTTTGCGCCAGGACCGCAGCGTCGGGATTACTTGCATTGAAGGGTAGTACTATCACACTGATGGCACTCGCTGGCACGCCCGCTTTTTGTAAGCTGGTCGCCAATTTAACCGGTAGAACAGTTTGTGCGATCGCGTCAGAAGGCACGAGGGTGATGCATAAACTGCTTGTGCAGACGGTCAGAATCAATTGGCGAAAGCGTAAAGAAAGCATAAGTGAGCGCGTAAAAAGTGATTGGTATGAACAGTGATCGGGTTTGTTCAGGATAAGGTTCTATGAAGTCGAATTGTAGATGAAATTACATTTTTATCTGGCATTCGTCAAAAAATACGTGCTCCAGCGGCAGCTAATTGCAAGTTAACCGCAAAGACTTTGCAGATTGACATTGGTATTTGCTGGACTTGAACTAAAAAGCACAATGAAAGTCGCCGCAGTCAGGACATAAGCCTTTGATTTCGTTATAATTTCGCCCTTTCCTCGTTACACTGGTCATCGCCATGAGCTTGCTCGTCAATCAAACTGAACTTCTGTCTCCCGCTAAAAATATTGAGATAGGCAAAGAAGCGATCCTGCATGGTGCTGACGCGGTGTACATCGGCGGCCCGTCTTTTGGTGCGCGCCACAATGCCAGCAATGAGATCAGCGAGATTTCAGAGCTCGTACAATTTGCCCATCGCTATCATGCGCGCATCTTTGTGACCATGAACACGATTTTGCATGAGTCTGAATTAGAACCAGCGCGCAAACAAATTCACCAGCTGTACGATGCAGGTGTTGACGCGCTGATTGTGCAGGACATGGGGATATTGGAATTGGATATTCCTCCGATTCAGTTGCATGCCAGTACACAGTGCGATATTCGCGGCGTTGAGAAAGCGAAATTTTTAGGGGATGTCGGTTTTTCACAATTGGTGTTGGCACGCGAGCTGACGATAGAACAAATCAAGGCGATTAAAGCCGAAGTGAAAACGCCATTAGAATATTTTGTTCATGGCGCTCTGTGCGTGGCGTTTTCGGGTCAATGCTATATCTCGCATGCTGACAACGGTCGCAGTGCAAATCGTGGCGATTGTTCACAAGCGTGTCGCTTGCCTTACACCTTGACCGATGGTGAAGGGCGCGTCGTCGCTTACGAAAAACATTTATTGTCGATGAAGGACAATGACCAGAGTCGCAACCTCGAAGCATTGCTTGATGCTGGTGTGCAATCCTTGAAGATTGAAGGCCGCTACAAAGATATGGGTTACGTCAAAAATATCACTGCCCATTATCGTATGCTGCTCGACGAAATTTTAGAGCGCAGACCAGAATTTACACGTGCATCCAGCGGTCGTAGCCAGATCGCCTTCACGCCGAATGTCGATAAAAACTTTCATCGTGGTCATACCGATTATTTTGCCAATGGGCGTCTGGATAATATCGGCGCGTTTGATTCGCCTAAATACGTTGGTTTGCATCTTGGTTACGTGACGCGCATCGGTACCACCTGGTTTGAAATGGAAACCAACGAACCGATGGCCAATGGTGATGGCTTGAACTACATGCTCAAACGCGAAGTCATGGGTATTCAGGCCAATACCGTAGAACACATGGGTAAGAGTGAAAATGGCGATCTGTGGCGTGTTTCACCTAACGAGAAAGTCAGCGAACTATTAGGTCTTAAAGTCGGCATGCTGATCAATCGCAACCGTGATCAACGCTGGGAACACGCATTAACCAAAAAATCAGCAGAACGCCGGATTCCAGTCTGGCTGACCTTATCTGATGATGAACAAGGTTTGCGTTTGGCGGTGACCGATGAAGACGGTGTGCATTCTGAAGTTGCTGTCGCGATAGCCTTGCAAGCAGCGCAACAGGCCGATAAAGCCGAAGCCGGTTTGCGCGACAGTCTGGCCAAATTGGGTAACACCATGTTTGAGTCTGCGAATGTTGATTTGCGGTTGCGCCAAGCTTGGTTTGTGCCATCTTCGGTCATCAATGCCTTACGCCGCGATGCCGTTGCCGCACATGAACTGGCGCGCTCGCAAGCGTGGTTGCGCCCGGAGCGCACGCCAGCTGTGGAGCCGCCGGTCGCTTATCCAGAAACGACACTCAGTTACCTGGCCAATGTCTACAACAGCAAAGCTCGTGAATTTTATAAAAAGCACAGCGTACAATTGATTGCTGCTGCTTACGAGGCGCATGAAGAGCCAGGCGAAGTATCCTTAATGATCACCAAGCATTGCCTGCGCTTCTCTTTCAATCTTTGCCCTAAACAAGCCAAAGGCGTTAAAGGCGTACAAGGCCAGGTGAAAGCAGAACCGATGACATTAGTTACTGGGGAAGAAAAGTATACCTTGAAGTTCGATTGCAAGCCATGTGAGATGCATATTATGGGTGCGATGAAGAAACATATCTTGCAAGCACCGCCACCATCCTCTGTGCCGTATAGTCCGCTGGTATTTCATAAGACACGTCCGGCGCAATAATTCTGTAGATATTTACTCTTTAAAAATAAAAAAACTCGCTTCAAAAGCGAGTTTTTTTATCGAAAAATTCAATCAGAAAACATGCGTAAATAACCAGTACAAAGAACCCGACAACAACATTGCCGCTGGCATTGTCAGTACCCATGCCATCGCCAGATTGCGGATGGTGGACATTTGCAAGCCAGAGCGATTTGCTGCCATTGTACCCGCCACGCCAGAGGACAGAACATGTGTCGTCGACACTGGTAAACCATACATATCCGCCGCACCAATCGTCAACATAGCGACCAATTCAGCAGAAGCACCCTGGGCATAAGACAAATGTGTTTTGCCGATTTTTTCACCGACGGTAACAACGATACGTTTCCAGCCAACCATGGTGCCGAGGCCAAGTGCGATCGCTACCGCAATTTTCACCCACAGAGGAATGAACTTGGTTGCATCATCAATCTGATGTTTAAACGCATTCAGATTCTCTTTGGTATCTGTATCAAAATTCAAGCTAGTGTCTTTGGTCAGCAAACGAATTGCTTCTGAAGCCAGGAACATGTCGTTACGGACATTGGATACGAGTGCCGTTGGAACTTTCGCCAGCGTGCCGTGTTCTTTAATTTGTTGCGCAATGTTGCCCGTTGTTTTTGCAAGTGCTGGTAATACTTCAGTGGTTAATTCCTTGGTACGTACATAGTTCGCTAAAATTTTACGTGGTTCCACTGGTGCGTCTTGCACGATGTATTTATGCAGAGATTGTTCAGTTACCTGAGCGACTGCAATAAATTGCGTCATATGATCGACTGGCATGGCACGGTTCAGTGCATAGGCCATCGGTGCTGTACCAACCAGAATGAGCATGATTAAACCCATACCTTTTTGACCGTCATTCGAACCGTGTGCAAAAGAAACGCCGGTGCAAGTCAATACTAACAAGCCACGAATCCACCATGGTGGTGGTGTGTTGGTGTCTGGTTCTTCATACAGTTCTTTTGCTTTCACCAGTTTGCGCAACACCAGCAACAACATGGCAGCAAAGAAGAAACCAACCAATGGTGACAGCAACAAGGAGTAGCCCACTTTGGTCGCCTGTGCCCAATCAACGCCGGTTGTACCATCACGGCCGTGCATCATCGCATTTGCAACGCCTACACCGATGATAGAACCGATCAACGTATGTGAAGAGGATGCTGGCAAACCTAACCACCAAGTTCCAAGGTTCCACAAGATCGCAGCGATCAAGAGAGCGAATACCATTGCAAAACCGGCGGACGAACCAACTTGCAAAATCAATTCGACTGGTAACAAAGAAATAATACCGAACGCTACCGCGCCGCTAGATAACAACACCCCCAGGAAGTTGAAGAATCCGGACCACATCACGGCAAAGTTAGGTGGTAAAGAATTGGTATAAATGACGGTCGCCACGGCATTGGCAGTGTCGTGGAAACCATTTACAAATTCAAAGCCGAGAGCGATCAACAAGGCAACCCCTAACAGGATGTAGGGTACCAGCGTGGTATCGCCAAAGCTCACGCCACTCATATCGGAAACCAGACTGTAGCAGGTGAATACAATACCGGCGATCAATAAAGTAGCAAAAATAATCAGCGTGACAGGACTCGTTTTATGGTCCCTCAAGGTTTTTTTTGCCGGCCGTTCTGGTACTCCAGTAGCGGCAATATTAGTGATGGTCATACGGTGAATCTCCAGTCAAATTAAAGCAATATTTGGTACAGCAAACTAAATAAATTTAGGATTGTGCAGAGTTTGATCAATACACTTTGGGAACGATAATTTCTGGTGGAACCGGATTGCGCAGATAATCCTCATGTCTTTCACGCTGCGGCAATTCAATTGTAGGATGGGGCACTTCCTGATAGGGCATCTGATTTAGCAGATGATGGATGCAATTAAGGCGAGCTTTTTTCTTATCATCGGCTTCGACAACCCACCATGGTGCCTCAGGGATATGTGTACGCTCAAGCATGATCTCTTTGGCCTTGGTGTAATCTTCCCAGCGGCGACGAGACTCGAGATCCATAGGACTTAATTTCCATTGTTTCAGCGGATCGTGAATACGTCCCAAAAAACGCGCTCGTTGCTCTTCGTCGGAAATGGAGAACCAGTATTTGATCAGTTGAATGCCGGAGCTGACCAACATGCGTTCAAATTCTGGCGTGGTCCGGAAAAATTCTTCATATTGATCGTCAGTACAAAATCCCATCACCTTCTCTACGCCAGCACGGTTATACCAGCTACGATCAAACAAAACGATTTCGCCACCAGCTGGTAAATGCGATACATAACGTTGAAAGTACCATTGTGTGCGTTCACGATCATTTGGTGCTGGCAATGCCGCGACCCGACAAACGCGTGGATTCAAACGTTGGGTGATGCGTTTTATGACGCCCCCTTTGCCAGCGGCATCGCGTCCTTCAAATAAGATCACAACCTTATGTTTAGTGGCGACCACCCAATCTTGCAATTTGACCAGCTCTGCTTGCAACCGGAATAACTCACGGAAGTACAAGCGGCGTTGTTCTTTTTCAAAATCGCTTAATGCAATTGCCTCTGCGCCGTTTTCATAGTGACGATCTTCAATTTCGAGTTCAAACTCTTCATCGTAGCCGTCGAGTAAATCACGACGGATATGTTCGCTGAGTTCTTGGTTGCTGATTTGGGTGTTAAGCATCACAGAATCACCTAAAGGATAAAATAACAATAATCTTTCAACTATAAGCAGTCGATGTGACTCATCTATGACATAGATCAAAATGCCATTTCCGATCGGAAATAAATGCACATCTGTGTCTTGTCTGTTCTTGCTTAACGAATTGCCACGCGAACCAAAAATGATGAAGGATGAGACTTTGTTTGCGCCAGTTTGATTGACCCATACCTCAGGTGGCAGTACCCTAGTGGCTGGGATCGACAGGTAGGGTGGGGGCAACCCGCCAAGACCCATCAAATGTCAGCGCGGCGTGGCTTGTACTCGTCCTGCTTATTGGCAATGCAATCGAACACTGCAACACTTATTTGGAATCGGGCATGAAAAAAATCGTTGTAAAATTTGGCGGATCAAATTTACGTCAGCCACAGGATATTGATCGAGTCGTCAACGTGGTACAAGCGTATCAACGACCACTGGTATTGGTGGTGTCGGCATTTTATGGCATTACCAACGCCTTAATCGACTGCGTTCAAGCAGCA
Organism: Undibacterium sp. Dicai25W; assembly: GCF_049340505.1. Classification (NCBI taxonomy): domain Bacteria; kingdom Pseudomonadati; phylum Pseudomonadota; class Betaproteobacteria; order Burkholderiales; family Oxalobacteraceae; genus Undibacterium; species Undibacterium sp. Dicai25W. The sequence goes on along the minus strand of NZ_JBMPOQ010000002.1, from coordinate 12,160 downwards.
AAAGAGGGTGCTGGTACTAAAGCTGCATTGGCTGAAAGTCAAAATTACACCCAGACTTTGCGCGCGTTGAAACGCGAGATTCTGGAAGCGAATATCAGCGATGTCGCCCATCGCGATAGAACCGAAAAAGCATTAGGTGAGAGACTCGATCAATTAGATCGTTACCTGACTGGCATTCATTGCATAGGCGATGTGCCGACGTTTGTGAATGACGCGATTCTGAGTTATGGCGAACGTTTATCGAGCTTGTTGCTGACAGAAGTACTATTGAGCCGCGGTATCGCTGCGCGTGAAGCTTTACCGGAAGATATCGGTCTGGTGACTGATGGCGTGTTCGGTAATTCTGCTTGCGATTTTGAAGCGAGCACTACGCCAGTATCACAAGCATTGGCCGATGATGTTGTGTACGTGGTGCCGGGTTTTTACGGCGTTGATAAAAATGGCAAAACTACTTTGTTTGGTCGTGGTGGTTCGGACTATTCAGCGGCCTCGATTGCTGCCTGTATCGGTGCCGAATCGTTGGATGTCTGGAAAGACGTGGATGGCTTCTTAAGTGCGGATCCAGGTACGGTCAGCGCGCCACGTTCGATTTCTCAATTAAATTATCTGGAAGCGGCGGAATTGTCGTATTTCGGGGCGAAAATTTTACATCCACGTACTGTAGAGCCGCTGTTTGACCGCGAGATTCCTATCCGGATTTTAAATATCACTCGTCCGGAACGTGGCTTGAAACCTTATACGATCATTGATGGACAACGCAAAGTAACCAGTGATGTGGTCAAAAGCGTCAGCTCTACCGAGGATGTGGCGATACTGAAATTGCACGGTCCTGGTGTCGGTTTTAAATCTGGCATTCTGGCGCAAGTAACCAATACGCTGGATCAACATGGCATCAATATTAAGAGCGTCTTGACAGCGCAAACTGCGATCAATATTTTACTGGCACGTGATCATTTGGATGCTGCGTATGAAGCTTTGAGCGAACACCATTTGGCTGGTGTGGTTGAGGTGAGTCGTAACGATGCGGTGGCGATCGTTGCTGTCGTTGGGGACGGCGTACTTGATGCATCCGATGTGGGTAGCGCGATTGCCAGTCGGGCGCTGTCAGCGGCATTGGCCGGAGGTGCTCGCGTGACGCTTGCCGCTGCAGGCGCTAGTGAAGTTGCAGCTTATATGCTGGTCCAACAAGAGGATCGCAAGCTTGCATTAAGACTGGTGCATGAAGAGTTTTTTGGCAAATAGATGTTGAAGTTGTCTTGAAATGCCGCTATTTATGCGGCACAAGCTAAGGCCTGATGCTGTGACTGAAGTATTGCACGCCGTCAGGCCATGCACCTGCATGACCCTGAAAAGCATGGCGTGCATCCCAATCGTTGCGGTTATACGTTCCGGCTTGTGTGACTTGTGGGCCATCCTGATCAAGTTGCGATTGTGTCTTTAAAGACGGACGGACAATCGCAATATGACCCGGTTTTTTGGGATTAGGACTTTGATAAACAATCACCACCAGTTCACCAAGGTTAGCTTGGTTTTGCGCTGCTTTGGCATCGTCCAATCTGATCCAACCGTCCTTCGTTGCCGCCCGGCTTGATAACCACGCGGTTTGCGCGTTTGCCAATAAAATCTGACTATGTTCAGGTGGTCTGAGTAAATACACTCCAACACGTTTTCCTACTGCGGCAGCAAACGCACTGCAATGCGTGGCTTTGCCTGGTCCCTCATAGTCTGCGTCACGATCGGCAATACCCGTTTCCCAATTCACATGTTGGTGTGCAAGCCATAAATGTTCAACATCCATGCTGTCCAATGTTTGCAACATGTGTTTTCCCGCCGGAGTAATCACGCCACAACATGGCTGCTGTGTTTGATTTGATGTTGCTTGTGCACTGGCGTTACCGGCGATGAAAAGCAAGCTAATCAGCGGAATGATAAAGACGCAGGTAAGGCGGTAACTAATGTGATCAATGATTCTGGTGGTATGGGCTTTATCGCGTTTCATGCTGGCACTTTCTATCGACAATATTTAAGGATGCCTATTTTTGCTTAAACATCTCTAAGACATTCAGAAAATTTTTACTCGCACCGTCTAGCGTAGCAATTGGTCTATGAGCAATTCCAATGTGGCGCGGTAAAGCAGGACGTAAAGGGCGCAATTGGATTTGCGGTCGGACTTCAGATAATTCTGGATGTTCAAACGGTAGTATCGCAGCACCGTAGGCGGCAGCAACCAGACTCTTCATCGCTTCGGTATAGTTGAGTTCGATCTTTGCTCGCGGAGAAAATCCTGCTTGCGCAAACCACGCCATCGTCAGTTGATACATATGGGTGCTTGGTTCATTAAATATCAGCGGCTGCTGAGCTAACCATTCTGGCGTCACGAATTTCGGTGCTTTCCAGCGCAGTGGTAAATACGCCATCATGGGATCGGTACGCCAGTGTGTAATGACGATGTCTTTCGCTGGTGTTTGCGGCATGGCGACGATACCTATATCCAGGCTTCCCTGTTGTAAGCCATTCATGGTGTCGGAAGAGCCCAGAATATTGACCTCAATATCGATTTTTTGATAGGTCTTTTCCAGCGTTTCCATCACTTGCGGTAGTTGATGAACCAGGATGCCGCTTGATGCACCGAGCCTGACCCTGCCAGTAATACCAGCAACCTGGCGCTCGACTGCTGCCACCGCTTCATCGGCATCACGCAATAAACGCCTGCCGCTGTCAGCCAGACAAGCCCCGGCAGGTGTCGCAAGTACTCGCTTGCCGCCGCGTACCAGTAACGGTGTCTGAAAACGACTTTCCAGTTCATTGATGTGCAGGCTGACCGTTGGCTGCGACAAGTGTAAAGCCTGCGCAGCCGCTGAAAAAGTCCCGAGATCAATGATGCAAATCAGTGTCTTGAGTTGGTCGAGGCTGAGTTCTCTCATCAGTTTTCCTGATAGATGTGATCATAAAATGTCATTTTACTGATTGTACCGCAAGTTGCATGATGTGAGCTCTTCAACGTTAATTGCGGTTATCCTATTAAGGAGCTCATCATGCAAGTATCTCTCATACAAGTTGTCATCAGTCGCTTTGCTGATCGTTTGCAAAGGATATGGGACAAAGTGTATTCGCCGTCTCAAGGAGAGTTGTCAGAGTTGTCTAAGATGAGTGAGTTGGAACTCAGAGATCTGGGAATAGGGCGCAGTGAAATTCCAGGCTTTCGGGAACGGCAGTGTCAGCGCAGCAATCACGCAGACACCGGGTTATTGCGACAGAGCGCACCATTAATAATCTCCGACTATCCAACCACGAACAAATGAAAAATATTCGCGCAACCAACTGTTATAGCGCACGCTCAAAGGTGTCTCAGCACCCGCACTGGCAAGATTGTTGAATCCAGCCTTGAGTGCAATCTGCCGCGAACGTACGCTATGAAAATCGCTGGTGATGATGAGCAATCCATCGGTAGTACTGATGCCGTGTTCAGACATGATTTGTTTGCTGAAGGCCAGGTTTTCAAATGTGTTCGTACTCATGCCCTCTTGCAACAGGCGATTCTCTGGTAATCCGCGCTGATGCAGATAGTTAGCCATGACTTGTGCTTCGGTGCATTGTTCACCCGGATCCTGGCCGCCGCTGACAACGAGTTTGGTGTCAGGCAAGCGTTGTGCCCATTCAAAAGCCAAATCCAAACGTTCAGCCAGAGTGGGTCTTGGAAGGCAGTCTCTGGTGCCTCCGCCCAACACTAAAATCGTTCGTACGGGCTGACGAATTGTTTGAATGTCGATATCGTGCCCAGCCTGAATGAAATAGAAAAAAGCCGCTACGGTGGATAGCCAGATTACCGCTCCCGCCCAAAACAGCCGCCACAATAGTAGCCTGTGTTTTTTTTGATTTAACCACGCATGCAATCTTTGCCACCGCCACGCAATACTTAATAAACCTATGCCGACACAAAACGGAAAGGTCACACCAAATCCAAAGTTGTGTCGCGTCATAAGAATAGTGGAGTCAATCGTCAGTGTTACGCCCACCAAAAAGCATAAAAATACGAGAGGTTTTTTATATGGTGAAGTATTTAACATGGGTTTTTTATATTTCAAAACGAAAGACGTTATCGTAGCATTTGGAGGATTATTCCAGACGCTGCAATTTATATATATGCATGGATATCGGCCTCATCAATTTGCTCCGGAGACAAATACTGATGTGCGTATTCAAGATAAACGCCAGAACGCAAGAATACCGCAAACAGATCAGCATCAATATGCTGATCTTGCTTCATGAAGTTCATAATTTTGAGCGCTTCTGATAAGGTTTTTCCTTTTTTGTACGGACGATCGGATGCCGTCAAGGCTTCAAAAATATCGGCAATTGCCATCATTTTTTCCGGTGCTTGCATATCTTTGTCATGCAGACCTTTGGGGTAGCCCGTGCCATCGAGTTTTTCATGATGGCCACCTGCGATTTCTGGCACGCGACTTAAGTGACGTGGAAACGGCAATTGCGTCAACATCTTGATCGTCTGCACCAGATGTTCATTAATCTTATAGCGTTCTTCTTCCGAAAGAGTGCCACGTTTTACCCTGAGATTATAAAGTTCACCGCGGTTATATAAATGTATATAGATGTTCCGGTACTTTGATATTAAAACCCCATGGATTATCCGGGGCAATTTTGTCCTGTTCTTCGCGGATGAAAATATGTTCTGGCTTGTCATCTAATAGTTTCTCCATGACAGGTAACAGAGGCTCTGGTGTCTGATCTTTTCTTTCCTTCTTCAATGAAGAAATGCCGATGCGGTCAGATAAACTACTTTGCCATTTTCTTTCTGCAATATTGTCAAGACGTTCAATTTTCTCTTCACTCATAAACTCACCACCAACATTGCAATCAATGACGAAAGCAAAATCGTCATCGATTGCAGTGATTGCCTGATCGCGCTGTTGCCGCAGTTTTTCAGGATCGCCACCTTCCGCGATCGCCTTCCAGTAATCAATTTCTACATCTCGCTTAATTACTTCAAAACGCATGCGCACTTCATGAATGCGGTCATATAGCATCTCTAATTTGTTGGCTGCCTAAACCTTTATTTGGTAAGGTGAGACGTCACCAGCTGATGTTTTCTCGCCGCAGCCTTGTGTATTCACCTACTTAGTTACATGCAACGTGTCAGGGTTGTTGGTGTTCCAGTCGAAGGCCGATTGCGGTGCGAGCTGGGAAACCCTTCCAATAAGTGTGGTCAGTATTGTAGCTGCCATCTTTTGCGACCGACCATTTGCCATCTTGAGCATTTTCTATGACGTTAAGATAAGCATCTTTGCGGACATCATTTTTCAAATATTTATCCAAAAATGCAGTCACAAAGTGCTGAGAAATATTATTCATACGAACGTTGTCCCAGATCGCATCGAGGTAATGTTCTGCTGGAATAAAATGTAATTTTTCTGAATACTTCCAGGTTTCTTTGGGCGCCGGAATTGGTGCGCCTGCATTATGATTTGCGTTTTCAAATGTCAGTAAGTAGCGTGGTGCATTGACCGTATTCTCGTAAATATTTCTGACACCTGGCCCGTAGCCAGAGACATCGTCCGCACTACCTGCAATATAAAATATCGGGGTATGGATGCCAGCTAATCCTTGCTTGTCCCATACTCCCATATTCCAACCCCAAGGGGCAAAAGCGACTGCTGCTTTGATGCGTTTGTCTATGCTGGCGAGATAGTTAGCATTTCCTGATTGGCGTATCTCCAATGCACTATCTGGTACACCAATTGGTGACTTCACTGCGGCTTCACTAACACCACCGCCGACGGTATTAACGACACCATAGGCGCCCATCGAGTAACCGATTACGCCAGTGATATTGACATTGACCATGCCTTTCAAACCATGGGTCGTTTCCTTATTTAATTTCTCCATTTGGTTTAAGACGAATAACTGGTCTAAGGAGCGATTCATCAAGGTACTACCAAAACTAGACTGGTCCTGATAAGTACTGTCCGTGTGATCAATCGATGCAACGACATAGCCTTTGCTCGCCAGATTTTCAGCCAAATGACTCAACAAAAAACGGTTGCCCGGATAGCCATGTGAAACGATCAGCAAAGGATATGGTCCGTCTGTACTGTTTGCTCGTGCATCGCGTACTGCTTGTCCCCAAAGAGTTACTTCAGTGATCCCATCGCGTGTCATCGCATGTAATGGCGTGCTTCCTGCTTTTTGATCAGCATTTAAACTGGCTGGATACCATATTTCAACAGTCAGCGGTCGGTTGTAGACGGGAATCTTTTCACCAGCTTTCGCTTTCACAATATCCAATTGATTTTCATGGGTAAAGTGCAGCGTCTTTACACCTGTCTGATAGGTACCATAGTGAGCGAGTTCTGGCGCATCAGGACGTATGGTGTCAATGCGATTTTCTTGTGCTAATACTGTGCAGGTCTGATTGCACAGCACGAAGGTAATGAGAGACACGGCAATGCGTTTAAGGAACGGAGTCATTTTGTTTGTGCTTATAAAAATTTCGGCGGCGGGCAGAAAAAACCAATGCGTGACTCTAGGTGGAATTGCTTTGCTTGAAAAGCATTTAGCGCGTTTTGACGGATAATTTGTACTAAGTGATGTATTTTATCGATAGGTGGTATTTGGTCATAAAGAAGTCACGTTAATTTGATAGGTGGAATAACATGCAGATAAAGAAGCCGTTCATCATGAACGGCTTCTTTTCTCGTGATTGTCAGACTTGGCTCAGAATGAATAAAGTCTGCTGTCGTCAGGCTTATTTCACATATATCTCTACATATAAGCATGAATATCAACTTCATCAATTTGCTCCGGCTGCATAAACATATAGGCGTATTCGAGATATACCCCGGATCGCAAGAACAAGGCAAATAGATCGCTATCGATATGCTTATCTTTTTTCATGAAACTCATGATATTGAGCGCTTCGGATAAGGTTTTTCCTTTTTTATAGGGGCGATCTGATGCAGTCAGGGCTTCAAAAATATCGGCAATCGCCATGATCTTTTCTTTGACGTCCATTTCGTGACCGTGCAGGCCTTTAGGATAGCCCGTACCATCCATTTTTTCATGATGACCACCTGCAATTTCTGGCACTCGGCTCAAATGACGTGGAAACGGCAACTGCTTTAACATCATAATTGTCTGCACAATATGCTCGTTAATTTTGTAGCGCTCCTCTTCGGACAGCGTGCCACGCTTCACTTTTAGGTTGTAAATTTCACCGCGGTTGTACAAATGTTCCGGTACCTTGATATTGAATCCCCACGGATTATCGACGTCTATCTGGTCATGTTCCTCACGAATGAAAATATGTTCAGCTTTGTCGTCCAGCACTTTTTCCATTACCGGTAGTGCTGTTTCAGGAGTACGATTTTTTCTTTCTCTTTCGTTGTAAGAGATGCCGATACGATCAGATAAAGTACGCTCCCATTGTCTTTCTGCAATTTGATCGATGCGTGCCATTTTTTCTTCGCTCATAAATTCGCCGCCTTCATTGCATTCTGCGATAAAGACAAATTCGGCATCGATGTCGGATAGCGTCTGATCGCGCTGTCTCTTCAGCTCGTCTGGATTACCACCTTCTGCCACAGCCTTCCAAAAATTGATGTGTACATCGCGCTTAATGACTTCGAAACGCATGCGAACTTCGTGAATACGATCATATAAGGTTTCTAGTTTGGTGGCCTTATCGACGATGTACTCGGGTGTCGTAACTTTACCGCAATCGTGCAGCCAGGCGGCAACGTGTAATTCTTCCCATTCCGCTTCGCTAAGACGAAAGTCGGCAAATGCAGCTGTATTTTCATTGCAGGCAGCTTGCGCCAGGCTCTTGGTGAGCATAGGAACACGCTGGCAATGGCCTCCTGTGTAAGGGCTCTTGGCGTCAATGGCACCCGCAAGCAATTGAATAAAGGCCTCAAGTAATGCCTTTTGTTCTTGTATCAGGCGCTGATTTTCTATCGCGATAGCAGCGGTGCCGGAAACGGCGACTGCCATCGCCTGACGCCCAACATCGATGCTGCTAGCATTGATTAAGAGTGCAATAGCGCCGACTAATTGATTTTTTCTGTCGCGCAATGGAATGGCAATCAGAGTGCATTCGTGTTGGTACTCGGCGATGCCACCAAAGTACTCGTGCAATGCTTCCACCCCGAGGCGTGTCACTGATGACGTCTGATGGCACACCAGAGCAACGGGATGAGAAGCTGTCGTCGGGATGATTTGTTGTTCAACGTTGACGACATGATGATCCATATAAACTTGTACCGATTCAAGTGAAGATTTTTGGGGATCATATAAATACAAAATCGCCGTATCTGCAATCGTGATTTCGGATAGCTCCCTTAATACGGTCGCAAGCAAGTTATTGAAGTTGGTCTCGCCGGTAAGATTGCTGGCAATGTCTAAAAATGATTGTATCGTAGCCTTCATTCCCGACATGGATGTCGCCAGATCAGAAATCTCTTTGATGTGCGATTTGATGTTGACCGGACTTTGGAAATCAAAATGGGCAATTTTTTGGGCTTCTTGAGCCAGTTGCACCATCGGCCTGGAGATTCGTTTAGAAAGCAAAAAGGTGATCAGGATAGCCATTAGGAATAGCACACCAAAAAAAAGCATGCTTTGCTTTTTCATGGCAATAATATCCGCCAGTAATTCCTGGTGCGGGCTGGCAATTAGTAAAGTCAATGGTCTGCCACCAGGGATGTCGATATTTTGTTTGTAAGTAGCCCAGTTTTCTCCGTCGATATCGATAGATTCGCTTAGGGCCCCTTTGGCAGATTTCAGTTTAAGTACAGTATTTAACACAGGAACATCTTGTTCCATCAATCTTGGCATGTGATGCGTGCCATCTTTGTCGGTAATGATTTGGGGGCGAAACGGCATTTTGTCGCCATATTGCAGGGCCAGAATCTGTGCATTTTCATCGATCAGGGCGATTTTGCTAGATGGTGTTAATTTATTGTTTTCCAGCGTCTGTAAAATGGTAGGCAATTCAATGTCGATACCTATTACTGCGTCTGCGTCTGCAATTTTTTGTGAATAGGTAACGCCGATTTGATGATTGGTGAAGAAGTAATAGGGCTTGGTGACATTCACATGGTCTGGAGCATTGATGGCTGACTTGTACCAGAGCGTCTCGCGCGGATCAAACTTTCGGCGTGTAATTTTTTTACGGCTGGTTTCTTCTAGTAGTTTGTTAAAACTAATGACGTGTTCGACCAATTTTTTGTGTTTTAAACTGGTACTTTGAACCACCCAGGCAGTGTCGGCTGGTACATGAAAAAGTGAAGAAGAGACTGAGTTTTGTTGGTATTTTCTCAGAAGAAAAAACTCGCCATCAACGTATCCAATAAACGCTGAGGTCGCAGAGGGAATACTGGCAACGGCTTTCGCCAGGTAAGCAATGTGCTCCAGTCTGTCATCAAGTTGATCACCGGGTATCGGCATTGATTGCGCCAGAATTTCCGTTTGATTTTTAGCGGGCGTATAAATTGCTTGAATACTGTTGGCAACTTGCTTGCCAGTATGTTCGTAATTGCTATTAGCCTCATGCAGGATAATCTCGCCCATTTTATTAAATTGAACGACACCGATTGCAAGAGTAAAGGCAAAAATTAAACCGGTTAAGCTATAAGAAAGATAAATGTGAAACGGCCACTTTTTAGACGCTTGCATTGCTTATCCTTTCATGGTCAGATTCATTCTGATCAGAAAGTATATTGCACAAAAAACAAAATAATAAAATTTTGTTATATTTTTTTGTAAATGAATTGTACAAAGTCACGAATGAGCAATCTTGCCTTTGGCAGGGTGGAAAGAAACGCTGGATCAGAGGATGGCATAGATGCAAAATTGCAACATCACTGTGTTGCAGGAGGCGGCTATGAAGAAAAAAGCCATTTAACTTACGCTAAACGGCTTTCAAAGCGGATATTGAAATTATTTTGCTGCGGTGTAGTACTTGATCAGGTAAGCGTTGTAAGTACCATCCGATTTCGGTACTCCACTGACTTGTACTGCTGTTCCTGCTTTGGATACGCCATTCGTCAATGCGGTCAATCCGGCTGTGGTGGTGATATCGATAGGGCTGACTGTGACGACATCTCCAGTACGATCAACTTGGTACACTAAGGCTGCGGAACCGGCTGTTGCATTTACGTTGACCGTGACAGCATTAGATCCGCCTTTTGCATTAGTCGCAAAGGTATAGCTATTGTTTGTGCCTGAGGCAGCTACTAGCGGCGTTGCGACAGTCGTATTTGGAATAGTTTGTGGCATGAATATCGCATATGGAACAGTCCAACCACCAGTACCAGGATTGCTGGTGCTGGCAGCCCACGTAGCGTATGTCAGCAATATTGGGTTATAGGTAATGGGGGGATTTGTTCCTGTGCTTCCAAAATTAATGGCACCTGTGGTTCCGATAAAATTCGTAATCGCATTCGTCGAACCGGATGTATAGGTAACAATGGTTGGATAAGCGTAATTCCAGTATTTGAAACCAGCAATTGTTGTTTTGGGGTTCAATGGATCAACGCCGTTCGGTGTCGTTGCACTGATATAGCTTAAAGCCACGCCTTTGTAATTATCCGTCGGTGTCGGGAATGTCGACGTCAAGCTAAAGTTGGTGCTGTTCGCGTTTGTTACTTTGCCTTGGTATGGTGCTGTCTCAATATCAACGGTTGCAGCGTGCATTGTCGACGCCGTTACATCTACTGGCGTGATTTTGACTTTAAATCCTCGCACCAACGAACCGCTGGTCAGGAAGCTCGGTCCGGTACCAATTGGTGCCGCATCCGATGAGGTATTCGGGGTGCGGAAGAAGAATTGCGTCGTTGGGTCAATTGCTACAGTAATCGGCTTCCCGTCTGCGTTATCTAACACCATCGTTGCACCAGTGGTCTGATCAGCATGTATGACGTAACCCTCTGGGCTGATAAAAATCTTATTGAAGTTCGTCGAAGCAAAAATACGAGTCGCGACAAACGTGCCATCTTGTTGGTAACGCGCAGCAACGCGAACATATTCGCCAGTTTTTTGTAGTGCAGCGACCACTGCTGCGTTGCTGAAATCTTTGATCGTGCCGTTGTTTGTCTTGTTGTCCAGATCGTAGAACAAAGTACCGTTGGTCGTGTCTACATTGATAGTCAATGCCTTACCCGTATCGACAGCGCTGAAAGTATTCCCGCCACCACTCGTAGATAAAGTGCCTGTATCTCGTTCTATCACCATTGTATTGGTGGTCGTCGAAACCGATGTAACGCTGCCATACATGTGACGTAAAACCAGACGGGTCAGATCGTTGACGGGCTTGTGTTTGACCGGACCGTTAAAATTCACTGACCAGATGATGAGCCACCACCACCGCAAGCGACGAGGCAGGCAAGCATGATGGCACTAAGTGCGAATTGATGATTTTTCATGTTCTAAGTATCCCTTGTGAGAATAATGGTTGTTATCGATTGAGATTGCGCAACAAGCTACATACTTAGAAATGCCAATTTACAAAACAGCCCAGTGATAGTGAAATGAAAAAGACTGACGCAAGCAAAATTTTGGCTCGTCCATTTACCTTTACGTGGTTAAATTACTCTATGAAATTTTTATGAATGATCGATGTTTGAGATCGCTTTTTACCTTATCCGATTTCGACAATAATCTACCTCGGTTAGTTGTTAGTTGGTAACATCTCTTGATTGAAATTTGTTTCGTTGCGTATCGTTCTGTGTAACTCATCAAAATCAGCAATCGTTTGAAATTTGTGTTCAAGAATTGACATTTTTAATTCATCAATATCGTTCTGGTCTGGTAACTGTTGTAGCCTTTTGATCAGCGTATTAATTTTGATATGTTGCGAGGCGAGCATGCTAAATAAAATGAAAATAGCAAGTGTTGAAAGGCAAAAAAATAGATTAGTTTTTGAGGCGAATTGTGGTGTCATAAGAACTACCAATTAACGTTGTTAAATTAAACCTGGTTGCGCGGTATTGATCTTCTGTCAAAAACTGATCCGCACTATTTTTTATTCAATAGGTAAGCTCTCGATTCATAATTTAGACAATCGTGACGTGCAATTAAACGTATAGATACGAGGAAGATCGAGGCATGGATCATATGACCTTGGCCGTCGATATATCAACATGAG